>CAZIXN010000020.1:0-24329 GCA_964543215.1 uncultured Phycisphaera sp.
ACTCATGGCCATCCGAGATCGGCAGCGCCAGGCCACGTCGGAGGACGCATGAAACTCGCCGCCCTCCGACAGCAGGTCTGCGACGCCAACCGCCGACTCGTCGCCGACGCATTGGTCACGCTGACCTGGGGCAACGTCAGCGGGATTGATCGCCAAGCCGGCATCGTGGCCATCAAACCCAGCGGCGTGCCCTACGACCGACTCACCCCCGCGCACATCGTGCTGGTCGATCTTCACGGGCGCGTCGTCGACGGTGATGCCCGGCCCAGTTCCGACACGCCCACGCATCTCCTGCTGTACCGGCACTTCGCCGCGGCGGGCGGCATCACGCATACCCACAGCCCCAAAGCCACCGCCTTCGCGCAGGCGCGGCGGCCGATCCCCTGTTTAGGCACGACCCACGCCGACCACTTCGCCGGCCCGGTGCCGGTCACCCGAGCGCTCACGCCCGACGAAGTCGCCTCCGCGTACGAAGCCAACACCGGTCACGTCATCGTCGAGTGCTTTCAGCGTGATCACGCGTTTGATCCGGCGACCACGCCGGCCGTCCTCGTCGCCGGCCACGCCCCTTTCGCCTGGGGCACGACGCCGGACAAGTCCGTGGACAACGCCGTCGCCCTCGAAGCCTGCGCCGCCATGGCGCTCGATACCTTCGCGCTCTCGGTCGGCCCGGAAATCATCGCGACGCTTGAACCCTACGTGCTCGAAAAACACCACCAACGCAAACACGGTCCTGATGCATATTACGGCCAACCCGCCTAATCCGACCCAAGCCAAACCACACCCAGCCCCGTAACCACCATGATCGATCTCTCGTCTTACGAAGTCTGGTTTGTCACCGGTTCACAGCACCTTTACGGCCCCGAGACACTCGAGCAGGTCGCGGCCAACGCCCGGCGTGTTGCCGGCGCGCTCGACGCCTCCGACCGACCCGCCATTCGCGTGGTGTTCAAGCCGGTGCTCACCGGCCCGGCCGAGATCACCGCCCTCTGCCACGCCGCCAATGCCGACCCGCACTGCGTCGGCCTGATCGCCTGGATGCACACGTTCTCGCCCGCCAGAATGTGGATCGCCGGCCTCGAAGCCCTCCGCAAACCACTGTGCCACCTGCACACCCAGTTCGGCCGTGATCTGCCCTACGCCACGATCGACATGGACTTCATGAATCTGCACCAGTCCGCGCACGGCGGACGCGAGTTCGGTCACATCTGCGCACGACTTCGCAAACCCCGCAAAGTCATCGTCGGCCACTGGGAAGCCGCCGACGTCCAGCGCCGCCTCGATGACTGGGCCCGCGCCGCGCTGGCGCTGGCCGATCAGAAGCAACTCAAGGTCGCACGACTGGGCGACAACATGCGACAGGTCGCCGTCACCGACGGCGACAAGGTCGAAGCTCAACGCAAGTTCGGCTACGAGGTCCACGGCTACGGTCTGGGCGACCTCACGAAGCACACCGACGCCGTCACCGACGCCGAGATCGACACGCTCTGCGACAACTACGCCGACACCTACAACATGGCCGAGGACCTGCTTAAAGGCGGCGCGCGGCACGCCGCCATCCGCGACGCAGCGCGGATCGATCTTGGCCTCCGGGGGTTCCTCACGGAAGTCGATGCATATGCGTTCACCGATACCTTCGAGAATCTGCACGGGCTCAAGCAGCTGCCCGGCGTCGCGTCGCAACGGCTTATGGCCGAAGGCTACGGCTTCGGGGCCGAGGGCGACTGGAAGACCGCCGCGCTGCTGCGCGCGATGAAGGTGATGGCGCACGGCCTGCCGGGCGGCACGAGCTTCATGGAGGACTACACCTACCACCTGCATCCCGACGGGATGGCGGTGCTCGGTGCCCACATGCTCGAGATCTGCCCGACCATCGCCGACGCCAAGCCAAGCCTTCAAGTCCACCCGCTGAGCATCGGCGGCAAAGCGGACCCGGCTCGTTTGGTCTTCAACGGCGCGGCCGGCCCCGCGATCAACGCGTCCCTGATCGATCTGGGCGACCGATTCCGTCTCCTGCTCAACCCCGTCGATGCTCTGTCACCCGCGGCAGACCTGCCGAACCTGCCGGTCGCCCGGGCGATCTGGAAGCCCCAGCCCGACCTGCCCACCGCCGCCGCCGCGTGGATCTACGCCGGCGGCGCACACCACACCGGCTACAGCCTCGCGCTCACCGCCGAACCGTTGGAAGACTTCGCCGAGATGCTCGACGTCGAATGCGTGGTCATCGATCGCGACACCACGCTCCGAAGCTTCAAGCAGCAACTGCGGCAGGGCGACGCGGGTGCCTGGCGATAACGCTGACGGTGGGCACGAGCGCAGATCGACGCGGCTCCAAGGAACCCTCAAGCGGCTGTCCCGAGAAGGCTTGAAGCGCTTCAAAGTCGGTCCTGAATTCGAAGCGCAACAAGCGAGAGGCTCGGCAGGACCTCGTGCTGCTCAAGCTCGTCATCCCGGCGACCTCTCGCTCAATCTTCGGCGACGACGATCCAGAGTTGGTACAGCGCCAGCCGATCCGAACGGTCGCCACGCCCGACGAGCAGCACGCTGCGGGCCTGCGGATCGACCCACCGCGGGGCCCACCGGCCGTCGAGCAGACGAAGATTCACCGGCAACCAAGGCCCCGCCGTTGCACTGGCCGCGGACGCCGGCCGGGCTTCGTACATCGCCACGGCCTGATCGCCACCGATGACCAGCCAGGGCGAAAGCCACCACGCCGAGGTGGCCGTACCCGGCGGCAGCACGGCCTCCTGCTGCGTCGCCAGATCGATCACCCGTGACCGCGACGAGTCATCTCGGTACATCCACCGTCCACCGGCCGGATCAAAATGCGCCAGCAGGCCCTGCTGACGCATGAGCGCGTCGGCAGGATGATCCGGCAGTTGCAGCCGACCCACCGGCGTCGGCGAGAAGTCGGTGTCGATCTGCCAGCGCAGCAACGCCACCTCGCGACCACGCGCGGCACCGGCCGCGCCCGAAGGGTTCCGACGTCCGGAATATTGCGCGTACAGCAACGATCGGCGGTCCGCCCAGGTGGGCATGATCTGAGCCGTCGTCACATCCTCCCGAGGCAAGCGCGAATCCGCAGGCGATTCAGATTCCCGGGTCGTCGGCGCGAACGTCAGGCCAGCGGTGGACCAATCGATGATGGCCACACGCATGTTTCTTGGGTTCTGGTCGTAGGTGATCACGGCGATGCGTGCGCCGTCGGGGCTGGGCACGGGGTTGAGCAGATGACGCAGACCTATGGTTTTGCGATCCACACGACCGGTCACCACGTCGAACCGGCCCAGCGAAGCGCTGCCGCCGGGCTCGTAAGTGACAAAGAACAGCGCTGCGCCATCGGCCGACCACGCCGGCCAACACGCCCCCGACAGCGCCGCAGGCCGTGCGCGTGCCGCCCCGTCGACGCCGCGCACCCACAGCGTCACGCCGTCCAGACCACGCCCGGTCAGCGCCGCATCCGGCGGCGGCACGGCCGATTGATCCGCTTGCTGCAGGTACGCGATCCATCGTCCGTCGGACGAAACCTCCGGCAGCGCCAGCCCGCCGTGCGGCACCCACGGGTGCACCGTGCCCACGGCCGTAACCCCCCCGGACCAACCCGGCGGCAACGCGTCACCGGACAACGCGAGCCGCTCCTCATCAGCATCGCCGATCGCCACCGGATGAACGTCACGCCCACCGAAAGGCGCCTCGGGTTCGGTCGCGGAACAACCCGGCAACAGCAGCAGCGACGACAGCCACAGGCCGCCGCATCCGCTCAGAATCCGCACGCATCGGAGATGCCAAACACGCAAACGCATCGCTCCTGTCACGCGGGGTCAGATCCGCTCAGACCGGCCCGGTGTCAACGGTTGATCCACTGCCTCCGGCGAGGGCGCTGGGTCCGACTCAGGCTCGGGGTCGGGTACCGCATCGGGCGCGATCCGGCCGGGCATCAGCGGGTCCGTCGAAGGCGCAGTCGGCGTGTCGGCGTCGCCGTCGGGATTCGCCACATCCCGCTGAAACTCCTGCAGCCAGAGGCGGTTGCGTCGGCTGATGTCTTCGGCCCTGGCCTCTGCGGGGTTCACAATCACCGGCGTGATGAAAGCGATCACCTCGCGGTTGCGTACGCCACGATCCGTCGAACGAAACAGCCCGCCCAGCAGCGGCAGGTCGCCCAACAGCGGAAGCTTCCGCACGTCTTCGAAGTCTTCCTGCCGCACGATGCCCGAGATCACCACGGTCTGGCCGTCCCCGAGCGTCACGTGCGTCGTGGTTTCGCGACGGTTGAAAATGAAGTTGCCGAAGACCGTGTCGCTGGACTCGATGCGCGACAGTTCGAGGTTGATCTCCAGGTCGATCGCGCCCTCCTGCGTGATGTGCGGGCGCACGTGCAGGCGGGTGCCCACCGACTGGTAGTCGAAGCTCCGGTTGAAGGTGTTGGCGTCCTGCCGGCTGGACTGGTCGCTGACGATCACGGGCACGTCTTGGCCGTCAAAGAAGTGGGCCTCCTGATTGTCGGCGGTGTAGAGGCGGGGCTCGTTGATGATCTGCAACCGGAATTCGCGGATGAGCATCTGCAGCAGCACGTTGAGATTCACCCCGGCGTCGAAGGTGCCCCGACCGCTGCCGAAGACCTCGGCGAAGTTCGCGCTGGCCGAACCGCCGATGGCCATGTCACCCAGACGCGAGTCGGAGAGGATCGAAGGGTCCGACGCCAGCCGAACGCCCAGCGTGGTCTCATCGTTGTGCTCGATCTCGGTGATGACCGCACGGATCATGACCTGTGAGCTGGGCAGGTCCAGCTCGCCGATCAGGGTCGCCAACGGTTCGTTGTACGCCTGCGGCGCGAGGTACGCCAGCGCGTTGCGGCGGCTGATCGGCACGAACCGCGGCTTGCCGATGAGGCTGCTGATCGGCTGCTCGTCGGTGGGCGGATTCGACTGCGACCACCAGAAGTTCAGCATGTTGGGGTCGGTGTCGGCGTTGTTGCCGCCACCGCCGCCGCCGCTGTTCTGATTGTTGCTGTTCTGGTTGTTGTTGGGCGTGGTCCGGCTGCTGGCCGCATCGCGGAGCGCGTCGCTGAGGCCGCGCGGCGTTCGGCGGATCATCGCCGGGGTATTGGCTTGCGAAAACATCGCGTTGAGCTGCTCGGCGAGGTCCTCGGCATTGGCGTGCTTGAGTTCGACCACCACCGGCAAGCCCGCCGATTGCGGCCGATCCAGCTCCTCGATCAGATCGTCGATCACCGCGTAGTTCGCCTGGCTCTGGCTGCTCACAATGAGCTTGTTGCTGCCACGCAACGCCTGGAAACTGAACTGGCCGAACAGCCGGCCCACCGGGTTGTTGGATTCCGTCGTCTGCACGTCCCACCACGCCCCGCTGGTTCGCGACGTGCTCGTGTTGAACATGTCCTCGAGTACGCCCTGCAATTGAACCGGGTCCACGTGCTTCAGCTCGTAGACCTTGGGCTTCACCGCTTCGAGATCGATCGGCACATCCCACTGTTCCTCGATGATCTTGCGGATCCGCTCCATCCGGCTGGGATCGGTCAGGATGGTGATCGTGTTGCGCTGCGTGTCGGCGGCGACCTTGACCTCTTCGTCCGCGCTGCCACCCGAAGAACCGCCAAACCACCGAGACCGCACGTTGACCGCCTGCTCGTCGCCGAAAAGCTCTTCGATCTTGGCCTTGACATTGGCGGCCGTGTCGTGGCGCAGCTGGATCTCTTCGATCACTCGGTACCGCGACGACTCCACATCCAGTTCGGTCAGCAACGAACGCACCAGGTTGCGCCCCCGCTGCGAGCCGTACACCAGAAGCTGTCGCGACTTGGGGAACGGGATCACCCGCACCGAGTTGCGCACGTCCTCTTCGGGCATCGCCTGCACGGCCTGGGTGATCTGCTGCGACAGCTCGTTGATGTCCGCGTTCGTGATGTCCACGAGCAGGTACGGCTCCTGATCTTCCTTCTCCACATCCAGCTCTTCAACCCAACGCTCGATCAGCGCCATGATCGTCGGCGGGGCCACCGCGATGATCCAGTTGCGGGTGATGTCGGCCTGGAGCAGGATCGGCGCGTCGTCGCGCTCGACGAAGATCACGTTCGGGCCGGCCGCGTCCTGGTTGTTCCGCCCGCCACGTCCGCGGTTGTTGTTGCCCACCAGAGCGCCGGCGTCACCGCCCAGCGAGCCGGCAATCACGATCCGCAACATCGAAACCACCTCGCTGGCGTCGGCGTGCTGAACGACCAGGATCTTCTCGACCGTCTGATTGGCCTGCGGCACGTCGAGCCGCTCGATCGCGGCCTCGATGCGGCGGAGGTTCGCCGCGGCATCGGTCACGATCAGCCGCCCGGTGTTCGGATCCGAAAGCACGATCGCGTACTCCGGCAACATCGGCGTGATGATCTCACGCAGTCGCTCCACGTCGTAGTGCTTGAGCTGGAAAATCTTGTCCACGACCTCGGCCTGGTTCTCCACTTCGGCGACGCTCTGATCCGCCGCCACCAATCGCCGATCAATCTTGCCGATCTGGTCGAGCGGAACAAACTGAAGACTCCGCGCGTTCTCCACCATCAACACGCCCTTCTGTCGCAACGCCGTACCGATCAACTCAAGCGCATCGGCCGGGGTCATCTTCTCCCGCGAAAGGATCGAGATCCGCGTCTGACGCACGGCGTCATCGATCAGCACCGGCTTCTTCAACCGCTCCATGTAGAACCGCGCAACCTCGTTGAGTTCTGCATCATTGAACGACACCGAGATCATTTCCGCCTCGGCCGCCGGCGAATCGCCCGCGCCCTCCGAACTCTCGGCGGCACCCACAGCCTCGCCAGCTTCACTGCCTTGCTCGTCGCCAAACCGATCGGCCGACTCGGCGTCGCGCTCGGCCGCTTGTGCCCGGCCTGTGTCGCCCTCATCACCCCACGCATGAAGCGGCGTAAAGCCAATGAGCAGCAGCGCCCACACCGCGTGCTGCAACAGACGTCCCGCACGAACAACCACCGGCCGAGAACCTCGGGTAAACAACATCACGCTCCTGAGAAAAGATGCTTGACCGGATAATTTCATGGCGCGTCTCCCACAATGATTTCGACGTTGTCGCCGGAGCGCTCCCGGATGCGTTCGATCACTTCCGGAGGCACATTGGCGGGCAACCGCACGCTGCGACGCTCGCCGTCTCCACTGTCGCGCGAAGCACGCGAAGGCCGGTTGCCGCGCTCGGGACGACTCCCGCCCTGCCGCCCCCGAAAGTCGCCGCCCGGCGGTGACGGAAACATCCCCGGCCCCGGGGAGACTCTGCCCCCGCCACTGCTGCCCGCGACGTCCACCACGATCTCCTCGCCGCGGTGGTGGAAGCGCACCCAGTTCCCGCCGATCTCCCGCACCTGGGCACCATCCACCGACTCGCCGATCCGAACGGTCGATCCGTCCCGCAACATGACGACGTCGCCCAACACGCCCTGCACGCTGCGGAAACGCTCGGGCGGCCGCGGAGCAAACACGTATCGCTCGGCGATACGCTCGGCGGCAAGCCGACCCGCATCATCCTCGGCCAGCCCACCGCTTGCCGAGCCGCGCCGACCCTCGTTGCGTCGCGACCCGCCTGGTTCCGCGTCGGCCGGCGCAGCGTCGGTCGGCCGAGCGCTCGTCAACCGCCCCGCCACCTCATCGAGTCGATCGCCCACCCGCGCGGCCGACCACCAACTCTCCGCCGCCATCGCCAACGCCACGAACGCAACCAGGGCTGACGCGGACAGCAGCAGATAGCCCGTCCACCCGCGCATCCGCTGCGCCGCGGCGCTGATCGCTGCCACGGAACTCATGATCCGCCCTCCGTCAGCGCCGGCGTGGCCAGCACGAGTGTCATCTGATACGACGGGCCCTCGCCGCGCCCGTTGTCGCCGCCTTTTTCCAGGCGCACATCTTCGACCAGCGCCAACAGTTCACTTCCGCGCAGCGCCGCGAGCACATCGGCCAGGCGTGCGCCGCTGGTTTCGCCGTCCACCCGCAGCGTCACCAGCGACACGCCCGCCACCTCGCGCATCCGGCGGACTCCCTGCAGCGACATCGACGACACGCTCATCCCGCCCGAGTTCAGCACCGCCTGCACCGTTTCAGGGAACTTCACCCGCGCAACCGCGACGGAGGGCAAGGGTTGACCGACCGCCGGGCCATGCTTCTGCGCGAGCTGCCGCTGCTTGGTGTCCCGCCGATCCAGGCGCAGTTCCAGGGATTCCAGGCGGCGGTCATGATCGGCGAGGGCGGTTCGGGCCTCCTGCCAGGACGCGAAGACCGGCCGCACGAGCAGGTTGAGCGTCACGGCCACCACCACCACGCCCAGTCCGATCGAGATAGTGCGGCGTTCGCGGGGTGTCATTCGTCACCGCCGATCTGAGGCATGGGCGGCTTGTCGGCCGGCGCTTCGGATCGCGGTACCGGAACAAACGCTTCGAAGAATCGTCGGGAGGGTTGAGCCGAGATGTCGTACGCCACTTCGTCCCGGCCCTGAATCTTCTGGCTGCGCAGTTGGGCGGCGGCGAGGGTGCGCATCTGGGCGAGTTCGGCCACCAGCGTGCCGATCTGTCCGGCGGACGCGAGCACGCCGGCCATCTCGAGGTCACCATCGGCGTCGTACCGAAGCGTCTTGGGATCAAAGCCCGAGGCCTTCTCGGTGATTTCGTCGAGCATCGCGAGCAGCGTTGGCGGTCGCGTCTCGAGATACGCGAACAAGTCAAGTTGCCGCCGCAGTTCCAGCGAATCCCGCGTCAGGGCCGGATACACCGCTTCGGCCGACTCGATCGCCGCCGCAGCGCGTAGGTCGCTCCAGGCCCAGAGGCCTGCCGCGCCCAGCACGGCCACGGCGGCGGCAATCCACGCCCAACGGGGAACCGTGCCGCGCGCCGCGGCGTCGTCGCGACCCGACAAAGCGATCGTCGGAGCATTCGCGGCCAACGCACGAGCCGCGCCAACGGCAAGCAGGCGTCCCAAAGCGACCGCTTCGACCTGCGTAGATCGCAGACCCAAGGCAGCGGACCATGCACGCGCCTGCGCGACGTGGGACTCCTCCACCAGCCAACGCCATGCAATGCTTTCGGGCGACAACCCCGCAGCCTCGGCCAGACTCGCCGCCGCGTCGAGCACCTCAAACCGCCAGACATCGACCGGCTCGATCGAACACACGACGTCGAGATGTTCGCAGCCGAGCAACCCCGACCGATCACGCAGCACCATCGTCGTCTGCTGTGCATCGGGCACGACGAGCAACTCGGCGTCGGCGATGCGTTCGCTGCGCGGAACCTGGGCCGACCACGCCAGGGCCACGGCGTCGGATACCGACACCGCGATCCGCGGGCCGTTGATCCGCCCGAAGAGCGCCGCGCTGGCGTCGACGACTTCTGCGGGAGCCACGACCACCCACCGACGACCTTGCGACGCCGCGCCCACCGGGTTGGCCCAGCCAAAACGCACATCCCGCCCGCCGGTCCCCAGCCAACCTTCCACGCGAAGCGACAAAACCTGCCGAATCGCGGCGGGATCCGCATCCGGCAACTCGATCGCTCGGTGCAACACCCGGCCCGAGGGCAGCACCAGCGAAGCCGGCCAATCCCGGCTCGACGCCGGCAGGCCTTCCGTCAGCTGCGCCCAACCGGCGGGCAGATCATCGATCGCGGCCACCACCGACGCGACGTGCAACGGCGCCTCGCCGGAAGATGGCAGCGCCGCCAGCGACCACCGACCCGCCTGGTACGCCACGCCCAGCGTGCCGCCATCGGCCGAAGCGTGGGGGGATGTTCCGATTCCAAACCGCATCGCTTTCACCTTTCGTGCCAGTAAAGGATCACCGGCCGTCGGCCGCCGCGGTCGATCACCGCCTCCACGGTCACCGACGCGCCGCCCGGCGCCACGCCTCGGCTGAGCACCCGGAACGTATGGGAACGCACCGTCAGCCGCTCGGCGGCGCGGCGGAACTCGTCTTCGCCAAGCAGCCCCGCCTCGACCAACCCACCCAGCCGAGTGAAGCCCGAGCCCTGGTCTCGCGCGGCAAGGATGTCGTTGACGGCTTCGGGCGGCAGCTGCGGAATCGCCTCCAGCACGGCACGCCGGGCCGTATTGATGTTGACCCGACCCGGAAGGATGTCGTCGTCTTCGCCGGTGAAATCTTCGTAGTGATCCGCGACCCACGCGAAATCGATCGCGTCCAACTCGCCCTCGAGCGCTTCGCCGTTACCCCGCAGACCCGACAGGCCCCAGGGATTGTCCGCCCCACCGAGACGCTCCGCCGCGGCCTCGGCCAACGCCTCGGAAAAACCGAACCGTGAACGCAGCGACGCCGCGTCCGCTTCATCGTATTGGAGCGGTTCAAGGTTGGTCATCGTTCGATTCAGACGGTACGCGAACACAGTGGTCACCCCCGCCAGACCCCGACGAAGCGTGCCGTCGGCGTCGTCCGGCGGCGGAAGCCGGTCGCCGTCGTTTTCGTTGAAATCCAAAGCCCCGTCGCGGTCCGTGTCCTCGCCAAAAAACAGCTCCGGCGTCACACCCTTGACCAACATCAACTCACGATGCGTCCGAAACGGCGCGTTGCGGATGTCATACGGAAACGGCAAATCGTCGTAATACGACCGCTCCGCCCCGCCGGGCGGCTGATCGTCGTCGCCGTCCCGCCAGTCGATGATCGCCAGCGGCACCTGATCGCCCTCGACCCCGGGCAACCGCGACAACGCCGCAGCGCCGTAAGCGTTCACGCTCAGCCGCGAGGCCTCATCGTCCAGTCCGTAGCGCACCACATCGTCCGCTTCACCCTCCCGCGGCGGCGCCGTCACCCAATACACAAACCCATCCGCCAAGACCACCTGATCGAACGCCAGGGGGTCGTCGTACCACGCGTCGCCTGACCAGTCGTAGGCCGTGACGTCCGCCACGAGCCGCTCCATCGCCCGCTCGACCCCCGCCCGCGCCACCCAGCGTGCCTGCACCTCCGACAGGCCGCCGCGCGACCGCGCCTGTAGCTGCTGCGTCGAACGGTTCAGCCCCATCACCACGATGCCCAGCACCATCACCAGCCACAGCACCACCACCAGCACCGCGCCGCGACGACGCGCCGACTCCGACAAACCTCGGCGAATCGCGACACTCAAAGCTCACCCCCCGCGTCCGGATCGTCCACACCGGCTTCGTCCAGCGTGGCGCCCGTGCCCGACGCGCCCCGCAGCGTCGGCCAGTGCGGGAAGCTCACCACCCGACGATGACTCACCACACGCGGGCCCACGCGCCCGCCCAGGTCCGGCTCGCTCACCGCCACGCTCACGCGCACCGCCGTCGGCATCGTCTGCAACGACGCCGGCCAATCCGCCTGCCACACCAGCCCATCGAAATATGCCACATCAAACGCGATGACGTTCTCGGCCACGCGGTCGGCGACGCCCCCGCCATCGCCCAGCAACACCTCGTCGATCCGAATCGTCGGGTCCGACCGGCGGCGCAGAGACGGCAGCCCGCCCGCCCCGCCGGGTTCCAACGAGAACGCCACTTCCCGCACGTCACCTTCGGGCTGGTCGGGGCGGATCGGCCGATGGTCCACCGTCATGAAGCGCAGGCGATCGGCCGGCCGTTCGTCGAGCGTCTCATCCTGCCCTTCAAACACCCACCAACCCGAGCGTGCATCTTCGTCTCGTGGCCTCAACGCGTTCCGCAGCGCGGACACCACGGCGTCCAAGGCCGCGTCGGCGTCGGCCTGCAGCGTCGAAGCGCTCTCGCTGCGCTCCCGCATCGCGCCCGACTGCGCAATCATCGCCGCTCCGCCGGCCACCACGATCCCGATCAGCAGCACCACCACCATCAACTCCACCAGCGTGAAGCCAAAGTCGCCCGCAATGTCGAAGCGTCTTCGCATCACGGCCCGTCCTCCAAGGCGTCCCAGGCCAGGCCCGCCGTGCGCCACCCCGCGGGGTCCATCAGCAGCGTGTGTCCACGCACCGCCTGCGCCCCCCGCGGCGTCGACCATCGAACGGTCACGTCCACGATGTACAGGTCCGACGTGGACTCACGCACGATCTGCGCTTCCCAACTGAATCGCTCATCAAGCACACCGGACCACGGCCCGGCGTAGCTCATCTCCGCCGGCCCCACCAGGTCGATCCGGGTCAACACCTCGTCGAGCCATTGCGCCGCCGCCCGCTGATCATCGGCCCGCTGGATCGCCGTGGCCGACTGCGCGATGCCGCGCGCGAGCACCCCCGCGAAAGCCGCGAGGATCATGCCCGCCAGCAGGCACTCGATGATCGTGAAGCCGCCGCGACGTTCAGGCATCCAGATCCTCACGATCGTTCGGAGGTTGATCCACCCACGCCTCGACCCGCTCGACCCGGCCGGAATTCGGCGAAACCAGCACCGTGTGCGCCAGCGCGCGATCGCCCGAAACCCCCAGCAGCACCACCGCCGCCGCGTCGGCATCGCCCGCCGCGCGGAAGCCGATCACCCGACGACCGTCCAGCGAAAGCGACGCGCCGCCGATCTCGATCGGGCCGTACGTCACCCCCGGAGCAAACCGCGTCGGCTTGAACGCGCCGTCGGTAAGCAGCGCGTAGCCATCCTCGGCCGTGGCGTCGGCGCCCACCATCTCCACGCGAAAGCCCGGCCCACCCACCATCCCCTCGGGCAACAGCACCAACCGATGATCCACGCCCCGCAGCAACGCACGCTGCTGCGTGAACCGCGCGGCCTGCCACAACTGCTGCGAAGCTTCACGCAGCTGCGCTTTGGACCGCCCGGCACCGATGCCGGGCACGATCATGCCCGCCAGCACGCCGATCACCAGCAGCACGACCAGAATTTCCAGCAGCGTGAATCCGCGGCCGGTTGAACGCGTCGTCCGCATCAGGCGCCCCAGTTGGTGATGTCTGCGTTGTCATCCTCGCCGCCCTCGGCCCCGTCGGCGCCGGTGCTCAGCAGGTCGTAGATCCCGTGCTGCCCGGGATACCGGTACACGTACGGATTGTCCCACGGGTCCAGCAGATCCTTCTCTTTCAGATCCGGCAACATCCACTGCTCGTCCGGAACATCGCCCGGCTGCACGATCAGTTCCTCCAGCGACTCGGGGTACCGCCCGTAGTCCAGTTGGAACATGTTCACCGCCGACTCGATCTGCGCGATGTTCCGCTGTGCAACGCCACGCTTGGCCTGCTCGGCCCGGCCCAGGAACCGCGGCGCAATCAGCGCCGCCAGGATCCCGATCACGATCACCACCACCATCACTTCGATCAGCGTGAAGCCGCGCTCCGAACGTTGGACGCGCCGCAAGCACCCCGCACGCGGCCGCGCTGTCGCGTTGTCGAATCGTGAAAAATCGTTTGCCTGCCGCATCATCGAGACTCCCTTTGAAAAACGCATGCTTACCCTTCGTGTCTTCGTGGTTCAGAAACGCATCACCCCGCCAGACTCATGTTGACAATCGGCAGCAGCGCCGCGGCGAGGATGAAGGCGACGACAATCGCCAGGCCCAGAATCAGCAACGCCGGGAGCACCGACATCACCCGCGCCAGCGCAACTTCGGTTTCCTGCTCGTAGGTTTCCGCGAGCTGCATCAGCAGCGTGTCGAGCTTACCGGTGCGCTCGCCCATCGCGACGACCTGCACCAGCAGCGGCGGGAACAGGCCCTCCTGCGCGAGAGGCTCGGCGATGCTTCGGCCGCGCACGATCTCCTCGGCGGCGTGGTCGATGCGCTGCGCGAGCACCTCGTTGCCCAGCGTGTCGCGGACGATCCGCATGGATTCAACGATGCCGATACCCGCCCCGGTCAGCGTGCCCAACACGCGCGCGAATCGCGCCACCGCCACCCGCCGCAGCGCGACGCCCAGCACGGGCACCTTCAATTTCCAGCCGTCCACCACCAGCGTGCCGCGCGGCGTCTTCTGCCAGCGCCAGAACACAACCCCCGCCACCACGGCAAGCAGCAACCCGCCCAGGCCCACCGGCGACCGCAGCGTCGCACTGATCTGCATGAGCATCACCGTCGGCAGCGGCAGCGCTGCGCCCGTGTCGGCCAGCGAGTCCATAATGCTCGGCAGGATGAACGTGAGAATGATCACGATCGAGATCAAAGCCAGCGCCAGCACAATCACCGGGTAAATCGCCGCCGACCGCAGCTTCTCCCGCACCGCCAGATCGCGCGCCGCAAAGCGCGCGAGCGACGCCATCACTTCGTCCAGCACGCCCGCGGTTTCGCCAGCCCGCACCATGCTGACCTGCATCGTGTTGAACACCCGACCCTGCCCGGCACTCCGCATCGCTCCGGAAAGCGATTCGCCGCGCTGCACATCGTCGATCAGCCCTGTTGCCAGGTCCCGCAGGGCCGGGGTGTCGGCCTGATCCGCGACGACCCGCAAAGCCGACACCAGCGTCAAGCCCGCCTCGAGCGCCACCGAAAGCTGCCGCAGCAAACCCAGACGCTGCCGCGCGCTCACGCCCGACCGACCAAACCACCCGCCGCGCGAGGCCGTCGCTGCGGCAGGAGCGCTTTGCTCGTTGATCTCCAGGACGAACTCCCCCCGCTCGGCCAATCGCTGCACCGCCGCCGAACGCGACGCCGCTTCGACGCGGCCGGCCAGACCGGATCCCTGTGAGGTCATCGCCTTGTACGCAAAATTCGGCAACGCGGAGAACGTCCTTTCCGGCACGGCCGAAGAATCGACCCGAACAACACGCCCGGCAACCCGCCCGACGTCACTCGTGCGTAACGCGCAACACCTCTTCCAACGTCGTCTGCCCCGCCGCCGCCTTGCGGTAGCCGTCTTCCGACATGGTCACGTGACCCTCCCCCAGCGCCGCCCGGATCCGCGACGCATCGTCCCGCCGGTTGATCGCCTCACGCACCGCCGGCTCCACCGTGAGCAACTCGAACACGCCCATCCGCCCGCGGTAGCCGACGTTCCGACACGCGCGGCAGCCCGCGCCCTCGTACCACGTCCCGGCCTCATCGGCGCGATGGCCCATCCGCCGCACGAGCGCATCACTGGGCGTCATCTCCCGCCGACACTCCGGACACACCCGCCGCACCAGCCGCTGGGCCAGCACGCCCCGCAGGCTCGACGCGATCAGGAACGGCTCGACGCCCATGTCGGTCAGCCGCGTCACCGCGCCCGCGGCGTCGTTGGTGTGCAGCGTCGAAAACACCAGGTGCCCGGTCAGCGCCGCGCGGATCGCGATGTCCGCGGTTTCACGGTCGCGGATCTCACCGATCATCACGACGTCGGGGTCCTGACGCAGAATCGCCCGCAGGCCATCCGAGAACGTCAGCCCCCGCTTGCGGTTGACGGGCATCTGGTTCACCCCGTCGAGCCGGTATTCCACGGGGTCTTCGATGGTGATGATCTTGAGGGCGGGGCTGAAGATGTGTTGGAGCGCCGCGTAAAGCGTCGTGGTCTTGCCGCTGCCGGTGGGGCCGGTCACCAGCACGATGCCGTGCGGCGTTTCGAGCATGGTTTTCAGGCGATTCAGCCGATCGGCGTCCAGACCCAGCGTGTCGAGGGAATACAGCGCCGCCTTGGCGTCGAGGATGCGCAGGACGATCGATTCGCCGTAGACGGTCGGCGCGGTGGCGACGCGGAGGTCGACCTTGCCCAGCGGCGTGGGGAAGTCGATGTGGCCGTCCTGCGGCACGAATCGCTCGGCGATGTTCATGCCCGCCATGATTTTCAGGCGTGACGCGATGGCGTCCTGAAGGTGGCGCGGCGGCGGCTTGACTTCGTGCAGCAGGCCATCGATGCGGTATTTGACGCGCAACGTGTGCTCGAAAGGTTCGACGTGGACGTCGCTGGCGCGGGCCTGGATCGCTTCGAGGATCAGCAGGTTCACGAGATTGACCACCGTGGGCTCGGCGGCGAGTTCCTGGAGGTGAGCCGCAAGGTCGGCCGTCGCCTGGGCGGAGATATCCACCGAGTCTTGGCCACCGCCGCCCGCGAGGTCGGCGATCATGCGTTCGGCCTGCGAGCCGTAGTGCCGACCGATCGCTTCGCGCAGCGCGGCCTCGTCCGCCAACCGCGGCATCACCGCCCGCCCGGTCAACACCCGAACCTTCTGCCGCGCCTGCCGATCCAGCGGGTCGGCCATGGCCAACACCAACGCCCCGCCCGCTTCGTCCTGCACCGAAACCGGAAGCACCCCAAGCCGCGTCACCACATCGGGCGTGAGCATCGCCAACGCCGCGGCCGTCGGCACCACCTCGGCGACATCCACCTCGGCGATCCCGCGCTGCGAACACAATGCCCGCATCACGCTCTGCGGCTTGGCCCAGCCTCGTCGAACCAGCACCTCACCCAGACGCGTTCCTTGGCCGTCCCCGGTCCCACCGCCGGGCCCCGCTCGCTCGTCCGCCTGCACCGACAGCGCCCGGTCCACCGCCGCCGCGTCCAACACCCCGGCCTGCACCAGCCACTCCCCCAGACGAAGCGTCGCCCCCTCGGACGCACATCCCCCGGGAGCCTCGACCGAATTAAGCGTCATCGGGATTGTCATCGTCTTCATTCAACGGGAGACGCACGTCGACCGAAGTTAATGCATTCGCAATCTCAAGAAGTGTACGTCGGCGGACGGCCACCGAGTCGGCATTGTCCCGAGGAGTTCCCCCATGCGCACCGATCAACCTGCCCAACCTTGCTCCCAAGAACATGCTCCCAAAAACATGCTCCCAAGAAAAAACCCGCCTCACGCTGAACGTGGGCGGGTGTGATGTGAGTGACCCCTACGGGATTCGAACCCGTGTTACCAGGATGAAAACCTGGTGTCCTAGACCAGACTAGACGAAGGGGCCGACGCGGCCGGGGGCCGAGCGGGAAAGCATAGTGTCCACCTCGCGGGTTTTCCAGTCGGCATGTTTTGTTGCGTCGCGGGCGGCGCGTCCGGCCTGGGCAAGCTGGGTACCCATGTGATTGATCGGGCCGATGTGACGCTGCGGAAATGGTAAGTGGCGGGATTGCCGAGTCGTTGCAGAGCGATGGCTTGACCGAATTGTACGTTTCGCACGGTTCAGTCGAACCCGATCGGCTTGCGATCCGTGGTAGAGTTGTCGGGCTCGGCAACCGCGTTGGTGGCCGGAAATTCCGCACGGGTGGCGCCGCGCCTTCGGCGTTGCGGGGCCGGGGAAGTAACGATCGGGAGCTCCGCTTTGCTGGTACTGATGCTGCTCAAATCGCAGGGCAAGGCCGTCCGCTTCGAGGTCTCGGGGCGGGTGCCGGTGTTTATTGGTCGCCATGCGCTGGGGCTGGACGCCATCGACTCCAAGATGAGCCGGCAGCACGCGGAAATCTGGTTCGAACGCGGCGTCTGGCTGCTGCGGGACCTCAACTCCACCAACGGCACCTACGTCAACGGCAAGCGGACCACCGGCCTGGTGGAACTGGAAGTCGGCGACCGCATCCGCTGCGGCCGAAGCGACCTGGTCGTCGCAGACCTTCAGCCCGTGCAGCGCGTCGAGGGACAGGGCTGGGGCTCGGACCCCGACGACACCGCCATGGCGGCCGGCGAGCTGTCCGGCCTACTCGAGGCGGCAAACCGGGACGACGCCCCCTCGGCGTCGGCCGTGGCAATCTCCGTGGATGCCGAAACCTCGGACGCTTTCGACGATTCTGAATCGCCCTCAGCAACTCCCGGCGAACCGCCACTCGCAGTACCCGCCCGCACCGAGCAACCGCAAGCACCCCGGGCTGCCGCGATCGATTTCCAAGCGAAGCCTCAGCCGGAAATCGATCCGGATGCAGACCTTATCTCGCTGTTCGAAGCCGAAGGCGTGAACCCCCGGCAGCCCCAACCCACCGGACCGAAACCCGCGAGCCCCGCGCTACGAGCCGAGACTGTCGACACGGCTGAATCCATGCGGTCGCCGATGCCCGACGAAGTCGTCGACGACACGCCGGGCTTTTCAGAATCTGCGTCGCAACCTGTCGCGGATCCAGCCGAAGCCGCCGACGCATCGGCCGACGAATACACCGGCGATGGTTTCATCGGCGTGCCCGCGCCGACGCAACCCGCGAGTCAACCCGCCGCCGAAGCGCCGGACGAACTTTCGCCGATCGATGATTCACCCAAACCTGCGACGACGCCCGATAACACAGCATCGTTGGTGGCTGCGTCGGACGAGTCGGAGTTTTTCGACGATTCGTTGCCGATTGAAGCCGCCGCCGCCCCGGCAGCGCCCGACGGATCGGGCCAGGCCCGGGCGTTCGACGAACCTCCGGCCGAGGTACCCCAGGCCGAGGTGTTGAACGCCTCGGAGTCGCCGGCTTCTTCCACGTCGGATCAGGACGACGACGACATGCTCAAGCTGGGATTCAAAGGCAACGAAAGCCCGAGCCGGCAGATCGAAATCGACGATCCGGGCCTGCGCGGCGAAACGCCCGGGCGCTTTGTGGTGCAGGACGACCTGGACCTCACCGCCGACGACGCGTCGCCGGGGCTGGCCGCGATCCGCACCGACGACGATTCCTACGCCGACGCCGCCACGCAGGAAGGCCCCTGGGCCACCGGCGAGCGCGCGGCGCTGCTGGGCGAAACCATCACGTCCGTCGGCCGACGATCCGCCGACCTCCGCTATCCCGGCCGCGCCGGCGGTCGCGGTCGGCAGAAGCTGCCCATGGCCCTGGTCGGCACCCTGGTCGTCGTCTTCGCGGGTAGCGCCTGGCTCTACGGCGCATGGAAACAGGGCTGGATCAGCCCGCCCCGCGTCGCCGGCACCGAAGGCGCCACCTCCGATGCTCCAGAGCAAATCGAAACGCCCGGCCCAACCGCCGACGGCGACCTCGTGGCGCTGCCATCCGAACAGATGGCCGACGCCCGCAAGCCCAGCTCGAACTCGCCGACGCGTCGCATCCGTGAACCGTACGCCCCGGCGCCGCAACCACGGACCGATCTGGCCCCCACCACCACCCAGCCCGTCGCCCCGACGCCTTCCGCCGAACCCGCCCCCGCGTTCGACGCCTTCGACAACGGGCTGGCCCTGCCCACGGCCGGCAACGCCGGCGAACGGGACGTCGCCCTCGCGTCTTCCGCCACCGCGCCGCGCGTCGGCAGCGCCGCTGAACTCGAAGCGATCATCGCCGAAGCCGACGCCAAACGGACCGCCTCTGCCACCCCAACTGCTGCCTCCACGGCCGCAACGCCCCCCGCCGAACCCGCCCGCCCGCTCGCGGCGGAAAACCCGTCCAAGTCCTTCGTCTGGTCCGGCATCACTATCGGAAACGAAGACACCGTCTTCACCGCGCCGACCGAACCCACCGACACCCAGGCCCAGGCTGAGTTCATCGACGCCGCGCCTCAGGCCGACGCCCCTGCGGGCGTCGCCGTCACGGCCCCCGCGCCAAAACGCGATGTGGCGCCCCGGGCCGCGATGATCGAGGCCGACCGCCACGTGGCCTTCCTCGTCGACATCTCCGGCACGATGGTCGATTCGATGCCCCAGCTCCGCGCCCATCTCGCCAACGCCATCGACCGCCTTTCGCCCGACACCGCCTTCACCATCCTCCTGTTCCGCCAAGGCGAAACCATCGAGTTGCCCCCCGCCGGATTACGCCTGGCGACCGCCTCGGCCCGAACCGCCGCGATCCGCTGGCTCAACGACGACCTGAGCAGCGGCGCCGGGGCCGTGCAGCTCGGCGGAAAGTCCGACCCCACCGATGCCCTGCAGACCTCCCTGGCCTACGGCGCTTCCGACCTGGTCATCCTCTCGGACAACACCCTGGGCAAGCGATCCAAAGCCAACGGCGGCGACCTCGGCCTGCTCGATTTGGTCGAGATGATCCGCGACCCCAAGAACCTCACCTTCCACACCGTGCAGTTCAACTACGCGGATGAACGCCAGCTCCTCCGCAGCCTCGCCGAACGCTTCAACGGCACCTATGAATTCGTCGAAGAAGTCCTCGATGCCTCGCCCGATGGCCTCGAGCCGCTCAGCGTGGTCGATGTGCTGCGCTGAACCGAAAAGACGTCAACCCGCCTTCTTGCCACGCTTCTGGCTGACCGATTCTTCAACGAAAATCTTCGACTTGCGCTTGAGCAGGTCGGTCATGTGTTCCACTTCGGTGTTGGCCGTCACGATCCACTTGCCCCAGCGGATGTCCACCGCCCACTTGGCGCTGCGGATGCCGTCGCGGATGTAGCGGTTGAGCCGACGGATCGGCAAGTGCTCCAACACCTCCGGCCGAAGCGGCACGCACACCAGCGACTCATCGGGATTGGGCACGAAGTAGAACAACACCTCGCGTCCCTCGCCGCCGGCCGTCGTGATGGTCGACGCGGCCGTGAACTCGATGGTCCACCGCCAACTCGTGCCGTGCCAGATCACGCGCTCTTCCAACCCGTCGACCTCGCCGCGAATATTCGTCAGCAGCTTGGGCATGTGGATCGAGGCCGGCTCCTTGAGGTCGGCCATCAACGCCTCGAAGGTCGGTTCGTTCCAGCGGTCGGCCCAGGCGGTCGTCGGTGCAATCGCGTCGCTCATCGCGGCGTCTCCAGGTTCGGGTTAAAAACGCGGGCACGGCGGCTTGCGGTACGGTTGAGAGCCAACCCGCACGACGCCCGCCCGAAATCAGGCGAGCCGCGTATCGTACCCGACGCCCGCTCCCGAACCAAACGACGCATGTCCGCCCCACCCGCTCGCCGCGACCTCAACCCACCCCGCCCCGCCTTTGTGGTCATGGCCAAGCCGCCCATCCCCGGCCGGGTCAAAACCCGACTGACCCCCACGCTTTCCCCCCCGCAAGCCGCCGCCGTCCACGCCGCCATGCTCGCCACGCTCATCGTCCGCCTCGATCGTTTCGTCCAGAGGGGCCACGCCACGCTCACCCTCGCGCTCGCCGTCCCCGACACGCCCGCCGCCACCCGCCTCCCGACCGAATCGCTCTCATCCCTCTTCGCCGACCACCCCGCCGCCCGCGACGCCCTCCTCGCCGCCGACCTCAATCTCCTCGCCCAGGGCACCGGCGACCTCGGCCAACGCATCCGAAACGCCTGGCTCGCCGACACACCCGCGGTCGTCCTGGGGATCGACAGCCCCGACCTCCCCGATTCCCACCTCCACGCCGCCCTCGCCGTCGCCGCGCCAAGCCCACCCCCGTCCTGTCCCGCGGACCATTTCTCCCCCCACGCCGCCATCGGCCCCACCGGCGACGGCGGCTACTGGACCCTCGCCGCGCCTCGACGCCCCGACCCCATGCTCACAAACATCGACTGGGGAACCCCCGCCGTATACGATCAATCGCACCGAAGCGCACACGCCGCCGGCCTCACCCTGGTCGATCTGCCCCACTGGCACGACGTCGATACCCCCCAAGACCTCCAACAACTCCGTCACCGCCTCGCCGACGCCCACGACCCCGCACTCCAACAACTCGCCGAACAACTCCAAACCCTCGTGCGTTGATGCCCGGCCATCCAAGCTCCGCACCCCCGATCGCTTCCCCATGGACGTCACCCAAACACAATCCTCGCCGACCCTGCACAACGCCGACGCCCCCGCGCGCGTCTTCATCGTCGATGACAACGAGCAGAACGTCGAGCTCCTCCAGGCCTACCTTGAAACCCTCCCCCGGTGCGAGACCTCCGTCGCACACGACGGCCTCGAAGCCCTCCAACGCATCGAAGCCACGCCCGACGCCGACCTGCCCGATCTCATCCTCCTGGATGTCATGATGCCCCGCATGTCCGGCTTCGAGGTCTGCCAGAAACTCAAGGACGACCCCCGCACCGCCCCCATCCCCATCATGATGGTCACCGCCCTCAACGAAATGGGTGACATCGAACGCGCCGTCGAAGCCGGCACCGACGACTTCCTCACCAAACCCGTCAACAAGCTCGAACTGCTGACCCGCGTCAAATCGCTCCTGCGCGTCCGACACCTCAAAGCCGAGCTCGACCGCACCGAGGCCTACCTCAAAGAACTCGAAAACCGCGACGCCTGAGCGCTCTCCAACCACCTTCGAAGCCCACGGTCACCGGCCGTGGGTCCGTCTGTCAAACAGCTCCGCGCCACATCAATTCCCTGCCTCACATCACCCCATCAAAATCCCGCGCCCGCTCGCGCAGCGGCTTGCGGTTGATGATGTGCACCGCCTCCAGCAGCGACGACACCGCCCGGCGATACGCCCTGCGATCCGTCGGCTCGTACACGTGCTGCACTTGCGCGATCTGGTGCTCCACCGTGACCTGCGTCAGGCCCGGCAAGGGATCAAGACCGTCGCGGAGCTGCTGCTCGATCGGCGTGCCGGTCATCAGTTGGAACCGATTCAGGCTCACCCGCTCCAGATCCCCCCGATGATCCCGCAAAAAACGATCGGTCGCCCGCACGTCCTCGGCGGTCTCGCCGGGATAGCCCAGGATCATCGTCGTCCGCATGCTGATCCCCGCCGCCGATGCGTCGCGCAGCATCCGCGCCGTGACCTTCAGGTCCGTGCCCTTGGCCATCGCGTCGAGCATCCGTTGACTGCCCGATTCCAGGCCCGTCGTCAGACGCACGCAGCCGGAATCCGCCGCACGCCGCAGCTCGCCCGCGGACAATCCATGCTCGCCGTTGGCGTTCACATGCACCGACGCCACCCACCGGCTGCCCGGTGCCGCGGCCTGCATCCCCTCCAGAATCGCCCGCCACACGCGCAGGTCGGAATTCAATTTGAGGTCGGAAAAGACGAACAGATCGACGCCGTAACGCTCACGCTGCCGGAGGACTTCTTCGAGCACCCGCGACGGCGAATGCGACCGGAACGATCGGCCGGCGGTGCTCGTGACGTCCGAACAGAACCGGCATCGCCCCCAGCCACAGCCCCGGCCGGTCAGCACGGGCACGATCCGGTTGGGATACTTCTCCCAAGGAAAATCCGAAAAATCCGGCACCGGCACGTCGTCCAGGTTCCGCAGCGGTGCCCGCTCGCCGCCGACCATCTGCCCTGTTTCCGCGTCGCGCCGCCAGATGCCGGCAAAACGCGAAAAGTCCCGGCCGTTGGTCATCGTCTTGACGATCTCGGGCAACTCCAGCTCGACCTCGCCCCCCGCCACGCCCACCTGGCCAGGAAGATCCACCCACTGCTCCGCGACGTCCCGCGCGGCGAAATACGGCCCGCCGATCATCGCCGGGATACCCAGCGTTTCGCAGATTCCGCCCATCGCCGAAACGTGCGGCCGGTACATCAGGTAACTCGAAAACAGCACCGCATCGGGGCGGTCCCGCTCCACCCGCTGGCGAAACTCTCGCGTGACCTGTTCCGCCTCGCCCGAGAGTTCGGAACCCCGCAAACCCTTGAGGCGGTTGCGGAACCCACGGACCCACGCCGCGGAGGACGTCGCCAGGCGGTAGTTGACCCGATCGATGTGCAGGCCGTACCAGGCCACGGGCCGCTCGCGCTGGACGCCGCCGATGCCGATCATCAGCGGCGCAAAGACGCTCACCCGCTGGCCCGCCCGCCGCAACACCGCCGCCAGATACCCCACCGACAGGCTGGGATACCGGGCGAAGTTGTTGAGGTCCACGATCAGGACGTGTTTCGCGGCGGCATCGACGATCATTGCATTTCCCCTCGGGTCGGATCGGCGGCAGCAAAGTTATATCGGAGATCGGCCGACCGAGCGGGCCGAATCAGAAGAATCCGCGAAATGAGCGCAAAAGAGAACCCCGAAGCCTGTGGGCTCCGGGGTTCGTAAACTCGGCGATGACCTACTTTCCCGCGGTTGCAGTATCATCGGCGTGCTGGGCTTAACGGCCGTGTTCGGGATGGGAACGGGTGTGACCCCAGCACTAT
Organism: uncultured Phycisphaera sp.; assembly: GCA_964543215.1. GTDB lineage: Bacteria > Planctomycetota > Phycisphaerae > Phycisphaerales > Phycisphaeraceae > CAZIXN01. The sequence goes on from CAZIXN010000020.1 coordinate 23,765, forward strand.
GGTCACCGAGAAGCCGGTTCGGGTGGGTTGGCACCCGAACCGGGAATCTGGATAAGTTTGGTGTGATAGTCGAGCGATCTGACTTGTTGCGTGGCTGCAGGCGGGTTGGGAATCCTGCAAACCAAGCTGGTCGCGTCGCATCATGCGAAGTGTGACACCGGAAATCTTGCACTCAAGCAATGCTTTGAGGTGCTTGCCGCCCTTGATCCGACCTGGTTTCTTACAAGAAGAAACGTCGGCCAAGGGTCGGGATGAGTAAGCGTTCGACCGTTAGTACAGCTCAACTGAGGGCATTTCGGCCTTTACATTTGCTGCCTATCAACCCGGTGGTCTTCCGGGGGTCTCAATCCAAATCTGATCTTGAGGGGAGCTTCCCGCTTAGATGCTTTCAGCGGTTATCTCTGCCGGACTTAGCTACCCAGCGGTGGACTTAGCAGTCCAACTGGCGCACCAGGGGTCCGTCCTTCCTAATCCTCTCGTACTAAAGAAGAATCCTCGCAAATTTGGTACGCCCACAGCAGATAGGGACCGACCTGGCTCACGCCGGTCTGAACCCAGCTCGCGT
>CAZIXN010000021.1:0-24194 GCA_964543215.1 uncultured Phycisphaera sp.
GCGCAGCGCAACCCCGAGATGGTCCAGCGCCTCAACACGCTGGGCGTCCGCGTGGACTACGCCCAGCTCGTCGAAATCGCCGGCGGCCCGACCGCCGTCGTCGGCCGTCCGCACATCGCCCAGGCCATGGTCCAGCGCGGCTACGTCAAGAGCGTCCACGAAGCGTTTCAGAAATATCTGTCGCGCGGCGGGGCGGCGTTCGTTCGGCGGGACCGCATCACCGCCGAGCGCGCCATCGAAGCCGTCCACGGCGCGGGCGGGCTCGCCGTGCTCGCCCATCCCGTGCAGTTGCGACTCGACGACGACAACTGCGAGCAGGTCGTCGCCCGGCTCAAGGCGTTCGGTCTGGACGGGCTCGAAACCCGCCACCCCGATCATGATGCCGGCGACATCGCACGCTTCACCCGCTACGCGAAGAAGTTCTCCCTGCTTCCCACCGGCGGAAGCGACTACCACGGGCAACGCAAAGCCATCGATCTCGGCTCACAAGGCATCGATTTCGAAATCTACCAACGCCTCGCAGATGCCGCGGGGGTGACGGCGTGATGCTCGCGCCCACGCTTGCCGCTTGGCTGCACACACTCGACCCGTTCGTCGTGCAGTTTCCCGAGGGTTGGCCGATCGAAGGCCTGCGCTGGTACGGCACGGCCTATCTGCTCGGCTTCGTCGCCGGCTACTTCCTCATCCGGCGTGTGACGCGCGTGGGCCGATCGCCCCTGCCCACCGGGCGCGTGATCGATCTCGTCATGGCGTGCATCCTCGGGCTGCTTGTCGGCGGTCGCCTCGGGTACGTGCTCATCTACGAACCTGCGCTGCTGACGGATTGGGACAGCGCTACGCCGCCGTACTGGGGCGTATTGGCGATCAACCGCGGCGGCATGGCGTCGCACGGCGGTATGGTCGGCGGCCTGCTCGGCTGCGCGTGGTTCGCGTGGCGCCAGAAGTTGCCCGTACTTCATCTGTTCGACCTGTTGGCCTTCGTGGCACCCGTGGGCATCTGCTTCGGGCGGATCGCGAACTTCATCAACGGCGAGTTGTGGGGCCGAACGGTCGAAGCGTCGTTCGCCTTGGCGGTGCGCTTCCCGCAGGAGACGCTCGGGGCGGCGGACCTGGCCGCGATGCGCGCGGGCGATGCCGACTTGATTGTTCTCGCCGAGCAGTTGACGCCGGCCAGACATCCTTCGCAGCTGTACGCCGCGGCGCTCGAGGGCGTGGTGGTATTCGCAGTGGTGGCCGTGGTGTTCCGCCGTCCCGTGAAGCCCGGCGTCGTCGCCGCGTGGTTTGCGCTCGTGTACGCCCCGATGCGCATCATCAACGAGTTCTTCCGCCAGCCCGACGAGCAGATCGGCTTCGACGCCCTGGGCCTGACCCGCGGCCAATGGCTCAGCGTCGGCCTGTTCATCGCCGGCCTGGTTCTGCTTCGATCCGCCACCGCCCGCAAAATCGAGCCCCTGGGCGGGTGGAAAACGCCAGCCCACGTCTGACCCCGATGGCCCCCGCCTCGACGGCCCGGTTGCTCTTGCGTACGCTTCCGCTATGATTCCCGACCCGGCGTGAACGCGTCGACCACGGGCGATTGGCGCAGTTGGCTAGCGCGTCTCGTTGACATCGAGAAGGTCACAGGTTCAAGTCCTGTATCGCCCACTGGCCCCGCGATTGGCGGGGTTTTTCTTTGGTGTGGGTCGTCGCGTTGGTCGGTCACGGTCCGGGGACGAAGCGGTAGTCGCCCTGGTTCTGGTCGGCGATGATCTTCAGAAGCGCTTCGCCGTCGCGGTTGATGAAGGCGAGGGTGTTGATATGGGTTCTCCGACCTCGGTTGTGGGTGGTGATGGTGTTCACGACCTCGGCGCTGAAGGCGCCGTCGGAAAGCAGCCAGATCGTGTCGGGGGAAAGTTTGTCGAGGGCGAAGGTCAGCGCTTCGGTGGGGTCGGTGCTGCCGCCCAGCGACACGGAGCGAACCCAGGCGACGGCGCGTTCGAGGTTGGCGGGCGTTGCGGGGACAAGGCGTCCGCCGGGCATCGGGTCGGCTTGGCCGTCGTAGAACGCGACGAAGAATTGTTCGTGGGGCTGGAGGGCACGGAGCGAACGCACCAGTTCCCGCTTGGCGGTTTCGAACGGTGCGCCGGCCATCGAACCGGACTTGTCGATGATGTAGACGAAGCGGGTGCCGTGGCCCTGAGCGCCGAAGAACGATGAAAGGCCGGGCGTACCGGCGCGGCCGGTGGAAGCGCGACCAGCGGCGGCCGCGGAAGTTTGCGTTGTCGCGGTCGGCTGCTCGACCGGTTCGGCCGCTGGGGACACCGCCGTCAGATCGGTGGCGAAGCCCAGTTCGGGCAGCGAGGCGGTTGGCTGTTCGACGGCGACTTCCGACGGTTCGGCACCGGTGATCGCGTCGGCCCTGGGACCCACGACTTCCGCCGGGTTGCTTGCGGTGCTGTTCCCCGCGTCACCCTCGGGCGAGGTCGCCGACTCGGGGGCGTGATCCACACCGGCGTTGGAAGGATCGCCGTCGTTGTCGTCGTCACGTCCGCCGAGGTCTTGCATCTCGCCGGCGCTGTGGCCGCCGTGGTCGCTTGCGTCGATACCTTGCCCGTCGCCGACCTGGGCGTGTCCGTTGCCCGCGGTGTCCGGCGAGCCGTCGCCGGCCCCACCGTCTGGCGGCCGCAACGAGAGCAGCACGATCAGCAGCAGCAGGAGCGCAACCAACGGCGGCAGCCAGCGAAGCCGATCACGCTGCGGCGCGGCGCTTGTTGCATCGGAGGCGCGAGATTCCCGGACGTTGGGTCGGCTCATGTTGCTTGAAATCAGTGGAACGGCGTGATGCCCCGATACACTGATCGTATCGACCGAACGTAGGTGGTCGATTCTGGAAGGGTTTCCGAAGCGATCAGGAACCGCGATGCCCGCGATGTCGCCATCCGAGTCCACGACCGATCGGCCGAGCGCCGCACCCGGGGTTACGACCACGGGCTCGGATGTCCTGAACGACACCTCAACGCTGCCGGCCCTCTGGGCCGGGCCGGTGAAGCGGCGCGTGACGTGTCCGCATTGCTGGAATCGGTTTCATCTGGGCGATTGCCTCTGGATCGCACGACACGCGAGCCTGCGCGGCGACGCGGTGGCGGGCGACGAAGCGATGCGGCGATTCCTGCCGACGCGCTTCGACGTCCAAGGCCGGGCAATCGACGCGGGGGGCGAAGCCTGCCACGAGTTGGCGTGTCCTTCGTGTCGTCTGCCGATTGCGAGGGCGTTGCTTGAAGCCGGTCAGTTGTTTCTGTCGCTCGTGGGCGTGCCGGCCAGCGGCAAGTCCTACCTCACGGCGGCGATGAGCTGGCGGCTGCGCACGGTGCTGCCACAGTTTCTCGGCTGGACGTTCCGCGATGTCGATGCGACCAACAACGCGACGCTGATCGCCGACGAGCAGACGCTTTTTCTTCAGCAGCGTGGCGACCGGCCGGTGAGCATCGAGAAGACGCAGCTGCAGGGCGCGCACTACGACCCGGTGCGGTTCGGCGAACGGCAGGTGCAGCTTGCACGGCCGTTCCAGTTTGTGATGCGCCCGCAGCGCGAAACCGGCGACGCGCCGCCCCCGCGGGTGTTGAATCTCTACGACAACGCGGGCGAACATTTTCTGCCGGGTCAGGATTCCGCGTTGTCGCCGGGCACGCAGCACGTCGCCCGGGCCAACGCCGTCATGTTCCTGTTCGATCCGCTGCAGGACCCCCGCTGCCGCGCCGCGATCGCGGACCACCAGCGCGACCCGCAGCTCGACGACACGCTGGCCGACGCAACGGGCGTCCGGCAGGACACGGTGCTCAACGAGATGGCCGCGCGCGTGCGTCGCTACGCCGGCCTGGACGACACGACGAAACTGGAGACGCCGCTGCTTGTCCTCGTCAGCAAGGCGGACACCTGGCTGGACCACGCGGGTCTTTCGTGGGGCGAGGATGCCGAACCGATCGTGCCGGTGGCCGATGGCGGGTATGCGGTCGACACGGCACTGATCGAGCGGGTATCTCTGGCGGTGCGTGCTTGGCTCAGCAGGACGACGCCCGAGTTTGTCAGTCTCGCCGAGGGCTCGCACCGCGTGGTGCGCTTCCTCCCGGTGTCGGCACTCGGCGGGCCGCCCGTGCGGCAGCGCGACGGCCGGTTGGCGGTGTTGCCCGAACGGCTCGCGCCACGCTGGGTGGCGGCACCGGTGCTGTACGCGATGAGCAAATGGGCCACGAATCTGTTGCCCGGCTCGCCGGTCGATCCGAATCGAGGGGGCGGCTGATGGCTTGGGAGCTCGTCTATACCTCGGCCCCGCGCGGGTTGGCGGAAGGAAGCCGCGGCTTCTGCACCGTCGCCGCGACGCGTGGCATGCCCGCGTCGCTGATCCCGCGCATCGAGGCACTCAGCGGCTACCGCCCGGCATTCGGTCCCGAGGCACTCACCCACACCGTCCACCCCGTCCAGCACACCCACGTCCGTCTCGACCACGCCGGGCAGACGCTCTGCGTTCTCTCACGCATCGTGCACGCCGGCCACGACTATTCCGGCCGCACCAACAAGCTCGCCCACCACCTCGTCCTCGAACCGCACGAGCAGCACGCTTGCCTTCACGCCAACCCCGCCGGGTGGATCCGACAGTTCGATGGCTGGCTCGATCGCTGGACCGACGAACCGCACACGCTCGAGCCACGCGTGACGCTACCGGTCGCATCATCGCCGCCAGCGTGCGACGCCTGGGCCCGTGCCGCCGGCGACGCGGGATACGCCGGCCTGCTCGCCGAACGCTTCCTGCTCGACCCGTCACGCCCGACCTATCTCCTTCACGATCCCGCGATACACGATGCCCTCGCGCTGCTCGATGAAGCGAACGCACTCCTGCCAAACGAATCCCGCTGGCACGCCACGTTCGCCACCTACTTCACCGACCCGCTGCCAGAGTCCGGCGTCGCGTGGCGCTTTGTCGTCACGGGTACCCCGGCCGCGAGGCAGCTCGGGTCGGCGACGGCCGCATCAAACATCATCGATCTGTTGCGTCCGCTGCCGGAGCTCGCGTCCACCCGCTACATCGACCTCGCCCGCGGAATCGCCGCGGCTCAAGCCGTTCCTTCCCACTCGCCGGAGCGATCTGCGGAGGGGGTTGAACGAGCGTCTCTTCGTACGGCCGCGATCGCCGCAAAACCACCCTCGATCGCGGCCGTCGAATCAGCAGAAAAGCTCGTGCACACGCCGCAGTCTTCGTCCAATGCGCGCGAAGACCAAGCGTCCAAGAGACGGCATCGGGTGCCTACTGCGTGGTTTTGGGCCGCGCTGGGGGGTTGGCCGATCGCGGTCGTAGCGGTCGTCTGGGCGGCTTGGCCGAACGCAAGCGAATCGCCGGTGCAGCCGCTGCTGAGCGCGGCGCCTAAAGCCGCGGTCACTCCAGGGTCGCTTACCGACGCCGAGACGCGGGAGAGGCTTCCATCGCTGCAAGCGGAGTTGCGTGCGGCCCCAAGCCACTCGGATCACCTTGCCGCGCAACTGGCCACAAGTCTTGCGGACGTGCCGCAACGCGACCTCAAGCGGTCGGAGGCACATTCGGCAACGAACGCGACCGTCGCGCAACAAGCCAACAGTCCGCTTGTACCAGCGCCTTCCTCACCCGTGTTCAGCGAGCCGGTCGCTCCCTCGCCTTTGCAAGCCGCTTCGACCGACCGAGACCACGTTTGGCCCACGTGGGTGAGCGCTGACTTGCCGGCACCGGTTCTTCAGTCCAGCGGCGCGGTCGGCATGGGTTCGCTCGCAACCCTTCAATCCACACAGTTCTTGCTGCTCGAGTCATCGGCGATGCCGGATGTGGACGCCGTCCACCTGCGTCCCGCTGCGCTCGACGCGGCGGCCTCGTCGAATCTCACGTGGCGTGCGGTCCCCTTGGGGCATGCACTGCACATCGTGCACGCCGACGCGCTCGGCGGCACGCGCTCCTTGGAGCTCGGCCGAGCGCAGTGGCAGAGCAAGGACAACACCCGGCATGCCCTGAGATGGCGGTGGCTACCGGCGCAACTCGATGGCCCTCAGGCCGAACCACTCGAAGCGATCCGGGCCGAGGCATCGCTGAGCGTCTGGCAACTCCGCGATGCACAAGGCCGAACGCTCTCGAGCGTGCAGGGCTTCGAGCCGGCGCGTGCCGAGGTTCAGATCGGTGGGCCCGGCAGCGCGTTTCTCCATCGCACGCCGGCAAAAGCCGTCGGCGTCACGGAACTGCACATGACGGTCGAAGGGCCGTCGGAGACGTGGTTCCATGAAGAGGCAAAGGTATCGGATCGGTTCGTTTTGCGCGGGCCGGGCGAGGCCACGCTTGAACTGGCCCTCGCCGATATTCCGCGTACGGGCGTCGTACTGACCGCCGCTTGGCGGCCGGGGGAATCACAGCTTCAAAAAGAGCTTGAAACGCTCCGCGGAAGCGTTGCGGCAGATCGTGCATGGCTGGAATCCTGGACGCGTCTCGAGGAGGAACGTCGGCGGCTCGTTGCGACGCTACCCCGCAACGCGCAAGGAGAGATCGACGACGCCCGGCGGAGCGATCCGGCGTTGTTGGATTCTTTTGCGCGCCTGGACGCGCTGGCCGACGAACGCGGACGCCTGCGTGACCTCCATGCGGCCGATCCCGACGACCGGCGTGAAGCGTTGACGCAGCGTGAGCAGCAACTCGCTCAGCGTTTGGCCGCGGTCGAAGCGATAGCCAGTTTTCCAAGTTGCCGGGTGACGGTTTCGCTGACCTCTTCTGGCGCTCGACTTGCGGAAGTGGAGGTGCGGCGATGATGCGTTGGCCGCGTGTTCTGAATCGTCCCGCGCTGATTGGACTGGCGTTCATTGCCGTGGCGATTCCTGTGGGTCTCGCCGCGGCGCAGAGCCAGGCGGAGATCGAAACGCAGATTCAGGAGGGGTTCAAGAATGCCCAGGCGTTGCTCGCGAATCTGCCGACGCTGCAGAAGATCGAGGCGGAGGAAGCCGCGATGCGTGACCTGCTGAACCAGACGCAGGACGATCTGCGGGCCGAGCGCGCGCGGCGCGAGGCGCTCGAGGTTCAGTTGCGGGCATTGGCGGGCGATGTCTCTCCGGATCCGCAGAAAACCCCGGGAAATACCGGCGAGGCTCGCGAGTCGAAGGTTGCGAGTGAATCCGCCCTTTGGCTTGCGTTGCCACCGCATCACGTCAACGCGTTGGGCATACTCGACACGACGGCCCGGGCGATCGGGACGGTTCCCCAAGGAACACAGTCGCTGGTCCCGCAGTGGCCGCGTCACGCCGTGCTGCCCGACGGCGTGGCCTGGCCGGAGGTGGAAGTTGAAGGTGCTCACACCCGCATTGTGCAGGGTGGAACGCTGGGGGCGCGACGGGTGCTGGCCACGTTGGAGCTGCGTGGCGGTGAGGTGTTCTGGTCGTGGACGGCGGCGCCGCATGGCGGCGGCGCAAACACCGCCGACGCTTGGCTTGAACCGCTGCTGCGTCGGTGTGTGTTTGCCGCGCAGCGGGCCGGCGTCACGTTGGCGACGTACCAAATCGCCCCGTTCATGCTGAACCTGCCCGAGGGGCTTTCGGCTGGAGCGACGTTGACGCTTTCGGCAAAGGAATATCTCGGTACTGATCCGGCAATCGGACCGGTGGCGTTGCGTATCGAGCAGGACGGCACCGAGGCGCAGCGTCTCGACGCGGATGGTTCACACGCCGCGTGGCTGTTGCGGGACGCGACGCTGTTCGTGAACCTTGCGGCCGACGGGTCGTCGCTTTCCGTCCGCCGGGGCCCGGGTGTGGCGGGACGGATCGGCGCGTTGGAGCGTCAGCGGCAGGCGTGGCAGCGCGACCTTCAAGCTCGACCGGGCGCGGCCCCCCCCGATGCCGACATCGTCGCCCAGGCTGAGGCGGAGATCCAGCAACTCGACGAGCAGATCACGGCCCTGCGTGCGGCGCAGTCCTCGAAACAGACGCCAGCGGATCCACCGATTTTTCCGCGGGATGGGGTCGGCGGCACTTCGCCGATGATTCGTCTGATCGATCCGGAGACCGGCGTGGTGCTCACGCGGCTCATGCTCTCTGGTGAACCTGTTCCCACACCTTTGCCCGGTCCCTGATCATGCCCGACGCCCGCGACATCACGCAGCGCATCGCCGGCTGGCTTCTCGCCGGCGCAATTCCCAGGGACGGCCGCGCCGCCGCAACCGCCGACGCCTACGCCTTGCTCACCCGGCGTGCGGCGGAGCGGCTGAACCGATGCGCCGCGTTGCTGGCCCAGGGACTGCGGACCGAAGCGGTGCAGGAGGCCGACGCCGAGCCCGATCTGCTCGGCGAAATCGCGGCGTTGGAGCTGCCGGATGCGTCGGCGTGGGGCGACGCGTGTCGGCGGAACGATTGGGCGCACCCCGAAGCGATTCGTCCCGATGTCGCGGCCCTGCTCAACCGGGCCTACGCCGACGAAGCGCTGGTCGAGCCGTTGCTGCGTGAGTACCGCTTGCGGTGCGTGGTGCGGGCTCCGATCCGGGCGCGGCTCGCGGCGCTGCGAGCGCTGGCGGGCGTCGACCGCGCGAACCGGCCGTGGCACGACGCGCTCGTGGAACTCGAGCAGGCTCGCCACGCCGAGATCCGCGCTGAAGCCCGTAACGCGATGGGCGATGTCGAGATGCTGCAGGAACTGCGGCGCGAGCTGCGCGACGATCGGCAGAAGCTTCGTCCGCCCGCCGATCTGGTTCGTCTCGTGGACGAGGCGCTGCAGGACGGTCGGGTGGCCCGGGCACAGCGGCGTCTCGAGGCGTTGCTGCCGGCGTTGGAAAACGCGTACAGCGCGATGGATTTCCCCGCCTGCGAGCGGTTGCTTGACGACTGGTCGCAGACGCTCAAGGCGGTGGGCCGGTCGGCATTACAAGTCCCCGAGCCGCTGCGTCAGCGGGTCGAGCCGATCATGCAGTGGGTGGATCGCCAGGCACAGGCCCAGGCGGCCGACTTGAACTTCCGCGAAGCGTGCGAGCGCCTCTCCGAAGAAGCCCGCCGCACCGGACCGACGTCGGTCCTGCAGTCGGCGTTGGACGAAGCGGCGTCGTACGAGCGGCCACTTCCCGGGACGCTTGCCGACGTTGCGCGCGAGGCGCTGGGCCGTCGTCGTCTGGCGGAGCGACGGAAGCGCAACCTCAAAGCGGCCGGCGTCGCGGTGGCCACGCTGCTGCTGCTGGCGGGCATCGGTCTGTGGGTGGGGGCGCAGCGGACACAGCGCGGGATCGACCATCGGCTCACCGCGATCCGGGAGGCGACCGTAGCGGGCGCGTTGGCCGAAGCGCAAGCGCAGTTCGCGGCGTTTGCGGATGCGTACCCGACGGTGTCGGCGGATCTGCCGGCCGCCGAAGTCCGCAGCCGTCTCGACGATGCGTTTGCGCGGCAGCGCTCGGACGCGGAGGCGTTCACCCGGTTAAGCGCCTCGCTCGACGCCACGGCGGTTGAGGATTGGGAGGACGCGACGCTGGAGGAGCTTTCCGATCTGGCGCGGGAACAGACACAGCGGGACGTCGTTGCCCACAAGCAGGCCGCGTTCATGGCGTACCAAGACGAGCAGGCTCGCCTGGTCAACGCCGCAGCGCTGGATGTTCTGTCCGAAGGGCGTGAAGTACTCGGTACGTTGGACGGCGAGGCGATCGATCGCGATCCCCAGGAAGCGCGACGAGCCGCGACCGAGGTTCGCGGTCGTGTGGACGGCTTGCTGAAGGATCAGCGGCTTACGGCCTCCACCGCAGCGCTATTGAATGCGTTGTCGCAGCGTGCTCAGCGCGTGACCGAAGCGACCGACGCGGTATCGGCGCGTCGACGTGAGGTTGCGGAACAGCAGGCTGCGCGGCAAGCATTGGTGGCGATGTCGGATCAGCCGGCTTCATTGGCGGCGTCGCTGCTTCGGTTTGCGGAGCGTTATCCCGAGGCTTCGATGTCGGCGTCGTTTGTTGCTGCGGCAGAGTTGTTGCCGGCGTGGGAGGCGGTGCAGGCCTGGCGGGAGATTCGCGGTTCGTGGGCGTCGCCGCATCCGCTGTCGCGGGTCAACGCGGCCGAGCGTCTGCGGCAGATCGAGTCGTACCGCGGGCAATTCCCGGCGTCGCCGTGGTTGTCGGCGATCAACGCCTATGCGGGCGATTGGAGCGCGGGGCTGTTGGCTTCGGCCGACGATGGGCCTTGGAAGCAGCGGCTGCCGGAGCTGATGCGGGCCCCGGCGTTCCGTGATCTGGGCGTGGCGGAGACGACGGACGGTCGCCGGTTTTATGTGGTCGGTGATGCGGATCGTCGGGAGACATCGCTGGGCACATCGGTTCGGGTGGCGCTGACGCCGGACCTGTCGCGGCTGACGCCGATGGATTTTGATCGTGGCGTGCTGGGGCCCGTGCGTCTGAGTCCGCAGGCGGAGTTGGCCAATCGGTTGCTGCGTCGGCTGGCGGCGTTTGAATTTGAAACGTGGGACACCTTCACGGTCGACGTGGTGGAGACGGTTTACGCGGCGGACGAGGTGGACGCGGTGCTGCGTGGGCTGTTGCTGGGCTTGATGCTGGAGAGCTACGAGGCGGCGACCGGGCCGTTGGACATGGCGTTGGCTGCGTTGCGCAGCCGGCTGGCGCTGCACGTGGACGACACGGCGAACTGGATGAATCCCCAGGATCTTGCGGCGCAGCGGTCGCGGGAAGCGTTGCGGGAGGCGTTTGCTCAGCCGGTGGATTTTGCTGCCATGCGGCGTGCCCTGGAACAGCGGCGAACCGCGCTGGCCGCCGCGGTTTCGCACGAAGTCGTGGGTCATGGGCTGCTGCTCGCGGAGGAGCAAGGCCGGCCGACGCTGCGGGTGGGGGATTCTTTGCCGGCGGGTGCGCGGGCGCTGTACGGGGTGACGAACGAGACGACGCCGGCGTGGCGGCGGATCGGAGTATGGGATGCAGCGGGCGTGGTGACGTGGCTGCCCGACGTGGCGAAGGTTCCGGCCGGTTCGCCGGTGTGGCTGCTCGACATGGGGGCTGAGGCTGTCACGGATTCTTCGAGTGGAGCGGGGCGTTGACCATGCAGCCAAAGCAGCGTGCGTCGGAGGCGGCGGACCGGACGTGGTGGGTCCGGCTGGGCGCGACACATCACGGGCCGTTGCCCTGGTCGTTGGTTCGGGCGCGCCGTGAGGCTGGTTTGTTTTCGCGTTGGCACGAGGTATCGCGGGATGGTCGGGCGTGGCTGCCGATCGATGAGGTCGCCCCGACGGAGGATCAACCGGTGGAGTTGCCGGAGGACGCGGGTGCGCTGGCGGCAGCCGGCGAGACGTTCGATTGGCAGCGGCTCGCGTCGGGCCCGCCGGGTCCGCCGGGTTCGCCGGGACGCACGGGAGCCGCAGGTGAGGGTGCGGCATCGAAGCTTTCGATGTTCGAGATCGCGGTCTGGTCGACGGCGTGCCTTTGGGCTGTGCTCTGGTTTGTGCCGTTGGCGTGGTGGAATGGGGCAGCGATTTGGGCGTGGTCGGGGCCGGTGGCCTGGCGCGGCTGGGGGATTGTGTTCGCGGCGTGGTGGTGGGGCGTGGGCGGGGTGGTGATGGGCGGATGGATGGCGTGGCGCGGGTTGCGGGCGAGCGATCGCGGGGGCGCGTGGTGTTGCGGGCTGGCGGCGTGGCTGGCGGTCGGATGGTTGGGGTTGCTACTGGGCGGGCCCTGGGCGAGTCGTGTGGCGTCGGTTCTGGTGTTGGTTCCGTTGTCGGCGGTCGTGTGGTTGGTGCGCGGGTGGAGGGGTTCGTCGTCGTGGTCAACCGGCGGTGTGGGTGCGGTGGCCGTGACCGGCGTGGTGTACTTTGCGTTGGCGTGGTGGCTTGGCGCGGAAGACCGTCCAACCGCAAGGGCGGGCGCGAGCGTGACGGAAGGGTTGGTGACGGCGTGGTCGTCGGCGGGCCGGACCCACGGCGTGATGTCGGCGGTGTATTTATGGACGCACGTCGGGCTACTGACGTGGCTGTACGTGTCGGGTATCGGCCGCAGCACCCAAAAAGGGCGTCGGGTTCACGACGCAGGAGCGAACCCATCATGAGTCAGGCGAACGCAGGCGATGTGAGCGTTGGTGACGCCGGGGACGTTGCGTTGCCGGCGCGGCTGAGCGTGGCCGATCTGGATCTCGAAAGCCGGATGGGACTGGAAGCGGCGTCGCGGACGTCGTACCGCAGCGGTGTGTGGCTGGTCATCGCGGCGGTGGTGACGGCGGTGTTTTTCGGGTCGCTGGAGTTGTTGCCGGCTTCACGCTGGGTGGAGTTGTTCACCCAGCGTGGGGCGGTGCCGTATGTCGTGATGCTGCTTGCGGTGTGGTCGGTGCTGTGCCTGCTGGTGAAGTTGCAGAAAATCGGGGTGCAGCGGAAGGCTCTGTCGGTGACGGACGTCGTGCCGGAGGAACCGGACTTTGTGCTTTCTCCGGGCACGGCGGGTCGCGTGCTGGATCGGCTATCTCGGCGGTGTGCGGAACCTGAGCGATTCATGCTGTTCGATCGCCTGAGCTTCGCGTTGTCGAACCTCAAGAACATGGGACGGATCGGCGACGTGGACGATGCGCTGCACGCCCGGGCCGATGCGGACGCGGACGCGGCGGAGTCGAGCTACACGCTGCTGCGCGGGCTGGTGTGGGCGATCCCGGTGCTGGGTTTCATCGGGACGGTGCAGGGGCTGTCGGTATCGCTGGGCGCGTTCGGCGGGGTGATTCAGGAGTCGGCCGACTTCGAGCAGCTCAAGCCGGCCCTGCGGGAAGTGACGGGCGGGCTGGCGACGGCGTTCGACACGACGCTGCTGGCGCTGGTGGCGGCGCTGGTGGTGCAGATGTTGCTGACGTTGACGCGTCGGCGCGAAGAGGAGTTGCTCGATGATTGCCAGGCATACTGCCTGAAGCACGTCGTGGGCAAGCTGCGGCTGAGCGCTTTCGAAGCGGAGCGGAGGGCATGAGCCGGCGTCGCCGACGAAGGCGCGGCGGGCGGGGCGGAGCTCCGTTTTCGCTGTTCTCTTTCCAGGACATCATGGCGGCGGTCACGGGCGTGATGATCGTGACGACGCTGCTGCTGGTGATCGATTTGCTCACGCGCACGGCGGCGACGGTGGCGGCGGCGAAACCCGCGTCCACAGAGGGCCCATCGATCGACGCGCAGCGCGATGCGTTGGATCGGCAGGCGGCGTTGTTGGCGTTGTTGGAGGCCGAGGCTTCGGCGGAGGTGATTTCGCCGGAGCAGGTCGCGGCGCTGGAACGTGAGCGGGTGGCGTTGGAAGAACGCATCGAGTCGCTGGAGCGTGCGGGGCTTACTTCGCAATCCGAGGCGTTGCGCGTGCAGCGTGAGCGCGAGCGCGCTCGGATCCAGGCAGAGGCGTTGGCGGAGGAACTCGCCGAGACGCAGCGGCGGATTGCCGCGGCGCGGCAGCGGCCGCCGGTCACGCTGCTGGCCGGCGAATCATCGGGTAAGGCGACTTGGTGGGTCCGGCTGGGGGGACAGGGCGTGACGGCCGGCGAGCTGCGCGGTCCCGGTGAAATGGCGGGAGGCTTCGCCGTTCACACGTGGCCGACGCTTGATGCGTTTGTCCGTGACGCGGCGGCGGCATCGCCGAGTGAGCGGGCTTGGGTGCTGCTGGTCGAAGCGGACGGCGTGGACGCGTTCACTGGTGCGCAGGAAGTGTTGCGGCGGAAGGGATTTGATGTGGGCTGGGATCTGGCCCCGCCGCAGTTCGATGCCGCCGCGGAGGACCTGCCGTGAGACGACGACGGGCCAACGATCTGGACGATGGCGCGCTGGACCTGTTCCTCGACGCGATCAGCAACGTGTTCGGCGGGATTCTGTTTATCGCGCTGGCGGTGGTCGTCCTGTTGCAGTTCACGGTCCCGCGAGATCCGGCGGATGACACGGAGTCGGATGCGGTGTCGGTTGTCGTGGAGGCATCGTCGGCGACACTTCCCGACGCGCTGGGTGCTGCGTTGTCCGAAACGTCCGGCGATGCGGCGGATTCAAAGCTGGTTGCGCAGCGTGAGCGTCTACGGGAGTCGTTGCGAGCGCTGGCGGCGGAGGTGGATCAACTTCATCGCCGGGCGCTGGAGCAAGCGCAAGCGAGCCGCGACACAGCGACGCAGGCGATTGAGATCGAAGCTCGCCGGGGGGAGCTTGAGCGGCAACTGCTCGAAGCACAGCGCACGCTTGAGCAACTCAACAGTCGGCCGACGCAGCGGGTGCGGGCCGCGCGGTTTCGGCCGACGGCCAAGACCGAGGTGCCGCTGATGGTGTCGGCGGATCGGGTGGTTCGGCCGATCAAGGCGGACGGCACGCTCAACCGCGCAGCGCTCAAACTTGACGAAGCGAATCAGATGGCCCGGCCGGCCCCGGATGGCGGCGTGGCGATTCTTCAGGGTGCGGAAGGCGATGCCGCGCTCACGCGGTTGTTGTCCGGTCTGGATACGGAGCGGGAGTACCTCAACGTTGCGGTCTGGCCGGATGGCTTTGGCGCGGCGCGTCGGCTGCGGGACACGGCGATCGATATGGGCCTGGACTTCACGCTCACGCCGGTGCCTGCAGGGAGCGGCGTGCCGTTCAACGCGGCGGCGGGGGTGCAGTGATGCTGCAGATTGTCCCGGTCAACGGCTTGGGTGAACATGCAGGGCACCGCGACGCTCGCGCAGGTCGTTGACGTGGGGCGACCGAAGGCGTCGCTTAACTCGCACTGGCCGCCTGCTAGAGTTCCGCCCATGTCCAGAACCTGGTTCGATGCTTTGGAGATTCAGGCGGAAGCGCAGCAGCAGAAGCCGCACGTGCTGCGGGTCGGCGACGCGCGGTTGCTGGTGGCGGAACACGGGGCCCGCGTGCTGGCGTGCGAGCTGCCGGGCGTGGACCACAACCTGTTCTTCACGAGCGACTACACCAACAAAGACAAGTCGCAGGGCATGCTCACCGGCGGCGACCGGCTGTGGATCGCGCCCGAGGTGGCGTACTTCTGGCCGTCGCTGGACGAAGCGCTGCGCGACCCCAAACACACCGCCGAGACACCCGAGCAGATCGATCCCGCCGCGTGGCACGACATGCACCCCGGCGATCAGGACCGCGTCGAGCTCGCCTGCGGCATGACGCTTCACGACAAGCGTGACGGCACGACCGGCAGCATCGTCGCCACGCGCGAGATCATCGCCGAGCATTCGCCGTGTTTCGACGCGGCCGAGCTGACCGGCGTGTCGTTCCTGATCACGCACACGCTCGAGCTTCAGGACAACTCGGGTTTCGGCTTCTGCGCCGGGGCGTGGTCGATCCTGCAGGTGCCGCCCAGGGGCACGCTGATCTGTCCGGTGACGCGTCGGCTGTCGCTGAACGACGATGTCCGCAGCTACTACGAACCGTTCGGCGATCGGCACGTCGTGTGCGAGGATGGCCGGGTGCGCTTTTTGATCGACGGCAAGCGACGGATCAAGCAGGGCATCCGTGCGGAACACACGACCGGGCGGATGGCGTATTACCGTCCGCTGGATGACGGGCGTTCGACGTTGATTCTTCGTGTGTTTGCTCCGCTGCCGGGCGAGCCTTACTGCGATCTTCCGCGGGACGATCCCCGTCACCGGCAGTTGGCGGCGCGCGAGCAGCCCGGGCCTGTGTTGGGCGGGGATGCGTTGCAGGCGTACAACGACGACGGGGATGCGTTTGGCGGCGGTCCGGAAGTGACGTTCGGGGAGATGGAATATCACGATCCGTGCGTGATCGCCGGGGAGGGGCCGAGCAAGCGGACGGGCACGAGCGTGACGCACGTGGTGGCCGGGCCGGACGCGGCGGTGCGGGCCTGGGGGCAGCAGATGTTGGGGTGCGAGATCGCGGGTCTATAGGCCGGCGAGCCTTGGCCGTGGATTTGCGGAGGCAAAATCATGGCGAGGCGAGGGCGAGGCGGCGTGGATCAACCCGTGGCCTGCCGCCTGATGTTCACGCGTGGTATGAGCAGCGGTCATCAATTGGGGGCAAAAGAAAACCCCGCAAATCCATGGAATTGCGGGGTCTTGTCAATGGGCCCGGCTGGAATCGAACCAGCAACCGTCGGTTCCGAAGACCGGTGCTCTATCCAATTGAGCTACGGACCCGTGCAAGTCTGTGGATCGTAGCGGATGCGCGGGTCGGTCGGCACGGGGCGGGGGCATCGGGCAGGTTTGGGCGGGATCGGCCGCAGGCGAGGCGTGGTCGTGTCGATTCTGAAGCAGAAGAACTTCAGGAGAATCGGCGATGACATGGGCACGCACAACGACGATCGTGACGGGACTTGGCGTGACGGCGTCCGTGCTGCTGTCGGGATGTCAAACGAGCGGGCCGGCGATCCGTGGCGACGTCGGTGCGTTCTCCGCACACGAAACGTCGCATGCCGGAGCATCGGCCAGGACGGTTGTCGGTCCGGACTACCGGATCGGCGTGCCGGATCGCGTGAGGGTGGTGGGCGATGGCGTGCGTGGCGTTGAGGTGGAAGAGGCGGCGGTCGATGCCGAGGGCTTCGTGACGTTGCCGACGCTGGGCCGGGTGAAGGTGTCGGGGTTGACGACCGACGAGGCGAGCGAGGCGTTGACGCGCCGGGTGCGGACGTTGGATCCCAACGCGACGCTGACGCTGACCGTCACGCGATACGCGAGTCGGCATGTGTACGCGTTCGGGGGCGTGGGCGCCGCGGGGCCGGTGGCGTGGCGGCCGGGGATGACGCTGGCGGACGCGCTGAGCGAAGCGGGGTTAAGTCCGCAGGCGGACCTTCGCGAGGTATCGGTCATTCGGCCGGGGAATCCGGGGGATGAGCGATCGGCGCCGCGTCGCGTGACGGTGGATTTTGCGCGGCTGATCGAGGCGGGCGACGCTACGGTAAACGTGTCGCTGCGTGCGGGGGATGTGGTGGTGGTCCCGCGTGCCGAAGGCAAGCCGGCGTGGTCTGCGTGGGACGGCGACGGGGCGGCGCTGCTGGCGGCGGTGGCCGATACGCCAAAGCCAGAATCATTGGGCGACGTTGGCAACGTGCCCGCATCGAACGGCCAGCCGATCGACGTTGAGCGGAGTGCGGCTTTTGAGCCCACGTCGGCGGCGACATGGCCGGTTTCGAATCGGTCGGCTGCTTCGGCGGTGGGGGCACCGAAATCGCCGACGGCGGCGGGTGCAGGCTACTTCGGCGTGTCGGAGGGGTTGAACGCGCCGCGCGATGCCCAGGGCGGCGTGATTTTCTGGAACTGACCGGTTTTGGTGAAGTTGTGGGTCGGGCCAAGTCCGAGCGCGGGACGATGCCGTAGAATGGGCGGATGCCCAAGCAGGCGGTGATCAGCAATCCGGTGGGGCAGCGGGCGGCGGTGGCGGCGTTGATGCTGTTGCTGCTGGGGGCGATGTCTGCGCTGGCTTACGCCAAGACGCTGCGTCCGGGAATGACCGTCAACGTGGCCGGGCTGGCGGCGACGTTCTCGGCGGATTGGAGGCATCTTGAGGGTGGCGACGCCGAACGGGATCGCTCTCGCTTTATTCTGGAGAACGAACGTCGTCCGGCGCTGCGGACGGTGATCCGGCCGTTGCGTGCGGTGGACAACCAGGGGGAAGGCATCGCGATCGATGCGGAGGCATTACTCCGCCAATGGTTTCCGATGATGGTGCTCGCGCCGCTCCCGGAAGATGACCGGATCCAGACTCGGGACGTGCGTGGCCTGGACGTGGCGTACTGGACCGGTGTGCTCAAGAGCCGGATGCCGATCTTCGGCCAGTCGACGCTGAGCGTCGCGACGGTGGCGCTGGTGACCGATGACGACGGGCGGATCTGGTCCATCATTATCCGCGACGACAATTATCGTCACGAAGACCCGGCCGAGCGCGTGCTCGAACACCGTGCGCGGTCGCTCGAGGTGCTTGACACCTTGCGCAGAACTTCTCCTTCCGAGGTCGCTCCCTGATGTCGATGTTTCACTTTTCACGAGACCGGGGTCGTTGCGCACTGACGTTCATGATCACGATCGTGCTTGCGTTCCCTGCGTTTTCGTGGGAGGTCCGGCTGAGCGACGAACGCTTTTCCGAAAGCGGGTACGGCCTTTCGTTCCGGCCGCCGGCGGATGGCACGCTGGATCCCCAACCGGTCGATGGCGCGGTGGCCGCGTGGGACCTTGGAGAACGCGCGACGGTGCGTCTCAAGATCAAACGTTGGCATTTCATGGTGGAAGACATCGAGCCATTGGTGGGGCGGATGTGGAAGGAGTCGATGTTCGGCCTGACGATCGCGCAGCCGACGTTTGTCGATTACGAGAAGCTCAAGATCGCCGAGCGGCCCGGGCTGATCCAGTACGCGGAACTCCAGCCGACGCCGCCGCTGTATCTGTCGCCAAACGAAAAGGCCAAGTTCGATACCCGGCCGCTGTATTTCGGCCAGGTGATGATCAAGCTGGACCCGTTCAGCGTCGCGATGATCGAGATGTACGCCCCGTTGGAAGACGCGGAATCGGCCAAGGCGCTGCTGCGCGAGGTCACAGAATCTGCGGAGTTGGCGGTTCCCGAAACGCTGTACGAGTTTCGCAAGAGCGGGTTCCGTGCGGCTCACGCGTGGCTGGTCGATCAGGACTTCCGGGCGCTGGCGGAGGAGCGGCCGAGCGACGCGTGGTACGAGGTTCGCCACGGCGGCGCAGCGATCGGCTACGCCCGTCAGCGTTGGTGGACCGCGTTGGACGAGGTGCGTGAATCGAAGGTCGGGCTTGCGCAGCCGGGGGTCGTCGCGGGCAGGTACACGCTGGTGCGTCGCGGCCGAACCCAGTTGGTGACCCAGCACGACGCATACCTCACCGACGAGGGGAGCCAGGAGATCTGGTCGAAGGTGTCGTTGTTCAGCGCGACGCAGGGCAGCGCCGGTGGCATCTTTGAGGAGCAGCGGGTGTCAAGCGAATGGGCCGAGACCGGCGTGCGCAACGGCGGATCGATCACGCTCGCGTTCAAGGTGCCGCCGGACGCGGACACGGTGCGCGATGTGCTCAAGAACGAGCGTGCCCAGGCGCAGTTGGGTCTGGGCAACGTCATCGACGACGAGGTGCTGTTCAGCCGGCGCGAAGCGTTCATCGACATCCCGAACCGGTTGCCGCCGAGCGTATTGGACGGCGAGCAGCCGGTGGCACCGTCGGCGGTGTATCTGAGTCAGGCGGCGCTGGTCCTGCTGCCGGCGGCCTTGCCGAGAGACGCCGCGGGATCGTTCGCGTTCTACGCCTACGACTCCGACGCCGGCACGCTGGCGATGCGGACGTACGCGGTACAGCCGACGGAAGGCGGCGGGGCGGTGGTGACGGAGCGGCCGACGCCGTGGTCGCCGGTGACGACGCATCGCTTCGATCGCCGCGGGGCGCTCGTTGAGATCGTGCAGCCTGGCGGGACGACGTGGGTGCCCACGACCAAGGGGGCACTGGGGCAGCGGTTCCCCGAGTTGCGTTGACGCCTATGCTTGTGGCCGCGCTGAAGGTGGCGCGGTGGACGACGAAAGACCACGGAGCGCACGCCTTGGAACTGACCCTCCAACTGCCCGAAGGCGACGCCCGTCTGGGTGTGACCGGCCCGTCGGAGCGCAACCTCAAGATCGTGAGGGAGGCGTTGGGTGTGACGTTGACCGCGCGCAACGGGGCGCTGCGCGTGTCCGGCGATGCCCGCCCGGTGGGGCAGGCGGCGCACGTGTTGGAGCTGCTGACCGAGGCGGCGTCCCACCGGCGGCCGATGAACCGGCAGCAGTTGCTCGATGCGCTGGCCTTGGCGGCGACGATGGATGCGGGGCGGCCTGCGGCGGAATTGGAGTCCGAGTCGGTGTCTCTGCGGCGGGCGCCGCGTGCGTCGGCCTCGCCCGAGACGCGGCTGCCTTTGGGGGCCGGCGGGCTGGACGTCTATCTGCCCGGCAAGCGAGTCCGGGCCATGACCGATGGCCAGCGGGGCTACCTGGCCACGATGCTTCAGCACGACCTGACGTTCTGCATGGGCCCGGCCGGCACGGGAAAGACGTACCTCGCCACCGCCGCCGCCACCGCGATGCTCAAGCGCGGCGAGGTGCGCAAGCTGGTGCTGGTGCGCCCGGCGGTGGAAGCGGGCGAAAAGCTCGGCTTCCTGCCCGGTTCGATGCAGGAGAAAGTCAACCCGTATCTTCGACCGCTGCTCGACGCACTGCACGACATGATGGAGTACGAGCAGCTCCAGCGGTTCATGGCCGTGGATCTCATCGAAATCGTGCCCCTGGCGTTCATGCGCGGCCGAACGCTCAACGACGCCTGCATCATCCTCGACGAAGCCCAGAACACGACCAAAGCCCAGATGCTCATGTTCCTGACCCGGCTTGGCCACGGCAGCAAAATGGTTGTCACGGGCGACACCTCGCAGATCGACCTGGAAGACCCGCGCAGCTCGGGGCTCATCGACGCCGTCCGCCGCCTCCGCCGCACCAAGGGGGTGGGGATGGTGACGCTGGATGGGTCCGATATTGTCCGCCACCATCTGGTGCAACGCATCGTCGAGGCCTACGGCGGACCCAGAACCAACGGCCCGGCGGGCGATTCCCTGCTCGCGGAAACCGACGCCGACGGCGATCCCATCGCCGACCCTTCCGGGGAGATCACGGACCGGTAAGATCGCGCGGGCCAAGCGTCCGCCCGATCGCGTCGATCTTCAACCACTGCCCATGCTCAGCCAACGACCGAGCACCGCCCGCCGCCGTGAAGTCCGGCGCAACCGACCCGACCGCACGCCCGCGTGGTGGCTCAAGCTGCGCCGCCGCGAGGTGGGCTGGGCCATCCTGTTCATCACGATGCTCACGACCATCGGCGGCGTCGTCGCGCTGTCGTCCCGGCTCCAGCCGCCGCACCGCATCGGCCAGCCCGTGGACGAGCCGGTTGTCGCACGCGTCGCCTTTACGGCCGTCAACGAAGAACTCACCCGCCGGGAAAAAGAGAAGGACCGCGCCGCGGTGCTCGACGTCTATTCCGCCGACCAGCGGTATTTCGAAGAGCTGCGCGAACGGCTGACGAGCCTGCTGTCGCTCGCCGAGCGCGGCTATGACGAGCTCACGGCCGAAGTCCTCGACGGCACGCCGCTATCCCGGGCCGGCCACGAGTTGCTGGGCCATTACCAGGAAGGCCGGGACGCCACGCTCTCGCCCGAGGCCTGGCAGGCAAAGGTGGAAGCTTTCCTCCGCGGCTTCTTCGACGTTCCGGTTCTCAGCGACGAGCAGTTCACCGAGGTGTTCGAGCGGGGCGGCCTGATTCAGATTGTCAAGCCCATGCACGAAGGGAAAGCCGATGACGCACAGATCGTGCAGTCCCGCGCGTTGATGTCCATCGATCAGGCGGACGCGATCCGCGACCGCGTGCGGCAGAGCTCCATCGAGATTCCCGCCGAGTTGCGGGCCACCGCCGAGCACATCGTTCTGGCGGACGTGAAGCCCACCTACGACCGCGACGAGACCACGACGGCGGCCCGTCAACGCGCCGCTTACGATTCAGCCCCGATCATTCAGGAGCCCTTCACCCGCGGTCAGTTGCTCGTCCCCGCCGACGTCCGCCTCACCGAAGACCAGTTCCGTCTGCTCGAAGCCGAACGCGCAGCCTTCAATGCGCAACGCAGCACGTGGGAGCTCGTTCTCTCGCGCGGCGCGCTCGCGGGCCTGCTGGCCATGCTTTTCGGCGGCATCTGGCTGTACCTGTTCGTCGTCAAGTCCCGCGTGGCGACCAACCCGATGCGCGGTCTGGCGGTGTCGACGTTGCTCCTGCTGGGCCAGGCGCTGGCCGTCATCGCCGAAGGGCTCTGGCCTGCCGCGCCCATCGGCGGGGTCGTCTTCCCGACGGTTCTCGTCACCGTCGTGTTGGCGGTGGTGTACTCGCAGCCCCTCGCTCTGGTGCTCGGCTCGGCGCACGCCCTGCTGGTCACGCTCACGCTCGACCGAGGAGCGGAGTTGACCCTCGTCCTGCTCGCGGGCGTCGCCGTCGCCGTCTGGCAGCTCCACGACATCCGCAGCCGGTCCAAGCTCGTCATCGTGGGCCTGCTCGCGGGATTGTCGATGGCCTTCGCGACCGCGCTGGTGTCGCTGCTGCATCAGCCGGCCGTGTCCGCATCTCAGTGGAACCGCCTCGCCATCGACGCCGCCGCCGCCGCCGCCTCGGGGTTCGGCGCCGGTCTGCTGGTGCAGGGCATGCTGCCGCTGATCGAGCGGGCCTTCCGCGTCACCACCGCAATGAGCCTCAAGGAACTCAACGACAACGCCCGCCCACTGCTCAAGCGCCTCGCGCACGAAGCGCCCGGCACGTACCAGCACTCGCTCCGCATCGCCGACATGGCCGAGGCCGCCGCCGACGCCATCGGAGCCGACGGCCTGATGTCCCGCGTGGGCGCGATGTACCACGACGTCGGCAAAATCAATAAGCCGCACTACTTCATCGAGAATCAGGGCGGCGGCCCCAACAAACACAACAAGCTCAGCCCCGCGATGTCGCTGCTACTGATCGTCGGCCACGTCAAGGACGGCGTTGAAATGGCGCGAGAATACGGCCTGCCCCGCTGCCTCATCCATTTCATCGAGTCACACCACGGCACGACGCTCGTCGAATACTTCTACCACGCCGCGAAAAAGCAGAACGAAGAAAAGCAACTCGAATCGACCGGTCAGATCGACCCCGACGTGGCGCCTTCCGAGTTCGAGTTCCGCTACCCCGGCCCCAAGCCGCAGACCAAAGAAGCCGCCATCCTGCTGATCTGCGACGGCATCGAAGCCGCCGCCCGTGCCTGCGAGGAACCGACACCCGCCCGCCTGCAACAGATCACTCATTCCATCGCGATGAAGCGCCTGATGGACGGTCAGTTCGACGAGTGCAACCTCACGCTGGCCGAGCTTTCCAGGATCGAGAAAGCGATCGTCAAGACGCTCTGCGCGATCTACCACAGCCGCATCAAGTACCCCGCCGGCAAAATGGCCGACGATCCGAAGTCTTCGCCGCGGCAGGCCACGGCCTGAGCTCGGCGTCGGCCGATCGCTATCGCGCGCCCGCGCAAGCGACTCGGTGGGTGCGGGGATTTACGATGCCGCGATGAACCTGCGCCCGCGATGCGACGTGACGACACGCCCGGGCGGCGATCTGCACCCCGCCGAGCCCGCGCGGCTTGGGCTGTGCGCAACGCCGACGCCGATCGAACGTGTCACTCGCCTGCTTGAATGCCGGGGCATCGACCCGCAGAAGCAGCCGCTGCTGATCAAGCGCGACGATCTCACCGGGCTGGCGGTCTCGGGAAACAAAGTACGAAAGCTCGAGTACCTCGTGCACGACGCGTTGCGCGATAAAGCGGACGTGCTGGTCACGATGGGCGGCGTCCAGAGCAACCATTGCCGGGCGACGGCCGCGGTGGCGGCGCGCCTGGGCCTGGGATGCCGCCTGGTGCTGCGCGGCGGCGCGCCAACGCAGGGTTGGCAGGGCAATCTATTGCTCGATGCGTTGCTGGGCGCGGAGGTTTCGTTTCACGCCGCAGCGCAATACAACGGCGACCGCACGACGATGCTCGACGGGGTGCTGAGCGAGCTGCGCGGAGCGGGCCGACGGCCGTACTTCTTCCCGACCGGCGGGAGCGTCGCACTGGGTTCGTGGGGTTACGTGCGCTGCATGGATGAGTTGGGGGATCAGGTGGAAGCGTGCGGCTGGCGCGGTCCGGTCGATGTGTTCTGCGGGGTGGGTTCGTGTGGCACGCACGCGGGCTGCGTGGTCGGCCGAGCGCTACGGGGGATGCACGATTGGCGGATCGTCGGCGTGCCGGTCGCGGGTACGGTCCAGGGCATGGCGCACGAGACACGCTTGTTGGTCGACGAAACCAACGCGGCGTTTGGGCTGGGTCTGACCGAGGCCGATACGCCGATCGAAGTGCTCGACGGGTTTGTCGGCGACGGGTACGCCATTCCCAGCGAAGCCGGCACTCACGCGATCCGCGACGCGGCACGAACCGAGGGCTTGATCCTCGACCCCAGCTACACCGGCAAGACGATGGCCGGCGTGTTGCACGCGATGGCCACCGGCGGCGTGCGTGACGGCGCGGCGGTCGTCTTCATCCACACCGGCGGATCGTTTGGATTGATGGGTGCGGCGGCGTCCGGTCAAGGATGGCACGCTAACGGTCGGGAATGATCGCGGCAGGATTCGAACCTGCGACCTGCTGCTCCGGAGGCAGCCGCTCTATCCAGCTGAGCTACGCGACC
>CAZIXN010000022.1:0-13970 GCA_964543215.1 uncultured Phycisphaera sp.
CCGCACGCACACCAACCCCACCCACGCAACGCCCATGACCACCCTCGCATCCCCCCGGCATCCCGGCGTCCACACCGACCTGGTCGGCAAGCCCGTGCTCGACACCGAGCGCACCCATTACCTCAACCACTCCAAGGGCTTCCTGTCCTGGGCGCTCACGCTGGACCACAAACGCATCGCCATCATGTACCTGGTCGGCGTGCTCGCGGCGTTCCTGCTCGGCGGCGTCATGGCCATCGTGCTGCGGACGATGCTGCTGTTCAACACCGACGTCGTCGCCGGTGAAGCCCTCAAGGACACCGCCACCGTTGCCTTCTACAACCAGGCCTTCACCATCCACGGCGCGGTGATGGTGTTCATGTTCATCATCCCCGCGATCCCCGGCGTGATCGGCAACTTCGTTCTGCCCATGCAGGTCGGGGCCATCGACGTGGCGTTCCCCCGGCTGAACCTCATGTCGTTCTACTGCTGGCTGGTGGGCTCGATCTTCTTCGGCGCGGTGCTGTTCATGGGCGGCCTGGACACCGGCTGGACGTTCTACACGCCGTATTCCATCCAGACCTCCACCGCGGCAACCACGGCCGTCATGGGCGCGTTCATCCTGGGCTTCGCGTCGATCCTCACCGGCGTCAACTTCGTCGCCACCGTCCACATGATGCGGCCCGAGGGACAGGGCTGGTTCCAGCTGCCGCTGCTGATCTGGGCGCTCTACTCCACGGCGATCATCCAGATCCTCGCCACGCCCGTGCTGGCCATCACCCTGCTGCTGGTCGCGGCCGAACGCGTGCTGGGCGTGGGCATCTTCGACCCGGCCCTGGGCGGCGACCCGGTGCTGTTCCAGCACTTCTTCTGGTTCTACTCCCACCCGGCCGTGTACATCATGATCCTGCCGGGCCTGGGCGTGGTGTCGGAAATCATCTCGGTGTTCAGCCGCAAGCACATCTTCGGCTACAAGTTCATCGCGTTCTCGTCGCTGGCCATCGCCCTCTTCGGCTTCATCGTCTGGGGCCACCACATGTTCACTTCCGGCCAGGGCTGGCTGCTCAGCGCGATCTTCTCGCTGCTGACCATGTCCGTGGCCATCCCCTCGGCCGTCAAGGTCTTCAACTGGCTGGCGACCATGTACCGCGGCCGCATCCGCCTGGACACCCCCATGCTCTACGCCATGGGCTTCATCTGGCTGTTCACCATCGGCGGGCTCACCGGCCTGTTCCTTGCCGCCCTCAACACCGACATCCATTTCCACGACACCTACTTCGTCGTCGCACACTTCCACTACGTCATGGTCGGCTCCACCCTCTTTGCCCTCATCGGCGGCCTGTACTTCTGGTGGCCCAAGATGTTCGGCAAGATGTACAGCGAGTTCTGGGGCAAGGTCGGCGCCTGGACCGTCTTCGTCGGCTTCAACCTCACCTTCTTCATCCAGTTCCTCGCCGGCTCCCGCGGCATGCCCCGCCGATACGCCAACTACCCCGACGAATACCAGATCTACCACCACATCAGCACCGGCGGGTCGTATCTGCTGACCATCGGCCTGGTGATCGTCGCGTTCAATTGGGCCCACTCGCTCATGAAGGGCAAGCCCGCCCCCGCCAACCCCTGGGGCGCCAACGGCATGGAGTGGCAATCCATGTCCCCCCCGTCGCACCTGAACTTCGAGGCCCCGCCCAAGGTCGGCGACCCGTACAACTTCGACGGCTGGAAGTACGACAAGGACCTCGACGCCTACACCATGAAAGACGACTACGAACAGATCATGGCCAAGGGCGCCCACTGATCCGCAAGTCCGAAGTTCGAGGTGCAAAGTCCGAAGTCAGGCACTCCGAAACGGCATCCAACCAAGCGGCCGCTTGAAGTGGTTATCTTGCTGACTTCGACCTTCGGACTTCGACCTTCGGACTCTTTCACGACATGAGCACGATCACCACCGACCACGCACACGCCGGGGGCCACGACGACCACCACGGCGACGATCACACTACCGGGGGCCACGCCCACCACCCCGCCCAGGCCCACCACTTCGGCTCGATGGCCCAGCAGTTCGAGTCCGGCAAGCTGGGCATGTGGGTCTTCCTGGCCACCGAAATCCTCATGTTCGGCGGCCTGTTCTGCGCCTACGCCATCTACCGCGGCAACAACCCCGATGTGTTCCTGTTCTCCCACAAAGCGCTGGACACCAACCTGGGTGCGATCAACACCGCCGTCCTCCTCGCGTCGTCGTTCACCATGGCCTGGGGCGTCTACGCCATCGCCAAGGGGCAGGACAAGCTCTGCCTCCTGCTCATCGGCCTGACGTTCCTGGGCGGCTGCGGCTTCATGGGCATCAAGACCAAGGAGTACTACGACAAGTACGACAAAGCCTTCGTCCCCGGCACCGCCAACGCGTTCTACAACAAAGAAGGCGCCTTCCTGAACGAGGGCAAACTCCAGGACGGCGTCGGATACATCCAGTACAAGCAGGGACACGGCAAAGACGCCTCCGGCAAGGCGGCCCCCACCGACGAGGCCGAACCCCTGACCGTCACCCACGACGCCCAGACCGCCACGCCGATCAACCCCGACTCGCAGGCCGCGCCCGCCTGGCCGCCCATGCCCGCCGACGTCGCGAACATCGGTGCCCCCGCCAACCGCCAGCCGGCCCTGGCCCCCAACTTCACCCGCGGGGCCGAACAGGTCGCCGAGCTCTCCGCCGTCGAAAAGCTCTACAAAGGCGAAGCCCAGGCCCAGGCGATGGCCGGCTACAACCACTACCCCAGCGACGTCACCAAGCTCGACCCCCTCAGCCAGAACCGCACCCACATCTTCTTCCAGATCTACTTCGTCATGACCGGCCTGCACGGCCTGCACGTGCTCATCGGCATGGCCGTCCTCCACTGGGTCGCCTGGAAAGCCGCCCGCCCCGCCTGGCGGCCCTTCGTCGTCGCCGTCGGCCCGATCTCCCTGGGCGTGTACTTCATCTGGATGTACTGGCTGATGAACTACCCCGCCCTCTGGATGCCCATCCTCGGGGCCGTCCTCCTGCTCATCGGCGTCGCCTGGGCCGTCGTCAAGGGCCTCCCCGGCCTCCGCAAAGCCAAAGAACAAAAAGGCGACTTCGACAAGCAGTACTACACCCCCGTCGAAATCGGCGGCCTCTACTGGCACCTGGTCGACCTCATCTGGATCTTCCTGTTCCCGCTGCTGTACCTGATCCACTAAAGACAAGCCACCGTGAGCCGTGGACTGTGTCCACGGCCTCCGACGACGCAGTCGTCGGCTCGCGAACCCCTCGAAACGAATCCACCATGACCGACGCCCCCGCCGTTCATTCCGACGACCCCCGTGACGCGGCCAACCACGACCACGCCCACGCCCACGACGAGCATCACGGCCCGACCCTGCTCCTCCTGGCCGGCATCTTCGTCACCCTGATGCTGCTGACGCTCCTGACCGTCGGGATCACCGCCTTCGACTTCGGCTACCGCCTCAACCTCGTGGTCGCCCTGGGCATCGCGCTGATCAAGGCCATCCTCGTGGGCCTGTACTTCATGCACCTGCGCTGGGACCCGCCGATCTTCGCGTTCACCCTGGCCGTGTCCCTCGGATTCGTCGCGTTGTTCATCGGCTTCACCCTGCTGGACACCAACGAGAACCTCATCTACCTCGAGCAGGCCTCCGTCCAACGCGCCGGCGAACAATAAACGCCTCGCCATCCAAACGCCCCCGAAGCCCGCGTTCATTGAACGCGGGCTTATTTTTGCGCGCCCCGCCCAACGCCAGCCAGCCGCGCTAAACTGGCGACGTATGTCCGAAACCTTGAAAACCGTCCCGTTTTCTTCGCCCGCTGGCCCCGAACCCTCGCGGATTCACCACGTGCCCCGCGGGACGCGCGAGCTGGGCATGTGGCTGTTCCTGCTCACGCTCACGCTGCTCTTCGGCGCGTCGATGATCGCGTACACGATCTTCCGGCTCATGGCCACGGTCGAGCGCGAGAACCTCCCGCAGGTCACCGGCGCCGCCGAGGACCTCGGCCGGGCGCTGCCCATGGGGAGCATCGCCATCCCCTGGCCGCTGTGGGTGTCCACCGTCGTGATCGTCGCGACCGGGTTCCTGATGCAGCGGGCGCTCGACCACGTCCGCGCCGAACGCATCGCCAACTTCCGCAACACGCTGGTGGCGACGCTGGCGATGTCCATCCTGTTCGTGCTCATCCAGACGCCGGCCCTGACGCTGCTGATGCTCGACCGCGAAATCAACACGACCAACGGCGCGATGGTCGGCTTCCTGTTCTTCCTGATCGTGCTGCACGCGGCGCACGTGCTGGGCGGCCTGATCCCGCTCTTCAAGATCACGCTCAACGCCCACGCCGGCAAATACGACCACGAGCACTACGCCCCCGTGAAAATGATCACGATGTACTGGCACTTCCTGGACGTGATCTGGATCGTGATGTTCGGCGTGTTCGTGGCGCTGCGGTGAGCGAGTCTTGAGTCTTGAGTCTTGAGTCTTGAGGGATGAGTCTTGAGGGATGAGTCTTGAGATTAAGAATGGGCAGCCCCGTCACGGTGTTGATCTCAGGACTCAAGACTCAGGACTCAAGACTCAGGACTCAGGACTCAGGACGCAAGACTCCTGTCACTGTCCCGGCGGGTTCCACTCGAAATCCCAGTCGCCGTTTTCCTCGCGCTTGGCTTGGGCGGGGAGCTTGGGGCCGACGTACGCGGGCACGCGCAGCGTGATGTCGCTCACTTCGCGGGCCAGCGCGTTGGTGGCGGGCAGTTGGCCCAGCGCGTTGATGAACAAGCGATGCGTCAACTGCCGCAGGCCGCCCGCCGGCGAGATGATGCGCTGCGGCCGGGGGTCGCCGTCGTCGTCGTTATAGAGCCGGACGTCGATGGCGTCGGTGCCGCGGTCGTAAAACGTCTCGCCCTGCATGTCGAGCGCCTCGCTGACGTACCGCCAGTCGCCGTCGAGTCGGCTGGCCGAGTGGTCGAAGATGTCGGCGAACGTCTGGCCGAAGCGTGAGGCGAACTCGCCGCCGACATCGACCCGGCGGACGGTGGGCAGCGGCCGATCGGAGTTGCCGAACATGCGCCAGAAAAGGTCGTTGGCGTTGTCGCCGCCGAGGCCGAGCACGCGGTTGCCGAGGTAGGTGATGGCGGGGTCCTGATTGCCGTCGGACGTCAGGCCGCGTCGGATCGAGATGCTCAGGTCCCTGAGGCCGTAGGGGTTGCGGACGCGCTGGGCGTCGCCTTGCCCCTCGACCGTGACCGGGAAGAACGCCCGGGCCAGCGGTTCGACATCGCCCACGTCGGCCGTGGTCGGGGCCGCGCCCGGGCCGGGCGCGTACGCCGTGGCCCGCCAGGCCTCGTAGCGATCGACCGTGCTGACGCGGTGCCAGCGCATCATGCTCACGCCGCAGTACATGATCAGCGCCAGCAAGACGAAGATGAACGGCAGCGTGAGGACCATTTCGATCATCGCCACGCCGCCGCGGCGCGATGCGTGCGGGCCGGGTTGCGTGGCAACTCGGCTCCGTGATGCGCGGAGGTGGTGGCCGTTGGCGACGCGGCTCATGGCTGTGCTCCGGTGACCAGCGGCGCGCGGGGCCGTCGCGGCTCGCGCAGCGCTTCCATCAGTGGGGAGACGTTCTGCAGGTGTCGGAACGTGCCGCCGACGTCGTCGGAAAACGTGAGCGGCAGTTGCACGAGGGTTGCGAGGTCTTCGGTGACCGAGCCGGTCTGCTTCATGATCGTCAGCCACGCGTCCAGGTCGCCGACGGGCACGAGCTGGGCGTGCCACATCTGCGTCCACAGGTCCCACGAGTGGTTGTTGAACACCTCGGCCGACGCGGTGGCGACGACGCGCCGCCACGGACGGCGGACGCCGGTGGGCGTGTTGCCATCCGCATCGGGCGTTTCGGAATCGCCGCTTTCGAAGAGCCCCGACCACAGCGCCGCGGTGGCCGGCTGATCCGCCGCGGCGAAGAAGCGGAGGTAGCGGTTCTTGTCGAGATCGTTGTTGTGACGCAGACGCGTGATGTCGAGTTGCACCGGCGCGGGCAGGTCGTCGACGGAGGCGAAATTGTTCGGGAAGCGCAACTCGGCATCGGACCGGTCTTCGATGGCGCACCACACGGTGTAGATGTACTGCGTACGCCGCGACGTGGTGCCGTTTTCGCCGGGAAACTCGAGGATTCGCTCGTCGCGCCGGACCTGCGGGTGGTCGGTGCTGAGGACGTCCAGATCGCCCGTGCGATCGATGCCGCCGCGGAACGTCCCGCCCGGCTGCGCGAGTCCAGCGGGCTCATCGGGGTACATCGCCCACGACTCCAGCGAAAGCGAACCATCGATCGGGTCGCCCGCCGCATCCACCGCTTCGGGTTCAAAGACCAAGCGGATGTACATCTGCGAGATCAAGGCGCTGGGATTGAGTTGCAGCACGCGAAGGACTTCCCGCCCTTGATCCCAGTTGCTTTCCCAATGAGCGTTCTTGATACGTGTGTCGTCGCCCGAGCCGCTGGTCATCTGCTTTCGAAGTTGATCCATATTGAGTTGCGCGGCATTGATCGCGCGTTCGCCGAACCACGAGGCCTTGCCGTCTTCCGCGAAGTCGGTGTCGAAGGCGGCGCTCTCGGCCCGGGCGAGTTGCTGTTCAAAAAAAGCGTAGATCGGCTGCACGTCATAACGGATCACCCGGCCTTCCAGCAGCGGCGGCGGGCCGTCGCGGAACGTGTCCACCGTGAAGTCGTTGATGACGGTGTACTCGGGGGTGCCGAACTGGTTGCCGCTGATCGTCGGCCGCCACAGGCCGAAGAGCGCATCGAACGGGCCGCGGGCCCACTGCTCGTGGTCGTACTTTTCCGGGAGCCGGCCGTCGAGGATCGGGTCGATGAAGTCGGCCGGCTGCCCGTGTTCCCAGGGGACCTCGGGCACGAAGGGCACGAGAAACGCCCGGCCACCGTCGTGGCTCAGGTTGCTGGCCCCGGCGTGCCACGCGGCGATCTGTGCGGTGACGCCGAGCTCCTGCATCGCGGCCAGGCTGATCTGCTCGAGCGATTCGATCGCGGCCCACAGCGAGCCACGGCCGCCGCCGGGCAAGTCGTACTGCGTCATCTCGCGGATGTCGTAGTTCTCGTTGAGTGCGGTTTCAAGGCTGATCAGCGTTTGAATCTGCGACAGCAGATCGATGCGCACCTCCTGCAGGGCGTCGTCGAGCCAGGGATGGCCCGGCAGGCCGCGCTGGATCTGGTTGTCCACGCCTTCGAGCGCCGCCTCGGCGTCGCGGGCCGCGTTGCGCACGGCCGAGGGCAGGCCGTCGTAGATCTGCACCTGTGTGAGCAGTTTGGCGGACTCGACGTTGTTGATGGCGACGAGGTTGAGCGTGCGGGCGACCCAGCCGGCCCCGGCGATGGCGGCGGCGTCGGCGGCGTGCTGGGCCTCGATGCGTCGGTGCAGGTGCGTGCCGACGTTGAACACGAAGAACACCGCCGACGCCAGCAGCGTCATCGCCAGCAGCGCCGCGACCAGCACGACGCCGGGGGCGCGATTCGTTCGGTTTGAAAGCGGGGCATGCGGCAAGCGGGTTTCCAAAGTCAACGGAGAAGCGTTGGGGGCAATGCGGGTCATTCGCGGCCGCGTGGGATGCGCGGTTCTTCCGGCAGCTCGGTCACGACGCCTTCGTTGGTGAGCGCGAAGTCGCCGGTGAGGAGGCGGTAAGGCGCGGTGGTGCCGGCGACGGTGTGCGTGCCGTTGCTGAACAGCCGGCCGACAAAGGGCACGGAGAGGTGGAAGCGGTGTCGGACGACGACGCGGACGGGGTCGCGCGGGCCGTAGCGGTAGCGGATGTCGTTGGTGCCGCGGGGCGAGACGAGGATGGAGAAGTCGTTGCCCGCGCTGAGCGGGCGGACTGCGTCAGCTCCGATCGGGCCGGTGGGGTCGAGTTCGTTGATGCCGGTGCCGGCCAGGGCCTGCAGCTCGACGTCGGTGTGATCGAGGGCGTAGGCCAGTCGGCGATCGACGATGGCTTCGCTCCAGCGTGGCGTGGCGAGGTTTTCGGCGCGGTAGAGCGTGTCGATGACCGTGCCGACGGGGCGGTCGCCGGGGAGTCCGCCGCCCGAGCGTCCCGGGCCGGAGACGGGCATGAGCGCGAACGCCGCGACGCCGCGGATGTTCTCGCGTTTTTGGCTGTTCGTGGCGGCCACGACGTTGCGGCGCTCCGCAGCGCCCAGGTCGCGGGGCACTTCGACGATCGCGGCGCGAGCGGCGGCGAAGGCGGCGTAATGGACGAACAAGTTGCCGGTGAACGCGAGGGTGGTCTGGACGAGCGCGAGCACCATGACCAGCAGGATCGGGAACACCAGCGTGAACTCGATCGTGGCCGTGCCGTCGTCGGCGGCGAGGCGTCGCCACCGGCCGGGCGGGTCGGCCCGCAGCGTCGCGGCGGCGCCCACGGCGACCCACCACCGCCACAGCGTGAGCACGATGCCCAGCGTGAGCCACCCCGCGAGCGCGACCCAGCCCAGCGCGTCAGCGGCGAGGAACCCCGGGCCTGGGATGTGCGGCGCGGTAAGCGGGGGCACAGGCGGATTGTACGGCGACGGCGGGGATTCCCCTCCGGCGAAATGGCGGTGGAGCGGGTGGAACGCGGGAACGACACAAAAAAGCCCCGCTTGACGCGGGGCTTTCGGGGCAGGGTCCTGTGGTCCAGGACAAGCGAGGGTGACGGGGGTCGAACCCGCAACCTCCGGATAGACAGTCCGGTGCTCTAACCAATTGAGCTACACCCCCTGCCGGAGGGCTGGCCCGAGGCAATCGGAGTTGCTTCGGGCGAGCCACACAAAGTAGCCGAGTGGCCGGACGTGTCAAGTCCGGTCTGGAGGCAACCCACGAACCGTGTCCGTGGGCTTCGCGGTCGGTCGGTTTACTTCAGCGGGACTTTCTTGATCCTGCCTTCTTTGGCGGCTTCGATGCTGGTGACGATGACGCTCAGGGCCTTGAAGCCTTCGTCGCCGTCGATCCGGGGCTTGGTTTTGGTGCGGATGCTTTCGACGAAAGCGTCGACGACGCCGGAGCTGACCTGTCGGGTGTTCGTGGCGACGGCCCCGACGGCGTAGCGTTCCTTCTGGCCGGACTTCAGATCGACCATCACGCCGTAGTGATCGTCCTGGCCGAGGCGCATGACGCCGTGCTCGCAGTAGAGCGTGGTGCCGTTGTCCTCGAATCGGCCGTAGTGGGTCCACGAGATGGTCATCGTGCCGACGGCCCCCGAGGCGGTTTCCATCGAGATGAAGGCGTTGTCGTCGACCTGGATGGGTTTGCCGTTGGGCAGCCGCTTGTCGAGGGTTTTGACGAAGCCTCCGACACGGGTGATTTCATCGCCGGTGAGGAAGCGCATGAGGTCGGCCTTGTGGACACCCAGGTCGCCGCAGACGCCCATGACGGCCTGGTTTTTGCGGAAGAACCAGGATTCGGCGCCGTCCACCGACCAGCCGTCGGGGCCGGGGTGTTTGAAGGTGGTTTCGAAGGCGAGGATGCGTCCGAGCTTGCCGGTGTCGAGGATTTCCTTGGCCTTGGCGTGGGGGGGCATGAGGCGTTGGTTCATGCCGATCATGAGGTATTTTTTGGCCGACTTGGCGGCGGCGATCATTCTGCGGGCCTCGGCGAGCGAGCCGGCCATCGGCTTTTCGACCAGGACGTGCAGGCCGGCCTTGAAGGCGTCGATGCTCTGCGGGGCATGGTCGACGTTGGGGGTGGCGACGACGACGGCGTCGAGTTGCAGGCTGGCGTCGGCGAGCAGGTGTCGGTGATCGGAATAGGGGACGGCGCCGTACTGCTCGGCGATGTCCTTGACGCGGGCCTTGTTGGGGTCGGCGATGGCGACGACCTGGGCGTGGGGGTGGGCGTGGATTTCGGGGAGGTGTCGGCGCTGGGCGATGGCGCCCGAGCCGAAGACGCCGAAGCGGATGGGTTTGGACATGGGAACTCTTTCGTGGGGGCGGGGCAGGCCCACGGACGGAGTCCGTGGGCTTCGTGAACAAGGGAGGAAACTTAATTGATTTCGCTGAGTTTCACCGGGCCGCGCTGCCGGGCGGCGAGGATCACGGCGTGCAGGACCTTCTGGGTTTCGTAGGCGTCCGCGAAATCCGGCAGCGGGACCAGCGGCTTTTTGCCGCCCAGGACGGCGAACATGTCGGCGGCCTGGTTGATGAAGCCGTGCTCGTAGCCAATGGGGTGGGCGGTGGGCCACCACGCCGAGGCGTAGGGGTGGCCGGCCCCGCCATTGGAGACGTTGATGGTGGACCAGCCTTGGAGCTTTTCGGGCAGGGTGGCGTCGTACCACTCCAGTTCGCTCATGCGTTCGAAGTTGAAGCCCAGCGCGCCGTGCTCGCCGTGGATCTGGAAGCCGTGGGCGTTTTTGTGCCCGGTGGACAGGCGGGTGGATTCGAAGGTGCACACCGCCCCGCCCGAGAGCCGGGCCAGGAACAGCACGGCGTCGTCGACGGTGGATTTGCCGTATCGCTTTCTGCCGGCTTTTTTCGCGCCGCGGCCGGAGATTTCGCCGCCGGCGTCTTCGATGATCTCGCGCTGCTTGATGAAGGTTTCTTCGATGGCGCCGGTGATTTCGGTGAACTTCTCGCCGGTGACGAAGCGGACCATGTCGATGATGTGGGCCCCCAGGTCGCCGTGGCTGCCCGAGCCGGCGATGTCGCCCTGGAAGCGCCACAGCAGCGGGGTGTTCGGCCCGCCCCAGTCCTGGCGATAGACCGATCGGACGTGGTAGATCCGTCCGAGCCGGCCTTCTTGGACGAGTTGATGCGCGAACGCCACGGCGGGCACGCGGCGGTAGTTGTACCAGACGAACGTCCTGGATTTCTTGTGTTTTCTGGCCGCGGCGAGCATCTGGCGGGCGTCGTCGAGCGTGCCGGCCAGGGGCTTTTCGCAGGCGACGTGCTTGCCGGCTTCGAGCGCCGCGAGCGACTGATCGAGGTGGACGTGGTTGGGCGTGCCGACGTCGACCAGATCGATCTGCGGGTTCTCGCAGACGTCCTGCCAGCGGGTGGTGTAATTCGGCCAGCCCCAGCGCGGCGCGAATTTTCTGAGGTCGGCCTCGTCGCGGGCGGCGATGGTGTGCATCACCGGCTGGACCGGCAGGTCGAAGAACTTGCCGACCTGCGCGTAGGCGTTGGAGTGCGTCCGGCCCATGAACTTGGAGCCGATCAGCGCGACGTGGCAGGGCTTGGGCATGTTCAGGTTCCCGGGCGTTGGACGGGTCGCTTATGCGACCCGTCCGGGAAATGGAACTCAAAGCACAGATTCAGATCGGCATGCCTTTGATGATCGCTTCGAAGACGAGTTGGCCGTTGATGACGCCCTGGGCGGTGCCGGTGCATCGGCGTTTGCGGAGTTCGGTCATCTGAACCATGACCCAGAAGCGATCGCCCGGGACGACCTGCCCGCGGAACTTGATGGCGTCGGCCCCGGCGAAACCCATGAAATCCATGTCTTTGACGTGGCTGAGCGAGACGTAGCTGGAGAGTTGGGCGGCGGCTTCGAGCATGAGCACGCCCGGGAAGAGGGGTCGGCCGGGGATGTGCCCGGGGACCCAGAACTCGTCGTGTCCCACGTCGCGATAGGCCCCGTAGATCAGCGTGTCCGTGTCGGCGTAGACGACGGCGTCGAGCAGGCGCATGGCCCCGCGGTGGGGGTTGATCGCCTCGATGGCGGCGACGTCGCCGACGATCGGGGCGTTCTGCAGGGTCTCGAAATCGATCAGCAGGGGCGGGGCCATGGGTGTCCGGGGAGGTCGGATGAAGCAACGCCCACCCCATGATGGGGTGGGCTTCGAGGTTGGTTGGAGTTTGGGCCTTAGCTGGCGTCGGTTTCGCGGTTTTCCAGGATTTTCTTGCGGAGTTCCTGGGCGCAGTTCTTGACGTCCTGCATCTGCTTGCGGACGCGGGTGCCGGCGGCGCGGTTGCCACCGGCGGCTTTGCGGATGTCGTCTTCGATGGAGGCGACGAGGGTTTTGAGCTGTTCGTAGGCTTCGAGCATGGGGGACTCCGGGTTGGCTCCGCGGGGGAGGGGAGGGGTTCGGGCGGCGGGCGGCCACAACAAAGGGCCGCTGTCGAGAGCGATTCAGCCTACCGGGGGGGCAAACGCCCGGCAAACACGGGGGGATCCGGGGGGATCCGGAAGGTTTTGGAAATGTTCGGATGAGGCCCGACGCTTCGCGGACGCCGCGGCTTGATGTCCACCGCCGCAGATCAACCGTGCGTCGGCGCTAATCGGGCGTGTTGGACCGCAGGATGCTCTGGATGGCCTTGAAGCGTTCGGACGCGGCGTCGCCGACCCACTCGAAGAGCGCGGATTCGACCGTCGTGGGCAACACGCCGGCCTGAACCATGCGCTGCATCGCGGCGTGCTTGTCCACGGGTCGCCGGGAGCTGGTCGCATCCTCGCAGACCGCGACGGTAAAGCCTTGATCCAGCAGGTCCAGCGCGGTGAAGAGGACGCAGATGTGCGTCTCGACGCCCACCAGGACGACCGACTTGATGCCGAGCGTTTCGAGCATGCCCGAGATTCGGCCGACGCAGGCGGAGAAGCGGGTTTTGTCTTCGTAGGCGGTGACGTCGTGGTCGAGGTGCTTGGCGATTTCGGGGACGGTCGCGCCCAGACCCCGGCTGTACTGCTCGGTGACGAAGCGGGGCACGCTGAGCGCCGCCGCGCCCTCGGCCAGTCGCGCGGCGCGGCGGATGCAGGTGGTTTTCTCGTGGATGACGGGCATGAGGCGTTCCTGCAGGTCGATGACCAGCAAGGCCGAACGATGGGGGTCGAGTCGAGGGATGGGCATGGGAACTCGTCCGGGGTCAGTGGGCGGGGGCGGTGGCAATCGCTTGGGCGAGGGCGAAAACGGAGGCGGTTCTGGCTTCGATGGCGGGCGGGAGGCCCAGATCGCGGAGGGTTTGCGTGGTGACCGGGCCGATGGACGCCAGCCGGCAGCGGGCGAGGCGAGCGGCGGCGTCCGGGCCCAGCAGCGCCACGAGGTTTCGCGCGGTGGACGAGCTGGTGAAGGTGACCCAGTCGATAGTCCCGGCGGCGAACGCCTCGGCGACTTCCGGCGGCAGCGAGGCCGCCGGCACCACGCGATAGGCCTCGACTTCTTCGACCCGGGCGCCGGCGTCCCGCAGCAGCGTCGGCAGCTCGGGCGTGGCCGTGTCCGCCCGCGGCAGCAGCACGCGACGACCCGCAAGACCGCCGCCCCCGAGTTCGATCAACCGCTCGGCCAAGGCCCGGCCACTGGCGGATTCGGGCGCGACATCGGCCACCACGCCCAGCCGGGCCCGCAGCGCCGCGGCGGTGACCGCGCCGACCACGCCGATGCGCACGCCCGCCAGCGCTCGCGCATCCAAGCCGGCCGCGTCCAGCGCTTCGGCGAAGGCGACCACCGCGTTGGCGCTGGTGAGCAGCAGGTCGGCCTCGCCGTCGTTTTCGCCGAGGAACCGCCCCACCGCCTCGCGCAGCCGGCCGGGGCTGCGGGTGGGTTCGACGCGGAGGGTCGGGGCTTCGAGCACGTTCGCGCCCCAGGCCGTCAATTGCTCGGAGAGTTCAGATTGCTGGGACCGGGTGCGTGTGACGACCACCGTCCGGCCAAACAGCGGGCGCAGCTGCGGGTCGTCGAAGAAGCGCAGCCCCGGCTCGTCGAGCCCCGCGACCGCGCCGACGACGACGATGGCCGGCGAACTCACGCCGGTCCGCTGCACCTCTGTCGCGATCGTACCCAGCGTGCCGCGGGCGACACGCTGGGTTGGCAGCGTGCCCCACTGCACGACGGCGGCGGGCGTGTCCCCCGGAAGATCGTGCGCAAGGAAGGCCTCCGCGATCGCGGCGAGTCGTCCCACGCCCATGTACGCGCACACCGTGCCGCCCCCGGCGACCAGCGCCGCCAACGCCCGGTAATCCAGCGGATTGCCGTCGCGGCCGGGGTCTTGCTTC
>CAZIXN010000022.1:14070-22840 GCA_964543215.1 uncultured Phycisphaera sp.
GGGGGTCTTGCTTCAGGGGGTCTTCGTGGGCGGTGATGAACGTCACGCTGGCGCTGATGCCGCGGTGCGTGACGGGAATACCCGCCGTCGTCAATGCCGCGATACCCGAAGTGACGCCCGGGACCACGACGCAGGCCACGCCGTGCGCTGCGCAGTACGCCGCCTCCTCCGCGCCCCGGCCGAACACATACGGATCGCCGCCCTTGAGCCGCACCACCCGCCGGCCGGCGCGGGCGTGCTGGACCAGCAGCGCGTTGATGTCGTCCTGCGTTTTCTTGTGATGTCCGGCCCGCTTGCCCACGTCGATGCGCTGCGCTTCGGGCGGGGCAAGGTCCAATAAAGTCGCGTTGGCGAGCGCGTCGTATACCACGACCTGGGCCTCGCGCAGCCGCCGGGCGCCCTGCACCGTGATGAGCCCCGGATCGCCCGGCCCGGCCCCGACCAGCCAAACCATGCCGAAATCGGCACTTCGCGAACCAGCGGCCGACGGCAGCTTCGCGGAGTCAGTCGTGGGCGGGGCGTCGGCGGCGTTCACGGCGGGAGCGGGCGGGATAAACCGGCTGGGCAAACGGGTCGATGGCCAAAACGTCGGCACATTTCCTTGCCCGACCCGGAGCCGCATCGTATGAGCAAGACCCGCCAGCCCAAATCGAAAACGACCGACGACTCGCAGGATGCCGCGGCTGCGCCGCAGCTCAGGCTCGTGCGCGACAAGCCGCTGGACGAGGTCGGGCCGTACAAGTTCGAGCGCCGGCAGGAGTATCGCTGGACGACCTCCGGCCAGGTGACGTTCGTGGACTACGGCCAACCGCAGGACAGGACCGCCGACCTGCCGAGCATGGATCAGGCCCAGAAGCGGATCGGTTCGCTGCAACTGCGCGACGTGTCCGGGCACGGCGTGGGGGTGTGGAGCCAGCGGGCGCTGCCGATGGGCAGTCGTGTGGCCGTGTTCTTCCCGCCGCGCGGCAACCAGCCGGGCTGCGACCGTCTGGGCAAGGTCGTCCGCTGCATGCCCGATGCGCTGATGGGCCAGGGTTTCGACATCGGGCTGGTGCTGGACGACACGATGGTTCACGCGGCGTGAGTGGTCTAAGGACTGGTCGCCTAAGCGACCAGTCCGTTCACCTTTCTTTTGAGGTCCGCGAAACAGTCTTCGAGCGCCTGGGGGATGATCTTCACCCCGCCGATCATTTCCATGAAGTTGGTGTCGCCGTGCCAGCGCGGCACGATGTGGGCGTGGACGTGGCCGGGCACGGCGGCGCCGGCACACTTGCCGATATTGAAGCCGACGTTGTAGCCCTGGCAGTCCAGCGCCGCCTTGAGGCTCTTCGCGCCCAGCGCGATCAGGGCCATCACGTTTTGCAAGCCTTCCGGCGTCAGATCCGTGAGATCGGTGACGTGCTGTGCGGGGGCGACGAGCAGGTGTCCGTTGACGTACGGATAGCGATTCATCATCAGCACGCCGTGCGCGTTGCGGTAGAGGACGTGCTCGTCGGCGAGTTGCTCCTCGCTGGCGTGCGGGTCGGTGCAGGTGCAGAAGAAGCAGGTCGGCCTGCCGGCGGATTCGCCGGGCGGGCCTTGGGCCAGCTCGCGCATGAAGTCGATGCGCCAGGGAGCCCAGAGGGTTTTGCGGGGCGGAGTTGACATGTCCGTCAGGGTATCGGGCGTTGCGGAGACGATTTTCGTTGCGCGGTGTGGGCGAAAGTGACGGCACCCCCGTGCGTTGGTCGATCAAAGGAGCGTCGCCGGGGGGTTCGTGCATGATGGCGACACGGTTGCGGTACGCTGCGCTGGGGCGCTGCGGAAAGGACTCCGACGACGCGATGACTGACGCATGGCTGCTGCTGATGGGCGTGTGCTTCCCGGTGCTCACCGGGCTGGCGACGCTGTGGCTGCCGCGAGCGGCGGTCACGCCCCGCGTACTCCTGGCGCTGCTGGGGCCGGCGGCGGCGTTCGGGATCATCGCCACCCACCTGCAGCTCGATCCGGCCACCGCTCAGGCTACGGACGCCATCGCCTGGCTGCCGGACTTCCACCTCAACCTCGCGTTCCTGCCCGACGGGCTGGGCGGGTTCTTCGGCCTGCTGGTGTCGGGGATCGGCGTGCTCATCGTGCTCTACGCCCGCGGCTACTTCGGCGGACACACCCCGCAGGCCCGCAACGACCTCTACCGCTTCCTGCCGACGCTGGGCTTCTTCACCACCGCGATGCTCGGCGTGGTGTTGGCGGATTCCACCCTGCTCACGCTGCTGTTCTGGGAACTCACCTCCGTCAGCTCGTTCCTGCTGATCGGCTGGGACCGCACCAAACCCGCCGCCGTCAAACTCGCGCTGCAGGCCTTCGTGACCACCGGCCTGGGCGGGATGTTCCTGCTGGGCGGCATCGCCGTGTTCGGCGGGGCCACGGGCGTGTGGCGGTGGAGCGAGCTGTCCGAAGCATCCGCATCCGGAGCCATCGCCTGGTCCTCCACGCCGGTGGTCACCGCCTTTACGCTCATGCTCGTCGGCGCGTTCGCCAAATCGGCGCAGTGGCCGCTGCACTACTGGTTGCCCGGCGCGATGGCGGCGCCCACGCCGGTGTCCGCGTACCTGCACTCGGCCACCATGGTCAAGGCGGGCGTGTTCCTGGTCGGTCGGCTGTACCCGGAATTCCAACACGTCGGCGAGCACCACCTGTGGGCCGCCATCATCATCCCCTTCGGCACGGTCACCATGCTCTACGGCGGGATCACCGCCGTCTGCAAGCACGACCTCAAACAGATCTTCGCCTACACCACCGTCTCGCAACTCGGCCTGCTGATGGCGATGTACGGCCTGGGCGGCTTGTCGTACGGGCACGACGGCCACCACGCCGCGGCGCTGGACTTCGACATCACGCAGATTGCCAACCACGCCTTCTACAAAGCCCCCCTGTTCATCACCGCCGGCGCGATCGGTCACGTCGCCTCGCGCAACCTGCCCGAACTTTTCGGCGCGTTCAAGAAGCACCCGGCCATCTGCGCGACCATGCTCGCGGCCGGCTGGGCGCTCGCGGCGCTGCCGGGGTCGATCTCGTTCCAGGCCAAGGAGTTGTTCCTCTACGCCGTGGTTCACGCCGCCGAGGAATACCCGCTGGTCTGGGCCGTGCTGGCGGCAACCATTCTCACCGCAGCCTGCAACGTGGCGATCTTTGTCCGGCTGTTCACCACGCTGCTGGGCCTGAAGTTCGGCGTGCACGCCGACGCCCACGCACACCACGACGACCACCACGCCCACGACGAGCACCACCACGAGCACGGCCTGGGCGGTGCCCTGATCTGGCTGCCCGCCGTGCCGCTCGTGGCGTTGCAATTCGTCGGCGGCATCGCCACGCCCGTCTGGGATGCGCTGTTCCTGCCCTTTGAAACCAACCTGAACTACGAAGGCTTCCGCGGCCACGTCCCCACGCTCATCCACGCCTTCACGCACCCCGGCGTGCCGCTGTTTGCTTCGCTGGTCGCCACGGTCGTGGGCGTCGTGCTGGGCCTCAGCCCGCTGCTCCGCGGCGCCCACAACGACGTCCACAACGCCATCTACCCCGCCGCCGCGTGGACCCTGCAAACCCTCGGCAAGCTCGGCGTCGCGCTCGGCCAGACCGGCAACCTGCGGCACTACCTCCTGTTCACCTTCGGGTTCATCACC
The DNA here is from genome assembly GCA_964543215.1 of uncultured Phycisphaera sp. Taxonomy (GTDB): domain Bacteria; phylum Planctomycetota; class Phycisphaerae; order Phycisphaerales; family Phycisphaeraceae; genus CAZIXN01. The sequence continues at coordinate 17,730 of CAZIXN010000022.1, forward strand.
GCCGGCGTCATCGGCGCGGCGATCGTGCAGCCCGCGATGTTCGACGCGATCGGTCAAGGCTTCGCCACGCTCGGCGAGTCGTACGTCGCGGTGTTCCTGGGCGTGCTGATCTGTGCGACGGCGATCATGATCCCGCTGTTCCGCAGCCGGGTCGTCCGCGTGCTGATCCTGGGGGCCTGCGGCTTCGCGGTCGTGGGCATGTACGTCCTGTTCCAGGCCCCGGACCTGGCGCTCACGCAACTGTTCTTTGAAATCATCTCGGTGCTGCTGTTCGTACTGGTGCTGCGGATGCTGCCCGCCGAGCGCACGTATTACAACCCGACGGTCTGGCTGCGGATTCCGGCGGCGGTGCTGCTTGGCCTGGCGATGGGCTGGATCACGCTGGTCGCCGCCGGGGCACAACCGGCCGACCGCCTCGGCACATGGTTCGTCGCCAACACGTACAAGGGCGCGTATCTCGGCGACGGCGTCTACGAGCACGGCGGCGGCGGCTACAACATCGTCAACGTGATCCTGGTCGACTTCCGCGGCTTCGACACGCTCGGCGAAATCAGCGTGCTGGGCCTGGCGGCGCTGGGCGTGTGGTCCATGCTCGCGGGCCAGGGCCGGCCGCTGCGTCAACCGCGTGCACACCGCGACCTCGCGCGACGCGCCGCGCCCGACGACAACCGCCACCGCGAAAGCGAATCCGGTGAGCTGCCCGCGTTCCGCGTGGTGCCGCTGTCGGAGTCGTCGCCCCGCGACGGTGAACCGCAAGGGGGCCGGCCATGATGAGTTCACTGCTGTTCCGCACGGCGACGCGGCTGATCCTGCCGCTGGCGTTGCTGTTCGCGGCGTACATGTCGTTCAAGGGTCACAACGAGCCCGGCGGCGGATTCATCGGCGGGCTGATCGCCGCGGTGGCGCTCATGCTCTACGCCATGGCCCACGGCCGCGAAGCGCTCATCGACCTCATGCCCGTGCACCCGCGCGTGCTCGTGGCGGTGGGCTTCCTGATCGCGCTGGCGACGGCGGCGCTGCCGCTGCTGTGGGGGTACCCGCTGCTGCGGAGTTTCGGCATCGACGCGTTCCCCTTGGGCTTCGGGCAATCGATCCACCTGGTCACCGCCGCGTTCTTCGACATCGGCGTGCTGCTGGTGGTGGTCGGCGTGTCCACGGGCATGATCCAACGCCTGGGCGACGAACTGCCACGCGACGAAAGCGAAGACGAAGCCAGCGCCAACACCCCGACAAATCCGCCCCAACGATCGGAGGCCACGCGATGATCATGGTGCTGGCGATCTGTGTGGCCGTGACGTTCGGCGTGAGCGCGTACCTGCTCCTGGGGCGTGAGCTCAAGGGCGTGGCCATGGGCGTGTTCCTGCTGGGCCACGCCGCCAACATGGCGATCCTCGCCGCCTCGGGCTCGCCGATGTTGACCGCCGGCACCTCGGCCCGCGGCTTTGCTCAGGCAGGGATGAAGCGTGCTCCCGTCAGCGACGCCGCCTTTGACGCGGCGCTCCGCGACGGCACGCTCACCGACCCGCTGGCGGTGATGGTCGATCCGACGCCACAGGCGCTGATCCTCACCGCCATCGTGATCGGCTTTGCGGTGATGGGCTTCCTGCTGTCGCTGCTGGTGGTGACGTCGCGCAACGTCGGCACGCTGACGGTCAACGAGTTGGCCGTGCTCCACCACGACCAACCGAATGAAGATGTGGATGAGATTTCGCGCCGCGTCTGGGAGGGTCGCCGACCGTGACGAATCGCTGGATCGTGCTGATGGTGATGTTGCCGATGTTGACCGGCGCGTTGTGCGTGCCGGTGGTGCATCGCATCGTGCTGTGCCGCGTGTTGGGGCTGCTGGGCATGCTCGCGACGCTGGCGACGTCGCTGGTCCTGATGTCGCACACGCTCACCGGCTCGGAAGGCCGGGGCGCACTCGTCTCGCAAATGGGCCAGTGGGCCGCGCCCTACGGCATCACGCTGGTGTTCGACACGTTCAGCGGGATGCTGCTCGTGGCCACCGCGTTCGTGATGCTCTGCGGCTATCTCGCGAGCTTCGGCGAACTGGCCCCCACCCTCGAACGCAGATACTTCCACCCGCTGCTGCACTTCATGCACGCCGGCGTCAACCTCAGCTTCCTCACCGGCGACCTGTTCAACCTCTTCGTCGCTTTCGAGATCATGCTCATGGCGAGCTACGGCCTGGTGTGCCTCGCCGCCGGCCGGGAACGCCTGGTCCACGCCTACAAGTACGTCGTGCTCAACCTGCTCGCCTCGGGGCTGTTCGTGACCTCCGCCGGGCTGGTCTACGGCATGTTCGGCACGCTCAACCTGGCGCACCTCATGCAGATCGTCGGCGACCGCGCCGCCGCCGGCGAGCCGATGCCCGACGCCTTCGCCGCCGTGAGCGTGCTGCTGCTGACCGTCTTCGGGCTCAAGGCGGCGGTGTTCCCGCTGTTCTTCTGGTTGCCCGATGCGTACCCGACCCTGCCCACGCCGCTGCTGGCGATCTTCGGCGGCGTGCTCACCAAGGTCGGCATCTACGTGCTGGCCCGCACGTTCCCGCCGATCTTCATGCTCGGCGAGGCCGGTCAAGTCGTCGGGCCGATGCTCGCGTTTGCCGCGGTGGTCACGATGCTGCTCGCCGCGGTGATGGCCGTCGCCTACCGCCGTTTGCGCGGCGGGCTGTGCATGATGGTCGTCGTGGGCGTGGGCTTCTCGATCGCCGGCATCGCGGTGGGCGGGGACGTCGGCCTCTCGGGCGTGGCCTTCTATGCCACGCAGTCCATGATCGCCGCCGCGCTGGCGTTTGTCCTCTGCGGCAAGCTCGAAGCCCACACCGGCAGCGACCGGCTCGACGATCCCCACTACGGCGGACTCTGGCGCGAGATGCCCTGGCTCGCGGTCTTTGGTTTCGTCGTGCTGATCACCCTTGTCGGCCTGCCGCCCATGTCCGGCTTCTACGGAAAACTCTGGATCATTCAGGCCGCGCTCCAAGGCGGGTCCAACCCCAACGCCTGGATCGGATTCGCCGCGCTGCTCACCGGCGCCATCACCCTCCTCGCCGTGCTCCGCTGGTGGACCGCCGCCTTCTGGCTCGGCGGAGAACACGGAAGCACCCCCCGCAACGACGCCCGACCCGGCTCGCGATGCCTCAGCGCCGCAATGGGCCTCCTGCTCGCCGCGTCCCTCACGCTGAGCCTGCTCGCCCAGCCGTTCCTCACCCTCGCCCAAAGCGCCGGCGACGGACTCGCCACGCCCACCGCCTACATCAACGCCGTCCTCAACCCCATCGACCACGAAACGCCCAAACTCGCCGCACACGCCACCCCAAAGCCGCGACACAAACCGGAGGCGCATCACTAAATGATCAACAGCTTCCTCCTCAACGTGTTCCTCGCGGTCGTCTACACCGCCCTGCTCGGCCGGGTCACGTTCCTGGACTTTGCCGTCGGCTTCCTCATCGGCTTTGGCATCATCAACCTGGTCGACCGCGCCACCGGAAGCGGCCAGTACCTCCGCCGCATCGCCGAGCTGTCCCGATTTGCGGCGTACTTCGCCGCCATCCTGATCAAGTCCAACCTGCAGGTCGCCCGCGAAGTCCTCTCGCCGGGACTGAACTTCACGCCCCGCGTCGTCCGCTACCCCGTCGCCGAACTCACCGACACCCAGGTCACCGTGCTCGCCAACGCCATCACCCTCACGCCCGGCACGCTCTCGGCCGACTTCGACGAAACCACCCGAACGCTCTACATCCACTGCATGTACGGCAAGGACCGCGCCGCCGCGATCGCCGGCCTGGACGACTTCAAGCGGCGCCTCATGCGGGAGGTGTTCGATGTCGACCTTTGAATTGCTCGCCGCCGCCGGCCCGGTCGTCATCGACAACGGCCCCATCGCCGGCGAACTGTTCGCGCCCCTGCTCTACGCCGTGGTCATCGGCATGGTCGTCACCGGTGGCGGCATGCTCCTGTGCCTCTTCCGTCTCATGGCCGGACCTACCCTCGCCGACCGCGTCATCGCCGCCGACCTCTTCGCGCTGCACGTCATCGCCGCCGTGGTCCTCCTGACCATCTACCTCGGCGACGACACCTACTTCGGCTCGGTCCTGGGCATCTCCCTCATCGGCTTCGCCTCCACCGTCGGATTCGCACAACTCATCGGCGCCACCGGAAGCAACGCCGACCTCCCCGCCAACTCCCGCGCCGGCACGCTCGATAGCGGCGACAAGCCCGACCCCAAAGTCGTCAACGTCTGCCCCCACACCGGACGAACCCTGCCGCCGCAAACCGCCAACCCCCCGGCCCAGCCATGAACGCCATCTCCGACACCATCGCCGCGGGCTGCCTGCTCTTCGGACTGTTCTTCATGTTCGTCGGCGTCATCGGCGTGGTCCGACTGCCCGATGTCTACCTCCGGCTCCACGCCGCCACCAAGAGCACCACCCTGGGACTCATCGGCCTGCTGCTCGCCGCCGTGTTCCACATCGGCACCGGCAACGTCATGGCCAAGGTCGTCGCCACCCTGGTCTTCGCCTTCGTCGCCATGCCCGTCGGTTCACACCTCCTGGCCAAGGCCGCGATGCGCGCCGGACCACGCTTCTGGGAACGCACCGTCGCCGACGAACACGGCGAAGACAACGTGCGGTGAGGCTTGAGGCTTGAGGCTTGAGCAACGAAGCGTGAAGCCTATGGACTCCATCCGGGGGTCGCTTCTTTAGCCCGACCGACCCTCCACCGGCCGCACCCCCACCCGACGCGCCGCCCGCGACAACGCGTGCGACAACACCGGCCCCGCCAACGCCAGCAAACCGATCAGCACCACCGCCTTCCCCAACGCCGCCACCCCCAACGCCACCGCCGCCACCAGCAGAATCGACACGCCGAACACGCTCACCTTCCCCACCGCGTGAAGCCGGCTGTACGCATCGGGAAAACGCAGCAGGCCCAACACCCCCACCACCGAAAACGCCGTACCCACCCACACCGCACCAACCGCCAACGCCAACACCCAGACGCTCGCTTCGTTCATCGCACACCTCCCGATGACGCACCCGAACCCGCCTGAGTTTCGTGGGCTTCCGGGGCTTCGTGGGCTTCCGGGGCTTCCGGGGCTTCCGGGGCTTC
>CAZIXN010000023.1:0-22828 GCA_964543215.1 uncultured Phycisphaera sp.
CGTGACCAAGGCGAAGAAGCTGAGCAAGTCGGAGGGCACGGTGGACTTCGCGGCGGCGGGGGCAACGGCGGCGGGTTGCCGGGCGTGGATCAACGGGCTGAATCCTTGGCCGGGGTGTCGCGTGCGTTGGACGTCGGCGGGGGGCGCGTCGCGGGAGTTGCTGCTGCGCCGGGTGGTGGATGAGGCGGGTGACGGCGTGGCGCGGGCGGTGGAGCCGGGCACGGTGTTGCCGGATTTGCGGGTGGCGACGGCAGAGGGCGTGGTTCGGCTGCTGGAGTTGCAGGCACCGGGTGGCAAGCAGATGTCGGCCGAGGCGTTTGCGGCGGGGCAGGGGTTGCGGGCGGGGGATCGGTTGTGGCCGTGGGCGTTTGGCGAGGCGTGATGGAGGTGGTTCGCGGGAGGATTCACCAGCTTGCCTGGGGGACATGATCGGCTTTGCGCCGTTTCACCAGACGGGGCAGGTCGGCGGCGGGCGGTTTCCTCGGGGCCAATTCGCGCGTTTGCGTTGGCGTTCGGCTAGGTTCCGGCCACGCTGAATCGGCGAGCCGCTCCATCTTCGGAGTTTCGGCCGCCCCGCCCGGTTGGACTCATGTACGACCCCCGCGCCCGCCGCCGACCCACGACCGTTGAGAAGTCCGTCCGGACGTTCTATCGCATGGCGTTGTGGGGGGCGGTTTTGGTGGCGCTGGCGATCCTGGTGTCGATGTTCACCGGGCCGGCCACCGATTTGCTGCATCGCCGATGGTCCGAGGCGGGGGGCAGCATGGTCACGGGAGCGATCAGCGTGGGCGTGAACTCGGCGTTGTATCTGCTGGCGTATCTGTTGCCGATGGCGATGGTGGCGGGGGGCGTGGCGTTGCCGGTCCTGGCGTTGGTGCGGTTCCGGGAGTTTGCGCTGCACCCGCGGCACCGGTGCAGCGAGACGGAGGCGGCGCTGCGGTTTCCGCTGCGGACGGCGTGGCTGCTGGTTCTGGCGGAGGTGCCGGCGTTGGTGCTGTTCGCGGGGCTGGCGATGGCGATGCTTGGGCCGACGGACACCCGCAACCCGGGCATCGGGAATCAGGAGATTTATCTCGAGCCGCCGGGCGAAGAGATGCCTTACTGGCGAGACAACTGAGCGTGGGGCTCACGCGGCGGGGCGCAAGAAAAAGCCCGCGAGCGCTGCCGTTCAATCAAGTGCCCGATGTGGGGGAGTGGGCCGATGGGTGTGTTCACAGGTCGCGGGTTCGCGTCGATGATCGGTGACGAACGGGCGGCGTGGATAAAAAAAGCGTGAAAAAAATCACATTCACCGGTTGTCCACCGGCGATACACCGCGGGCGTCACGCGACGCTGGGCTCGGCGTACCGGCCGAGCTGGCGCAGGCGCTCGTAGCGCTTCTTCACGAGGTTTTCGGGCTTGAAGCGCTTGAGCTCGCGGAGCTGCTGGATCAACCATTTTTCGAGGAGGTCGGCCATCGCCTTGGGTCGGCGGTGGGCGCCGCCCAGCGGCTCGTCGATGATCGCGTCGATGGTGCCCAGTTCCAGGTTGCTGGTGGCGGTGAGCTTGAGCGCTTCGGCGGCTTTGGGATTGGTCTGCGGGTTGGCCTCCTTCCAGAGGATCGCGGCGCAGCCTTCGGGGGAGATCACCGAGTACCAGGCGTACTGCAGCATCGCGAGGCGGTCGGCGACGCCGATGCCGATCGCGCCGCCCGAGCCGCCTTCACCGATGACCACGGAGATGATGGGGACCTTGAGGCGGGACATTTCGCGGAGGTTGAGGGCGATGGCTTCGGCCTGTCCGCGTTCTTCGGCACCGATGCCGGGGTAGGCGCCCTGGGTGTCGATGAGCGTGACGACGGGCAGGCCGAACTTCTCGGCGAGCTTCATGCAGCGCAGCGCTTTGCGGTAACCCTCGGGGTGGGCGCAGCCGAAGTGGGCGGCGATTTTTTCCTTGGTGTTCTTGCCCTTGTGGTGGCCGACGACCATGCACTTGTGCGGGCCGATGCGTCCGAAGCCGCACTTGATGGCCGGGTCGTCGCCGTAGCGTCGGTCGCCGTGCAGTTCGGTGAAGTCTTTGACGAAAGTGTGCAGGTAGTCGACGGTCTGGGGTCGGCCGGGGTGTCGCGCGACCTGGACGGTCTTCCAGGCGTCCAGGTTGCTGTAGAGCTTCTTGAGCATCGCGGTGTGCGATTCGCGGAGCTTGCGGACTTCGTTGGTGACGTTGAGCGTCGGGTCCAGGCCGATGGCCGAGCGAGACGGGTCGGTCTGGGCTTCGAGCTCGGCGATCTGTTTTTCGAGCGCGATGAGCGGCTTCTCGAATTCGAGCTCGAAGTTGCCGGCGTAGGCGGAGTACTCGGTGCGGGCTTCGGCGGGCATCGTGTTGGATTCGGCCATGGTCGGCTCGGGGGGGGCGGCTCTGCGCCGCGAAGAGTTGTGGAAACGCCGGGCGCAAACGGTCCGGGGCGATTCGGTTACGTTGAACGCAGAATCCTAGGGAAACCCGCGTGAATCAGCCAATGCCATCCCCGGAAGTGTCGAGTCGGCCGGTCCCGCCGGACGTGCCGCAGGTCGTGATCGTCGGGCCCGGGCTGCTGGGCGGCAGCGTGGGATTGGGCCTCAAACAGGCGGGATACGCGGGCCGGGTGGTGGGCGTGTCGCGGACGGCCGAGACGCTGGCGGGGGCAGAAGCGGTGGGCGCCATTGACGAAGGGTTTGTCGAGTTGGGTCCGGCGGTGCGGGTCGACGGCCGGTGCATCGTGGTGGTGTGCGTGCCGGTGGGCCGGTTCGGGGATGTGTTCCGGCAGCTCGCCGAGCACCAGCGGCGGGGGATGGTTGTCACGGATGTGGGTTCGACGAAGCTGAGCGTGACGGCGGATGCGAAGCGGTATCTGAAGCAGCCGCAGTTTTTCGTGCCGGCCCACCCGATGGCCGGCTCGGAGCGCTCGGGGCCGCAGCACGCGGACGGCGGGTTGTTCGTGGGTCGGCCGTGCGTGCTGTGCCCCGAGGAAGCGACCGATGCGGACGCGCTGGCGACGGTGCGGCAGATGTGGGAAAGCCTGGGCGCGGTGATCCATCTGCTGTCGGCGGACGCGCACGATCACGAAGTCGCGGCGGTGTCGCACCTGCCGCATCTGTTGAGCGTGCTGTTGACGCTGACGGCCGACGACATCGGTCCGCTGGACCTTGCCAGCTCGGGTTTTCGGGATACGTCGCGTCTGGCGTTGTCGAACCCGGCGATGCGTCACGACATCATCGCGGCCAACCGCAAGCCCATCGCCGAGGCGCTGGATCGTTTTGCCTCTCGGCTCAACGAGCTGCGCGGCGTGGTGCGCAAGGGCAAGGATGCGGAGCTGCTCGCGCTGCTGGAAGGGGCGCAGCGCCGGCGGGAACAATGGGGCGCGAATGAACACGAATGAACGCGAATGAGCGCGGAGGGTTGTTGGTCGGTTGGTTCATTCGTGTTGATCGGCGTGGATTTGCGGCTTTCTCTAACCTGCTGCGATGCGTGACTTCCAATACAGGTTGGGCTTCATCGGTGCGGGCAACATGGCCGAGGCGATCGCGCGGGGGGCCATCGAGCGCGGCATCCTGCCGGCCGGTGCGATCGCGGCGAGCGATCCGAGCGCCGAGCGGCGCGAGGCGTTCGCGGCGCTGGGGGTGGCGACGTTCGCGGAGGCGGCGGCGATGATCGGCCGGTGCGAGCAGGTGTGGCTGGCGGTCAAGCCGCAGGTGTTTCCGAAGCTCGGCGAGGCGCTGCGACAGCTCGACCGTACGAGGCAGGTCGTCGTGTCCATCATGGCGGGCATCACAATCGCGCAGATCGAGTCGGCGACGGGCGGGCCGAGCCGTGTCGTGCGCGTGATGCCCAACACGCCGCTGATGGTGGGCAAGGGCATGTCGGGGATCGCGCCCGGCGAACACGCTCGCGGCGGCGACGAGGCGCTGTGCGTGTCGGTGCTGCGCGGCTGCGGCGAGGTGGCGAAGGTGGCCGAGTCGGATCTGGACGCGGTGACGGCGGTGTCGGGGTCCGGGCCGGCGTACGTGTTTCTGCTGGCCGAGGCGATGCGGGACGCGGCGGTGGAGCTGGGCCTGTCGGGTTGCGACAAGCTGCTGGTGTATCAGACGATTCACGGCGCGGCGGCGATGCTGATGCAGACGATGGACACGCAGGAGCGGGCCGAGGACTTGCGGCGGAAGGTGACCAGCCCGGGCGGGACGACGCAGGCGGCGATCGAGCATTTCCAAGCCAAGGGTTTCGAGACCATCGTGCGCGATGCGCTGCGGGCGGCGTGGGATCGCAGCGTCGAACTGGGTCGGTCGTGAGTCCGGTGGATGCGGTTTGGATCGCCTAGCATCCGGCCATGCACCGATCCGACACCGCAAACGACCTGGGTTTGTTCCTGCTTCGCCTGGCCTTTGGCGGATACTTCCTGGCGGCGGGGGTGGCCAAGGCGATGGGCGAGATCAACGACGGGTTCGGGTCGTTCTACAACGGCTCGTTCAAGGGCTTCCAGCCGGCGTGGTTGCCGGACGTGTTGGCGGCGCCGTACGGCTACGCGTTGCCGTGGCTGGAGATCGTGCTGGGCGTGATGCTGATGGCGGGGTTGTTCGGAACGATCGTTGCGGCGGTGATCGGGTTGATGATCGTGAGCTTCACGGTGGCATTGGCGCTGAAGTTCGGCTGGACCGCGCAGCCGCCGGGCGCGGCCGGGCCGTTCAGCGGGAATTATCTGCAGGTCGTGGTGTATGTGGCGTTGACGGTGATGGGTCCGGGGCGGTGGTCGTTGGATGCCGTGCGCGGCGGGAAGGTTTGAGCGGGCACGATGAGCTACCCCAATCTGCGGGAATTTGTGGAAGCGCTCGACGCGGCCGGTGAACTTCGGCGGGTCACCCAGCCGGTGTCGTGCATGCTCGAGGTCACCGAGATCGCGGACCGGGTGAGCAAGTCGGCGTGTGCGAAGCGGTCGGCGCATTCACACGCGTTCGACGCGAAGCACGACGGCCAGGGTGGGCACGCGCTGCTGTTCGAGAACATCACGACGCCGCAGGGCAGGGCGGCGATGCCGCTGCTGATCAACGCTTTCGGCAGTTACCGGCGGATGGAGATGGCGCTGAATTGTCTGGACGGCGGCTTCGAGAAGCTGGCGGACAAGGTTGCTTCGTTGGTCAAGCCCGAGCCGCCGACGAAGCTGCTGGACAAGGTGCGCAAGGGTCTGGAGTTGGCGAAGATCGCCTCGCTGCCGCCGAAGGTCGTGGGCCGGGGCGTGTGTCAGGAAGTGGTGAAGGTCGGCGATGAGGTGAACCTGTTGCAGTTGCCGATCATTCAGTGCTGGCCGGATGATGGCGACCCGCGCGCGTGCGGGTACAACCTCTCGCCGGAGCAGTCGGGCACGTCGGCGGGGTGCGGGCGGTACATCACGTTGGCGGGGATGTACACGATCCATCCCGAGGACGCGGGCAAGCCCGACGGCGAGGCACGGCCGTCGCGCAACATCGGGATGTACCGGGCGCAGCTGCTGGACGGCAAGCGGACGGCGATGCACTGGCACGTGCACCACGACGGCGCGCGGCATTGGCGGGCGTGGTGCGAGCGTGATGCGGCGGACCGAGCGCAAGGAAAAACTTCCCGGGGCGGGATGCCGCTGGCGATCGTGCTCGGCGGCGAGAGCGTGCTGCCGTATGCGGCGACGGCCCCGCTGCCGCCGGGCATCAGCGAGCTGATTTTTGCGGGGTTTCTGAACGAGGGTTCGATCCCGCTGGTGAAGTGCAAGACCATCGACATGCACGTGCCCGCCAACGCGGAGATCGTGCTCGAGGGGTACGTGAGTACACGCGGCGGGCCGATCGGCTTTGATCCGCGGGTGGCCCCGGACTTCCAGCCGGGGCTGAAGCTGGATCTTGAGCACGAGGTGTTCGAGGGGCCGTTCGGCGACCACACCGGCTTCTACTCGTTGCCGGACCGGTACCCGGTGTTCAACGTGACGGCGGTGACGCATCGGCGGAATCCGATCTATCCGACGACGATCGTGGGGCTGCCGCCGATGGAGGATTACTACCTGGGCAAGGCGACCGAGCGGGTGTTCCTGCCGCTGCTCAAGACGCTGATCCCGGACATCCTGGATTACGACCTGCCGCGGTTCGGCTGCTTCCACAACTGCGCGTTCATTCAGATCAAGAAGGAATACCCGCTGCAGGCGAGGCGGGTGATGCACGCGGTGTGGGGCGCGGGGCAGATGGCGTGGACCAAGTGCATCGTGGTGGTGGATCACGATGTGGATGTGCATGATCCCGAGCAGGTGTGGTTCCACGTGATGGCCAATGGGGATCCCGGCCGGGACCTGGAGATCGTCAACGGGCCGTTGGACATTCTGGATCACGCGGCGCCTCGGCTGGGCGCGGGTTGCAAGATCGGCATCGACGCGACGCGGAAGTGCAAGGGCGAGGAAGTGAACGGGAATCCGGTGCGCGACTGGCCGAAGCGGTTGGCGATGAGCGACGCGGTGAAGCGCAGGGTGGACGGGATGTGGGGCACGCTGGGCTTGTAGGTTTCGCCATGATCGATTCGCATTGCCATCTGACGTACGACGGGTTGCACGAGCGGGCGGCGGAGGTGATCGGCGAGGCGCGGGCGGCGGGGGTGGATCGGATGGTGAGCGTGGGCACGTCGCCGGGCGATGCGCGGAAGGCGCTCGCGCTGGCGCGGCGTTTCGAGGGTGTGTACGTCACGGCGGGGCTGCATCCGCACTACGCGACGCCGGGCGCTGATTTTTCGTTGCTGGCCGAGGAGTTGCGGGCGTTGCTGGAAGAGCCCGAGGTGGTGGCGATCGGCGAGATGGGGTTGGATTACCACTACGACCAGCCGGACCGTGCGACGCAGCGAGCGGCGTTTGCGATGCAGCTGGGCATCATGCGTGACCTGCCCGAGCTTCCGGGGATCATCCACAACCGCGAGGCGACGGACGACACGTTGGCGGTGCTGCGGGATGAGGGCGTAGACGCGGGCCGGTTTGTGTTCCACTGCTTCACGGGCACGGCCGGGGAGGTGGAGAAGATTCTGGAGGCCGGGGCGTGCGTGGGCTTCACGGGAATCGTGACGTTCGGCAGCGCCGCGGAGGTGGCGGTGGCGTCGGATCGTGTGCCGCTGGATCGGTTGATGATCGAGACGGACAGCCCGTATCTGACGCCATCGCCGTATCGGAAGGTCCGGCCCAACGAGCCGAAGTACGTCGCGACGGTGGCGGCTTTTCTGGCGGCGCGTCGTGGGATGTCGGTGGAGGCGTTCACGTCGGCGACGGATGCGAATGCCGAGCGGTTGTATGGGTTGCCAGGTTGAACAAAAGAAAACCCACGGAGAAACTCCGTGGGTTTCGCGGCGGGTGTTTGGTGTTGGTTGCGCGTTCAGGCGGCTTTGCGAAGTGGGGCGTCGGTCGTCTTGGTCGCGGGTTTGGCGGAGACGTCTTCGATGCCGAGGCGGTGCTGGAGGTAGGCGGTGAGTTTGCGGCGGTCGTGGGGGCCGAGGAAGCGTTCGATGAGCAGGCCCATGCGGACCGGGCCGGGGCCGTCTTCGTGCATGCGGGCGACACGTCCTTCGACGCGGATGGTGACGTGTTCGTGTCCCGGGAGCATGGCGCGGACCTGGAGTTGTTCGCCGGTTTTGAGGGCTTCGTCGAGCTCGAAGCGCATGCCGGTCATCGAGACGTCGTAGAGGTGGCCGGCCCAGGGGTATTTGTCGTCGCCGGGTCGCTTGGCGCGGAGCAGGGTGTACATGGGCGGGAGGGTCGCGCGGGGTGCGGCGCGGCCCTCATCAGCGTTGTCGGCTCCGGGCTTGGGGCCGTGGACGGGGAACTTCAGGGGAGCTTCGGCGTTGCGGGGTTCGGACATGGCGGTCTCCGGGGCGGGGCTACGAGCGTTCAAGGGGTCCGTCGCGACATGGGGCGGCAGATGCATTTCTCCTCTGACAGGCAAATCGACGCGCCGTGGGGGCGACTTGACCGTGCGAGCCGGGAAATCCGCGCAACCCGCGTCAGGGCGTGCAGACGGTGCAGATTCGCTGAACGATCGGCCGATAAGCAGGGCATGCCTGACCTGCCGCCCGCTCCGATTGCATTGCCGTTGTCGCGTTTTGCTCGCGCGGAACCCGTTGAACGCGATCCGTTCGAACGGCCGACCCCGCCGATGCGGGTGCTGCTGGCGGGGACGGCGGCGGGGGTGCGGGAGTTCTGCGGGATGTTGTCTTCGTCGGCGCTGCGTTGCGAGGTGGTGGGGGCGGTGCTGCTGCGCGAGGCGGACGGGGCGGAGGTGCCGTGCCCGGTGGTGGGCGGGTTTGATGTGCTGGAGGCGATGCTCGAATCGGCTGATGCGAAATTGGATTTTGATCGGGTGGTGGTGTGTCTTCCGTCGGCCTTGCGCGGGGTGACGCGGCGGCTGGGGCAGGCGCTCGATCGCCGGGGGCTGGCGTGGACGGACGTGCCGCCGCTGTCGGATCAGGTGATGGGCCGGGCGACGCGGGTTCGTCCGGCGGCGGAGTTGGACCTGGCGGCACTGATCGATCGTCGGCCGCGCGAGCTGGACGCGGCGGCGCTGACGAAGCTGGTGTCGGGCCGGGTGGTGATGATCACGGGCGCGGGCGGATCGATCGGGTCGGAGTTGGCGCGGATCGTCGCACGGTTTGCGCCGCGGAAGCTGGTGCTGCTGGAGCGGTCGGAGAACGCGTTGTTTGAGGTGCACCGGCAGCTTCGTGCGAAGGTTGATGCACCGAAGCTGGAAGCGGTGATGCACGACGTGACGCATCGTCAGCGCACGGCCGACCTGTTGCAGCGGATCAAGCCCGACGTCGTGCTGCACGCCGCGGCGCACAAGCACGTGCCGATGATGGAGGACCATCCCGCCGAGGCGGTCGAGAACAACCTGTTCGGCACGCGGAGCATCGCGGACGCGGCGCACGCGGCGGGGGTGGAGCGTTTCGTGATGATTTCGACGGACAAGGCGGTGAACCCGTCTTCGGTGATGGGCGCGACCAAGCGTCTGGCGGAGATGTACATCCGGGATTTGAACGCTCGCAGCGCGACGCGTTTCGGGATGGTGCGGTTTGGGAATGTGCTGGGCTCGGCGTGTTCGGTGCTGCCGATCTGGGCGGACCAACTGAAGACCGGCGGGCCGATCACGGTGACGCACGAGGCGATGACGCGTTACTTCATGACGATTCCCGAGGCGGCGGGTCTGGTGCTGGAGGCGGCGTGTCTGGCGGAGGGCGGCGAGGTTTTTTTGCTGGATATGGGTCGGCCGGTGCGGGTGTTGGAGATGGCGGAGCGGTTTTTGCGTTTGCAGGGGTTGGAGCCGGGGGTGGACGTGGACATCCGCATCACGGGTCCGCGTCCGGGCGAGAAGTTGTTCGAGGAATTGGCGTACGACGGCGAGGACATGCTCGACACGCCGCACCCGGCGATCCGCGTGTGGCGGACGGGCCAGCCCGATGCCCGGCATATGCGTCGGGCGCTGGAGACGTTTGATCGTTTGCGCGATGCGGGCGACGGCGATCACCCGTGGCGGAACGTCAAGCCGGCGGTGGTGGTGGCGGCGCTGCGGACGCTGTTGCCGGAGATGGTGCTGGCGGCGGCGTGAGTGCCTGTTCGCTGAAGCGACCAGGCCGCGGTTTCGTGCTCAGGGCGTGGGCGTGATCCAGCCGTGGGTTTGGAGAAACGTGATGCTGCGCCGGAGGGTGGCGTCGAACATGGGTTCCTTGCCGGGCTGAGCGTTGAAGAAGCCGTGGCCCTGACCGGGGTAGAGCTCGACCTCGCAAACATTGCCGGCGTCGTGCATGGCGGCGGCGAAGTCGTTGGCGACGGCGGTGGGCACAACGTGGTCTTGGGTGCCCAGGAGGATGAGCGTGGGTGGTCGTTGGGGCCGGACGTTGTGGGCGGGGGAGAACCAGGCGTGTTCGTCGCCGATGCGGTCGTAGCCGTAGGCGTTGGGTCCGGGGCCGTTGTCGAGCACGGGGTTGAAGAGCAGCAGCGCGTCGGGCCGGGGGGAGGCGGGCAGGCTGGGCGTGCGGAGGTGGAGCGCCGGGTCGGGGACGGTGGCACAGGCGGCGGCGAGTTGTGCGCCGGCCGAGCCGCCGCCGGCGGCGATGCGTGTCGGATCGACGTTGAGTTGTGGCGCGTGGGCGCGGACCCAGGCGACGGCGTGGAGCGCATCGTCGAGAGCTTCCATAGGCGCGGTGCCGTCGGTTTCTTCGACGCGGTACTCGGCACAGATCGCGACCAAGCCGAGCTGAGCGAGCAGGTGGGACTGTGCGAAGAATTGGCGGTGGTCGCCGGTGATCCATCCGCCGCCGTTGAAGAACACGACGGCGGGCTGGGCGGTGGTGGTGGGTTGGCTCGGGGCGAAGACGTGCAGGCGGAGCGTGCGCTGCGGCGTGATGCGGTAGTCGAGGACGGTGGTGGGCGGTGGCTGGGCGATGGCGGGCGTGTCGAACTGTCGCGCTGCTTCGAGGGCGAAGACGAGCGCGGCGACGATGCCGGCGGCGACGAAAAAGGCCAGGCACTTCCGGAGCATCGCGGGAGTATCTCGCGGTGATGCAACGGCGACAAACGCGTCGCCGCGTTGCGTGGGCGGTGGCGGGGGAGTAAGACGTGGCGATGAACACCCCTGCCCCGCGCCCGGCCGACCAGTTGCGTCCCGTCACGATCGAGCGATTTCCTGCGGCGGCGGCGGGGAGCGTGCTGATTTCGTGCGGGCAGACGCGGGTGATCTGCACGGCCAGCGTGGAGCGGGACTGTCCGCCGTGGATCAAGCGAGACCCCGAGACGCGCGAGCCGGTGATGGGCTGGGTGACGGCGGAGTATTCGATGCTGCCGGGTTCGACGCCGGACCGCAAGCAGCGCAAGGCCGACGGCCGCGGCACGGAGATCCAGCGGTTGATCGGTCGGAGCCTGCGTGCGGCGGTGGATCTGAAGAAGATGCCGGGCGTGTCGGTGTTCTGCGACTGCGACGTGATTTACGCGGACGGCGGGACGCGCACGGCGTCGATCACCGGGGCGTACGTTGCGCTCGTGCAGGCGCTGCGCTGGGCGCAGCGTGAGGGGCGGTTGACGCAGAACCCGATCGTCTCGCCGATCGCGGCGGTGAGCGTGGGAATCTGCGGCGGCGTGCCGACGCTGGATCTGGATTATCCGCTGGACGTGGCGGCGGAGGTGGACATGAACGTGGTGATGAACGGGGAGGGGAAATACATCGAAGTGCAGGGCACGGGCGAGCAGGGGACGTTCAGCCGGGACGAGCTCAACGCGTTGTTGGACCTGGCGGGCAAGGGCGTGGCAGAACTGCGGGAGGCGCAGGATGCGGCGCTTGCTTAAAGCCCGGGCTTTGCGGAGTTGCACTAGATTGGCGTGACATGGCCTGGACGCTGTACCGCCACATCCTCTGGGAGTTGATCAAGGTCCTGGTGGTCACGGTGGTGGTGTTGGTGGCGCTGATGAGTTTTGCGGCGGCGGTTCGCCCGATCAGCGACGGGCTGCTTTCGCCGACGGCGCTGGGGCGGTTCGTGCTGTACACGGCCCCGACGATGCTGGGGTTTGCGTTGCCGTTTGCGGGGGCGTTCGCGAGCACGCTGGTGTTCAGCCGGATGGCCAACGACAACGAGGTGCTGGCGTGTTGTGCGGGCGGTTTGAGCTACGGGCGGATTCTCGCACCGGTGCTGGCGCTGGGGCTGGCGCTGACGCTGACGCTGCTGATGCTCAGCAACACGGTGGTGCCGGGGTTCTATCGCGCGGCGACGTCGATCATCAAGGCGGACCTGATCAGCGTGCTGGTGGCGCAGCTGAATCAGAACAAGCCGTTTGAGGGGATGGACGGCCGGGTGATTTACGCGGACGAGGCGCGGGTGTACGACCCGAAGGATTGGCCGAGCCTGGCGGACACGGCGACGGCGGCGGAGATCGAGCGGATCGTGGAGCTTCGGGGCGTGACCGTGGGGCAGCTCGGGGCGGACGGCCTGCCGATGCGGGACGACACGGCGCAGCGGGCGGAGGCGTGGGTGTACCGGTGGCCGGGCCAGCCGGGATCGAACCTGCTGCTGCGGCTGGAGCGTGCGGTGTCGTTCGATCCGGCCGAGCGTTTTTATGCGCGGGCGGAGGGTTTTGAGTTGGGGCCGGTTCCGCTGCCGGACCCGCTGAACGACGACATCAAGTTTTTCTCGGCGGCGCAGCTCGAAGCGTTGCAGGAGCAGCCCGAGCGTTACGACCAGGTCCGCCGGGCGATGGATGGGCTGACCAACGCGCTGGCGACCGAGCGGTTGTTTCAGGCGATCGCCGACCGGCTGGACGGTGCGACGTTCGACGCGCCGATCCCGGGCGAGCGTTATGTGCTGCGGGCGCCGCGGGCGCCGCGGCGGGGCGAGGCGTTGCGTTTTGTCGGCCACACAACCAACCCGGTGATTGTCGAGCAGTACGCGGCGTTTGACGACCGTCCCCAGCGGACGTTTTTTGCCGAGCTGGTGCTGATCACGGTCAAGCCCTCGGAGCTGACGGGGCAGCTGGTGATCGACATGGAGTTGCGGGATGTGCGCGTCGAGCCGGGCGACACGCGGCAGGCGGTGATCGAGCGTCGGGATCTGAGTTGGCCCGAACCGATTTTTGCGGCGGAGTCGTCGGTGCCTTCGTACGGGGAGTTGAGCGCGTTGGCGCGGTCGCAGGACTACGCGGATTCCGAGCCGGTGCAGGCGGCCCGCGAGGCGGTGTCGGATCAGTTTCTTCGGCTGGACCGGCGGATCCGGGCGCAGCGGCATCTGCGGGCGGCGTCGGCGACGGGCTGCACGCTGCTGCTGTTGCTGGGGGCGGTGCTGAGCATCAAGCTGCGGTCGCAGCTGCCGCTGGTGGTGTTTTTTCTGACGTTCGTGCTGGCGATCCTGTCGATCATCCTGGTGAACACCGGCGAGAACTTCACGTCGGACAAGGATTCGCCGTTGGCGGTGGGCATGGGTGTGCTGTGGTCGGGGAACGTGGGGCTGGCGGTGGTGCTGGGCTGGATGTATTGCCGGGTGGCGAGGAATTGATGAAGACGCTGGATCGCTATCTCGTGCGGCAGTTTCTGGCGAATTTTGCGATTCTGCTGGTGGTGCTGATGGGGCTGTTTCTGGTGGTGGACCTGATCGTCGATCTCGATGAGTTCGTCCAGGCCGGCGAGGCGAAGGCGGCGCGGTTCGGCGGGCCGTGGGCGTGGTGGATGCTGCTGACGGTGCTGGATTTTTACGGCCCGCTGATGTGTCTGATCTACGTGTTCTTCAGCGGGCTGATCGTGGTGGGCGCGATGGCGTTCACGGTGAATCTGCTGCAGCGCAACCGCGAGTTGACGGCGATGTTGGCGGGGGGGATTTCGCTGTACCGGGTGGCGTTGCCGATCGTGGCGGTGGGGGCGTTGCTTTCGCTGGCCACCCTGCCGGTGCAGGAGTTTGTGCTGCCGGAGCTGTCGGGCAAGCTGATGCGGAGCAAGTCGGAATTGAGAAAGGAAGGGGTGCGGGACCGGCCGCTGCTTTATGTGCCCGACGACGCGGGGAATCTGTGGAGCGCCAAGTCGTTCGATCCGCGTCTGGGTCTGCTGCGTGAGGTCCAGATTCTGGATCGCGACGCGGACGGTCTGCTGGAGCGGAAGATCATGGCGGCCGAGGCGTTGTGGGACGCGTCGAGCGGGTCCTGGCTGCTGACGCAGGGCGTGGCGCTGCAGCCGGGTCGGGAGATCGGCGGGGCCAGCGGCGAAGTCGTGGACGCGGGCGGATCGCTGGTCGGGGTCGAGGCGATTCCCACGGCGCTGTCGCCGACGGCGCTTTTGGCGCGGCAGGCGACGATCCTGCCGTCGGTGTTGTCGCTGCGTGACCTGCAGACGCTGGCGAGCAATCCGACGATCGACCCGGAGCGGCAGCGGCTGATCACGCGGACGGTGCAGGGGCGGTTCAGCCTGATGGTGCTCAACGTGTTGCTGCTGGTGATGGCGCTGCCGTATTTCCTGCGTCGGGTTCCGGGCGATGCGCTCAAGTCGGCGATGTTGGCGGCGGGTCTTTGCATCGGCGCGTGGGGCGGGGGCCTGCTGACGTTGCAGGCGTCGCCGCAGACGCTGCCGCCGGTGGTGTCGGCGTGGCTGCCGGTGGCGTTGTATCTGCCGGTGGCGGCGTGGATGCTGACGCGGATCAAGACGTGAGGGTCGGCCTGGGCCTGAGAGCCGGGGGCGTCTGTCGGTATGCTTCGGGGGTGAATCGCATCGACTCGATATTCGCGGAGCTTCGCGCGGGCGGTCGGAAGGCCGTCATGCCTTTCCTGACGGCCGGTGATCCGGATCTGGCGTCGCTGCCGGCGATGCTGGCCGCGGCGCAGCGGGGCGGGGCGTCGGTGGTGGAGGTGGGCCTGCCGTTCAGCGATCCGATCGCGGATGGGCCGGTGATTCAGGCGTCGATGAAGTACGCGCTCGACCACGGCGCGACGGTGGACGGCGTGTTCGAGCAGATCCGTGCGGCGCGGCCGTCGCTTTCGATCGGGCTGGTGGCGATGGTGAGTTATTCGATCGTGCATCGCCGGGGCCTGGCGAAGTTCGTGGGTCAGGCGAAGGACGCGGGCTTCGACGGATTCATTTTCCCGGACCTGCCCCTGGAGGAAGCGGACGCCGCGCGGAAGGCGACGGCCGACGCGGGGCTGATCCTGAGCATGCTCGTGGCACCCTCGACGCCGATCGAGCGGGCTAAGCGGATCGCCGAGGCGAGCACGGGTTTTGTTTATGTCGTGAGCCGGGCGGGGATCACGGGCGCGCAGTCGCAGCTTCCGCCGGAGTTACCGGCGCGGTTGTCGGAGTTGCGTGGCGTGACGGACCTGCCGATCACGGTGGGTTTTGGTGTTTCGACGGCGGCGCAGGTGGGGCAGGTGGTGTCGGTGGCGGACGCGGCGATCGTGGGTTCGGCGCTCGTCGCCGAGGTTGCGAAGTCGCGTGGCACGCCCGGGGGTGCGGTGGCGACGGTGGAACGTTTTGTGGCCGCTTTGGCCGAGGGTTTGGCGGCCCCGGCGGCATAATCGGAGATGGCCACGGGACGGCGGATCTGTCGAAGAGTTTCAAGCGTAGAACCCCGATGACATTGACCATGGACGGAAACATGCCGCGAACCCTCTTGTCCCTTCTGGTCTTTCTCTTGATGGTGTGCGCACCGCCCGTTTGGGCTCAGGCCAACAATCCGCGTACGGTTGAAGCGGCGTTGGCCGACACGTTCACGCGTGAGGCGATGCGTCTGGCGACGCAGTCGAATCCGCCCAAGGCCGAAGCGCTCGAAGCGGCGGCCGCGCTGCTCGAACAAGCCGCGACGCTGACGCCCGGCGATGCGGAGCGGCACCGGTTGCGGGCAGAACTCGCGAAGCTCGCCGGCGACGGCGAGGGGCGCAAGGCGGCGTTGGCGTCGTACGTCCGGCTCGAGCCACGCGACGACGCGGCGATGCTCGAGTTGCTGCTGGGCCGGGTGCAGGGCATGCAGACGCTCGACGGCCGGCTGACCGGTATCGAAAACGTCCTGAACACCCGCAGCGCGGCGACATCCCTTTCTGCGCCGCTGCGCAGCCGGTTGGCGTGGCTGGCCGCCGATGCGGCGCAGGAACTGGGCGACTCGAATCGCCACGTGCGCTGGCTGCGCGAGTCGGCGTCGCTGGACCGGGCGTTCGCGCCGGCGGCACGCGCGACGTACGGCCTGCTCGCCGAGCGTGGTCACGGGTCCAAGGCCCTCGGCGCCGCGGCGAAGAATTGGGTGGAAGCCTCGCCCGTCGATCCCGCCGCCCGGCTCGCGCTGGCCGATGTGCTCTTCCGCGAGGCCGCCTATCTCGACGCGGCGCAGCAGTACGCCAACGCGGCGCGGCTGTCGACGTCCTCTCCGTTGCCTTGGCCGGCGTATCGAGCCTGGGCGTTGTCGCTGGGCGCGTCGGGGGATACGCGGATCGCGCTGGACCTGCTGGATCAGCTCGAGCAGCTCTTCGGTGCGGGACAGGCCACGCAGGATGAGGCCGGCGAGGCGCCGGCGGATGCCGGATTGCCGCTGGATCTGGAGCTCGTGCGTCTGACGCTGCTGGGCGGCGCCGAGCCGGATCGTGCCGAGCGCGACGAGGACGCGATCCGTGCGTCGCTCAAGCGTGTGCGAGAGCTGCTGGCCGTCTCGGAAGCCCAGGCGGGCGATCGGGCGTGGATCGAGGCGATCTTCGGTGATGCGGAAAGCGTGGGCCTGCTGCTGGAAGGGGTGGACGCCGAGTCGGATCGGGCCCGCCGGGCGTGGGGTTGGTCGGCGCTGCGTCGCGGTGCCGAGCAAGAGGCGGAGGACACGCTCAACAAGATTCAGCGGGACCCGCTGGCCAAGCTTGGCTTGGCGATTCTGACGGCGGTGGATGATCCGGGTCGGGCGCGGTTTTTCCGGGAAATCATCCGTGATTCGCCCGAGTCGCTCGCGGCGCTGGTGACGGCGCACATGCTTCAGGCCGACGGCCGTGCACCCGAGCCGACGGTGCAGGGGCAGGCGGTGCTGGACCTGATGCAGCGCACGCCGATTCAGGTGTGGCGGCTGGATCTGGAGCGTGAGCCGTGGCTGACGCTGAGCCTGAAGGCCCGGCCGACGTCGCCGCGCGGTTTCGAGCCGACCGTCCTGGAAGTTTCTCTGCGCAACAACGCGCCGGTTCCGGTTTCGATCGGCCCGGGCCTGACGGTCAACGGCGCGGTGCTCCTGAACACCGGCGTGTTCGCCGAGGGCCAGGCGGTGGGCACGCTGCCGACCCAGGTGGTGGATGTTTCCCGGCGGCTGACGCTGAATCCCGGCGAGCGCATCGTGATCCCGCATCGGCTGGATTGGGGCGTGCTGGGGCAGACGGCGGCGAATGATCCGGCGCGCGGGTTCGCCTTCGCGATGTCCGGCGTGCTCGACCCCCGTGTGGCCGGCGACGGCACGATGGTCATGGGGCCGATGGGTTCGACCGACACGCTCCGCGGCCTGCAGGTCCAGGGACAGGCGGTCGACGATGCGGCCGTGGACGAGTGGTTGTCCGTGCTCGGTGATTCGGCCGTCGCCGATCGGTTCGCGCGTTCGTACGCGCTGGCGCGGCTGGCGCAGATCGGCGAAGGGCCGCTGAACAATCTGGTGAGTCCGGCGACGTCGGACCGCATCGCCGAGGCGCTCAATGCCGGGGCGCGTGCGTTTGACCCGCCGACGCTGGGCTGGGTGATTTCCCATCTTGAAACCAGGCCCGGCAGCGCGGTGTACCAGCCGCTGCTCGACACCGCGGCTCGTTCGGATCGGACCGACGTCCGCATGGCGCACCTGATCGGCCAGGCCGATGGGCCGGACCATCCGTCGTTCGATGCGGCGGAACGCTCGGCGGATCGGGTGCTGCGGCGTTTTGCGTCGGCGTATCGCGTGGCGTTGCGCGACCGGCAGGAGTCCGACACCGCCGCTGACCTGCTCCCGTCGCCCTGACGCGGACCGCCCCCGACGCCGACGGCATGAGCCGATCCCCCGCCGCGCGCCGCTTCCCATTTGCCCTCCCGGCAGGGCGTGCGCTGCGCGGCGCGCAGCGCCGCGTCTTGGCCACCGCGTTCTCCGACGAACCGTCGGCGGTTCGGCGGGTCCGCCTGATCGAAGACCTCCGCGACGGACGCACCGCCGACGAAGCGTTGGCCATGGCCGACCCTCGCCGCCCAGAGTTGCCGGACGCAGGCACGGTGTTCCGCCGGTTGCGGTGGGGCGGCCGCGCGGTGTTGGCCACGCCGCATCCATCGCTCGCTTTCGATGCGGCACGCAGCTTCCGCGCCCACGGCGGCTTCGTCGTCGAGTCCGGGCCCAACACCGTTCGGATCGGTCCCGGTGGCATGCCGTTGCCCCTGCCGATTCCCGGCCTCACCCGGGCGTGGCACGTGGTCGTCGCGCGGAAGGTCACCCTGATTGCGCCGCGCGAACAGACCGATCGCTTCACCTTCGATGTCCGGCTTGTGCGCGAGCCGAGCGTCGCCCACGGCTACGTCGTCCTCAAGACCGTGCCGACCTATCGCCGCGTCGTCGATCGCCTGCGCGACCGCTTCCCCGAGGCGGATGACCGGGTGTTGCTGAAGCGCGCCGACAAGCTCGTCAAGCGGGTGTTCCCCGTGTTCCTCACGCGCGAGACGGCGTTTCTTCAACTGCTGCAGCGCGACCTGCCCAACGCCTACAAGCACCGCGTCCCCGAGGCTCTCGCGATTGAAAAGTCCCCCGACGGCACGGTTCGCAAGTTGTTCATGTCCTGGCTGAAGATGTCCGGCGAGCCGATGTCGCACCTGGATTTCGCCGAACAGTCTGCGGATCTGCTGCGTGAACTGCACGACACGGCCGGCGTCATCCACCTGGACCTTCGGCTGGACAACATGGTGATTTCCAACGGGCAGGTCTGCTTCGTGGATTTCGGTTCGGCGGTCCGCACGGGCGAAGACCTGGACAAAAGCCCGCTGCTCAAATCGCTGTTCCACGAGATGATGCAGACCTCGGAGATTCAGCGCACGCTCGGCAAGATGAAAGACGCCGGGCACCTCACCTCCGACGCGCTGGTCGCCGCGCACGGCCGGGTCGATCGCGGGGTCGATCTGTTCTACCTCGCCTTGCAGATCAGTCGGCCGTACTGGAACCCCGACCTCGTGCCGTTCATCGATTACGACGAGACCAGCGAGCCGACCCGCCGGCTCAAGAAGCTCACCGACGCGATCCTCCGCCCCAGCGACCGCAGCCGGCCGGACTTCATCACCGCGCAGGATGTGCTCAGCGGTGTGCGAAAAATCCGCGAGCTCGTCGGCGACGCCTGATTTCATGACGATTCGAACGGTTGGCCGTGGCTTCGCGCGGTTGTGCTTATCATTGGCCTATGCAAACCCCGTCACTCCGACCGAGCCGTGGCTGTCGTTTCCTGTCTTTGCTGGTTGCTTTCGCCTTGCTGGCCGGGTTGCCGTTGTCGGTGCGCGGGCAGGGCGAGCCGCGGGCGGGTTGGATCGAGCTGTCCGAGACGTTGCGTGAGGGCCCGGTGCCTTTCGCGTGGCTCACCGAGGCCGACGCGGGCCCGTCGCTGGCGATGGTGCTCGAGCAGATGCGTTTCGTTGCGGCCAGCGATGAGCACGTGGGCCTGATGGTTTATCTGGATCAGCCGCTGCTGAGTTTCGCGCAGGCCGGCGCGCTGCGTGAAGGCATCGCCCAAGTCCGCGCCTCGGGTAAGCCGGTGCTGATGTTCGCGGAGGCGTACGACCTGCTGGACCTGTATCTCGCCAGCGCCGCCGACCGCGTGGTGCTGCAGACCAAGGGTTCGGTCGAACTGTCGGGGCTGGCGATCGAGGAGATGTATCTCGCGGACACGCTGGGCAAGCTCGGCATCCGGGCGGATCTGATCCAGATCGGCAAGTACAAGGGCGCGGACGAACAGTTGGTCCGCAGCTCGCCCAGCCCCGAGTGGGACCAGAACATCGACGGGCTGCTGGACGGGTTGTACGGGCACCTGATCGAGACCGTGGCGGCCGGCCGGGGCATGAGCGTCGAAGCGTTCGAGGCCCGGATGCCGGGCGCGATGGCGATGACCGACGCGGAGTTGGTGGAGGCGGGCTTTGTCGATGAAGTGTCGGATCGTTCGTTGTACGAGCCGACCGAAGCCGCGTTCGGCGAAGAGTTCGAATGGGACACGGACCTGGGTGTCGAAGCGCGTTCTGGCGTGCCGGACAACCCCTTCGCGCTGTTCTCGATGCTGCTGGAAACGCCGACGCCGCGCACGAAGCGACCGACGCTTGCCGTGATCCACGCTTACGGCCCGATCACCTCGGGCGATTCGTCCATCGGCGACGGCATGTTCGCTCAAAGCAGCATCGGCAGCGCGACGATGGAACGCGCCCTCATCGATGCGCTCGACGACGAGAACATCAAAGGCGTGCTCCTGCGGATCGATTCGCCCGGCGGCTCGGCGCTCGCGTCGGAGATGATCTGGCAGGCGATGCGCGAAGTCGGGGATGACAAGCCGGTGTTCGCTTCGGTGGGCGCGATGGCGGCATCGGGGGGGTACTACCTGGTGTGCGGTTCGGAGCGGATCTTCGTTGAGCCGTCGAGCATCCTGGGGTCGATCGGGGTGGTCGGGGGCAAGTTCGTCATGGCCGGGCTGTACGACTGGGCGGGCGTGGGTATCACGCGGCGCACGCGCGGGCCCGGCGGCGACCTGTTCAATTCGGTCGAGCCATTTGATGAAGATCAGCGGGCACTGGTCCGCAAGTCGATGGAGGTGGTGTACGACCAGTTCCGCGACCGCATCCGCATCGGGCGCGGCGATCGTTTGCCCGACGTGGACGCGGTGGACGAAGGCCTGCTCTTCACCGGCACGCAGGCCGTGGACAACGGCATGGCCGACGACCTGGGCGGCCTCGACGCCGCGCTGGCCGCGCTCGCGGATCGGCTCGATCTCGAAGCGGGCGACTACGACGTGATCGACCTGCCCTTGCCGATGTCGCTGCCGGAATACCTCAACGAGGTGTTCGGCGTGCGTGCTTCGGCGGTGCGTGCTTCATCCCCGGCCATCGCCGAACTCGCCGCGCTGCGCAGCCTGCTCGGCGAGGCGCGCTGGAAGCAGGCGGCAGCGCTGCTGGACGGCATGGCGCAGCTGCGCTCCGAATCGGTGCTGCTGCTGCATCCGTCGGCGCTGCACGTTTCGACGGGGCGTCGCTGAGCGGAGCGTTGAAGCCCGCGTTCCTGGAACTCCGGGGACGCGGGCTTCAGGGGAGCTTTCGAGGTTCGCCGTTACGGGGCGTCGGTCACGCAACCGTGCGACGCATCCCGGACGAGTCGGATGTACTTGCCCAGCGTGCCGCGCGTCGCCTTGAACGGCGGGGCGGTCCACAGCCGGGCTCGTTTGTCCATCTCGGCTGGGTCCAGATCGACTTTGATTTCGTGCGTTTCGTCGTCGATGGTGATGGTGTCGCCGTCCTTGACCAGCGCGATCGGGCCGCCTTCCTGCGCTTCGGGCACGACGTGGCCGATGATGAAGCCGTGGCTGCCGCCGGAGAAGCGTCCGTCCGTGATCAGCGCGACGTCGTCGAGAAAGCCTGCACCCGCGAGGGCGGAGGTGGGCGTGAGCATCTCGGGCATGCCGGGTCCGCCCTTGGGGCCTTCGTAGCGGATGACGATCACGTCGCCCGGAGTGATCTTGCCGGCTTCGAGGCCGGCGATCATGTCTTCCTCGCGGTCGAACACGCGGGCCGGCCCGGTGAAGCGCAGGCCCTGCTTGCCGGTGATTTTGCCGACCGCGCCGCCGGGCGCGAGGTTGCCCTTGAGAATGCTGATGTGGCCGCGCGGCTTGAGCGGGTTGTCCAGCGGGTGGATGATCGCCTGCTTGGCGTCGAGGTCGGGCAGGTCGGCGAGGTTTTCCGCGATGGATCTGCCGGTGATCGTGCGTTGCGAGCCGTCCAGAAACCCTTCGGCCAGAAGGTATTTCATGACGCCCGGCACGCCGCCGACGCGGTGCAGGTCTTCCATCACGTACTTGCCCGAGGGCTTGAGGTCGGCCAGGAGCGGAACGCGGTTGGCGACGCTCAGGAAGTCGTCGATGCTCACCGAGATGCCGAACGCGTCGGCCATCGCGATCAGGTGCAGCACCGCGTTGGTCGATCCGCCCAGCGCGGTGATCAGGACCATCGCGTTTTCGAAGCTCGCGCGGGTGACGAGGTCACGCGGCTTGAGGTCCTGCTCGAGCAGCAGACGCATGGCCTTGCCGGCTTGGTCGCATTCCCGAAGCTTGCGCGGGTCTTCGGCGGGCGTGCACGACGAATAGGGCAGCGAAAGCCCGAGCGCTTCGATGGCCGACGCCATCGTGTTGGCCGTGTACATCCCGCCGCAGGCTCCCGCGCCGGGACACGCGTGAGACACGATCGCCTGGCGTTCTTCTTCGGTGATTTTGCCCGCCAACGCCTGGCCGTACGACTGGAACGCGCTGACCACGTCGAGGGTTTCTTCCTTGCCCTGCAGGGTGGTACAGCCGGGCTTGATCGTCCCGCCGTACACCATGATCGACGGGCGGTTGAGCCGGCCCATCGCGATCACGACGCCGGGCATGTTCTTGTCGCACCCGGGCAGCGCGATCAATCCGTCGTACCATTGCGCGCCCATCACGGTTTCGACCGAGTCGGCGATGAGGTCGCGCGACTGCAACGAGAAACTCATGCCGTCGGTGCCCATGCTGATGCCGTCGGACACACCGATGGTGTTGAACCGCATGCCGATGCAGCCGGCCGACGTCACGCCTTCCTTGACGTGGGCCGCAAGGTCGTTGAGGTGCATGTTGCACGGGTTGCCTTCGTACCAGCAGGCGGCGATGCCGACCTGCGGCTTGTCGAGGTCGGCCTTGCTCAGGCCCGTCGCGCGCAGCATCGCTTGCGATGCGCCCTGACTGCGCGGCTGAGTGATGCGGGCGGAGTAACGATTCATCGGGGCTTCGGGCATGACGAGGCGTGGGGCAGGAGGTAGGGTGCTCGGGAAGATGGTGGGCTTGAGATTCTAATGGGACCCGGGCGATCGGCGGGTTGGCGGCGAATTGCTGGAGGTTCCGTGACGGCTCGTGACACCCGCCTGCGGCTCGACGACGACGCCATCGTGCACTTGGCGATGGAGTTGCGCGGCGCTTCGGAAGCCGCGCGAGCGCGGGGGCGACGCTTCGTGCTGGGTGTCGCGGGTGTTGCAGGTTCGGGAAAATCGACGCTGGCGCAGCGACTCGTGGGCGCGGTCAACGCGGCCGCCCAAGCTGCCGAATTCGCGGTGTACGCCCCGATGGACGGTTTTCACCTCAGCAACGCGGCGCTGCAGC
>CAZIXN010000024.1:0-22705 GCA_964543215.1 uncultured Phycisphaera sp.
GCCGAAGATGAGCAGGCCGACGACGCCGATGACGATCCACTGGATCGCGCTGATGTTGCCGATGAAGGAGAGCGTGGCGGGAAGCATGGTTGGATTGTACGGGGTTCGTGCGCCGGGTTGATATGCGGGGCTACGAAAACATCAGATTTTGCTGAGGATGAGGGAGACGTTGTGGCCGCCGAAGCCGAAGCTGTTGGACATGGCGTGGGTGACCTTGGCCGATCGGGCGACGTTGGGGACGTAGTCGAGGGTGCAGCCTTGCCCGGGGTGGTCGAGGTTGATGGTGGGGGCGAGGGTCTGGGTTTCGAGGGTTTTGGCGAGGATGACGGCCTCGATGCCGCCGGTGGCGCCGAGGCTGTGGCCGAGCATGGACTTGGTGGAGGACACGGGGATGTTCGTGTCGTTGCCGAAGGAGCGCTGGATGGCGCGGGTTTCGGCGAGGTCGCCCAGAGGGGTGGAGGTGCCGTGGGCGTTGATGTAGTGGATGTCGGTGGGCGACAGGCCGGCGTCTTCGAGGGCCATGTCCATGGCGTAGGACGCGCCTTCGCCGTTTTCGATCGGCGCGGTGATGTGGCTGCCGTCGGCGGATTGGCCGAAACCTTTGAGCTCGCCGTAGATTTTCGCGCCGCGGGCCTTGGCGTGTTCGTATTCTTCGAGGACGACGATGCCGGCCCCTTCGGCGAGGACGAAGCCGTCGCGGTCTTTGTCGAACGGCCGGGACGCTTTTTCGGGGGCGTCGTTGCGGCGCGACAGCGCTTTGAGGGCGATGAAGCAGGCGGCGCCCAGCGGGGTGAGCGCGGCCTCGGCCCCGCCGGCGATCATGATGTCGGCGCTGCCGTGGGCGATGCATTCGCCGGCCTCGCCGATGGAGTGCGCGGCGGAGGCGCAGGCGGTGGCGACGGCGGAGTTGGGGCCTTTGATGCCGAAGTGGATGGAGACGTTGCCGGCCCCGGCGTTGCACATGAGCTTGGGGACCATGAAGGGGCTGACGCGGGACGGCCCCTTGGCGAGCATCTTCTCGTGGCCCTCGGCGAACTCCTCGATGCCGCCGACGCCCGAGCCGATGATCGACCCGCATTTCCAGGGGTTTTCCTCGGAAAAGTCCAGGCCGGCGTCGCGGACGGCGTCGATGGCGGCGCTGAGCGCGAACTGCGCGAAGCGGTCCATTTTCTTGTTGAGCTTGGTGCGTTCGGTGGCGTCGATCTGGGGCGGGCCGGACCAGTCCTGAACTTGCCCGCCGAATTTGACGGGGAAGTCGGCGGTGTCGAAGCGCGTGATGGGGCCGATGCCGGGGGTGCCGGCGACGAGCTTGGCCCAGACGTCGTGGACGTCGTTGCCCAGCGATGTGACCCAGCCCAGGCCGGTGACGACGACGCGACGCTTGCTCATGAGAAAATCCGGGACACGCGCAGGTCGTCGACCTGCGGTTGCGGGGTTCACGTCAACACGCGACGTGTTGACGATCAGCCTGCGCTGTTGGCCTTGATGAAGGCGATGGCCTGGCCGACGGTGGTGATCTTCTCGGCCTCTTCATCGGGGATGGAGGTTTCGAATTCGTCTTCGAATTCCATCACGAGTTCGACGGTGTCGAGGGAGTCGGCGTTGAGGTCGTTGACGAAGTGGGTTTCGTCTTTGATCTCGGCCTTGTCGACGCCCATCTGTTCGGCCACGATGTCGTACACCTTGTCGCGGATCGCTTGTTCGTCCATGGGGAAGGTCTCCAAATCACCCGCGTGGTTCGTGGCGGGCCCCCCGGGTTCGTGGGGGAGGGTGAGGTCGGGAACGCATCGGGACGTGTCGGCCAGAAGCACGGGAACAAGCCGATTCCGAGCGATCGGGGACTATACAAGCCGCGCCGCGTTGTGGCCAATGCGTGAATCAGTCGGCGACCGCGTCGTCCAGCCAGGCGTCGCCGGTGCGCGGGGCGATGCCCGGGGCGGCGCGTTTCACCTCGTCGGGCAAACGCTTGGCGATACGGTCCAGGACGCCGTTGATGAACGGCGGGGATTTCTCGTCGCTGAATTGTTTGGCCAGTTCGACGGCTTCGTTGATGACCACCGCGGGCGGGTTGCGGCCGGTGGTCATCTCGAACCACGCCAGCCGCAGGATCGCCCGGTCGATGGGCGGCTGCCGGCTGGTGGGCCAGTCGGGGGCGAGCTTGGTGCACTGGGCATCCGCCTCGTGGCGGGTCGCCCAGGCGGCCAGCGCCAACTCGACGGCGGGCAGCTTCGGGGCCAGCGGGACCTCGGCGTCGCCATCGTCGAAGGGCTCCTCGAGCGCTTCGAGGAGGGCCTCGGGGTCGGGCTCGGCGGCAGGGATCGGGGATCGGGGATCAGACAACGGGTTGGCGGCGGACTCTGCTCGGCCCGATCCCTGATCCCCGTTCCCCGCGCCCTGCTTTCGCCGCAGGGCGGCGCGGGCTTCGCGCGCGTTGTTGGGCGTGGCCGGCCCGCGCGGCTCGCTGCCGGGCGTGGCTTCGGGGTGGGCGGCGTCCAGGGCGTAGAGCGCCTGCATCG
Organism: uncultured Phycisphaera sp.; assembly: GCA_964543215.1. Classification (GTDB taxonomy): domain Bacteria; phylum Planctomycetota; class Phycisphaerae; order Phycisphaerales; family Phycisphaeraceae; genus CAZIXN01. The sequence continues at coordinate 2,517 of CAZIXN010000024.1, forward strand.
CCAGGCGACGCACATCGCGGGGGCGGATGCGGGCCGGGTCGTCGGGGGTTTCGTGGATGGGCGTCGCGTCGGTCAAGGGGGGAGGAGTGTAGTGGCTGGTGCGTCGTGGCTCGTGGCGCGTGATTCGTGGCTCGTGGCTCGTGGAACCGTGGTCGCCGAGAGCATCGGCGTTGCAGCATGCGTTGTGTTGCTCGGCCGAGCAGCGGGAAGGTGCCGTCACGTTCACAAACTTGAACCCGTCTGTCCCCACGAATCACGAGCCACGAGTCACAAGTCACCATTGCCCCCGCCGTCGCGTCGGCCTAGAGTGTGACGGCCTGCGGGACTCTTTTTCAGAACCAGCACCGTGATCAACATTTACGTCGGAAACCTTCCGTACAAGACCAGCGAAGCAGACCTGGCCGAGCTATTCGGCAAGTTCGGCAAGGTCGAGCGGGCGAGCATCGTGATGGATCGGCAGACCGGCCGCAGCCGGGGCTTTGGATTTGTCGAAATGCTTGACCACGCCGAGGGCACCAAAGCGATCGAGGCGTTGTCGGGTGAGGATTGGAAAGGCCGGCCGCTGACCATCAACGAGGCGCGTCCGCGTGGCTCGGGGACCACCGGCGGAGATACCGGCTTCACCAGCAGCACGACGAGTTTCGGCGAGTCGACGGGGTATTCCAATTCGGTATCGGGCCACAGCGTGCCCCGGCCCAGCGAGCCGAGCGCCAAGCCGGCCGCCGAGGCCGAGTTGGCGGCCCATCACGACCGCGACGAGGTTTCGGAGTCGGCCGAGCCCAAGGAGCCGCCGATCAGCCGGGGTTATTCGAATCAGATGGTGGATCGGTAGCGGGTTGCGGCTGGTTTGGAGCCGAGGTGTGGCTTCGGTCGAGCATGCGGTAGACTGTGTTCGTCGAGCCGGCCGGGTCGTGGACGACTGAGGCGCCGACGTTTCGTGATTCTGAGCCCTGTGTGGGCAAAGGCGAATTCCCGTGCCGGCCGGATCGAAACTCAAATCGAGTGCTTCTTCGCCCGGCGTGTTGCGTGTCGGTCTGTTGCAGCACGCCTGCCCGCCGAGCAACACGGCCCAGCAGAACCGAAGGCGCACGGCCGAGCTCGCGCGCGATGCGGCCGGGCAGGGCGCGACGCTGCTGGTGACGCAGGAGCTGTTCGACGGGCCGTATTTCCCGCAGGTCGAGCACGAAAGCAGGTTCGATCTGGCCGAGCCGATGCCCGGGCCGCGCACGGCGTTCCTCGCCGATCTGGCGAAAGAGCTCGGCGTGTTCATCTCGGGGTCGTGTTTCGAGCGCCGCGCGGCGGGGCTGTACCACAACCGCACGGTGATGTTCGGCCCGGACGGTTCGCTTGTGCCCGGCGGCAGCTACCGCAAGATGCACATCCCCGATGACCCCCGCTTCTTCGAGAAGTACTACTTCGCGCCCGGGGACGGCCCGACGGCCGGCGGCGACGGCGTGGCGGACGCGGGGTGGTGCGTGGTCGAGGTGAGCATGTCTGATGGGAGAGGTGAGATGTCAGATGTCCGACATCAAACATCAGACATCCAACTTCGCACTTGCAAAGTCGGCCAACTGATCTGCTGGGACCAGTGGTACCCCGAGGCGGCGCGCTGCACGGCGCTCTTGGGGGCGCAGGTGCTGCTGTATCCCACGGCCATCGCCTGGCACGCCGAGGAAGCCGACGACGAAAACCGGCGTCAGCGCGACGCCTGGATCACCATCCAGCGCAGCCACGCCATCGCCAACGGCTGCTTCGTGGCGGCCGTCAATCGCACGGGCGTCGAACACGACCTGACGTTCTGGGGCGGCTCGTTCGTCGCCGCGCCCGGCGGGGCGATCCTCGCGCAGGCCCCGGCCGATCAGGACTGTGCATTGGTGTGTGATCTGGATCTTTCGCGGATCGAGACGAATCGGCGCGGCTGGCCGTTCCTGCGTGATCGCCGGATCGACGCGTATGCCCCGTTGCTGCATCGCTATCTCAGCGGCACCTGACGGCGTCGACACGCTCACCACGGCTTCCGCCGCCCGCCGGTCGCAACCCGCCGGACGCTGCGGGATGGGCGGGAGCCGGTCACCCGACGCGCAACCCGGCGGGTTGCGGCTTTGCCTTGACGAGTTCCCCGCCTCTCTCTGGATGTCCCATGTCCGCCCCCACCCCGCCCACTCCGCCGAAAAACCTCCGCGAAAACGCCCGCACCCGTCCCGCCAACGTCCCCGCCGACGACCCGACCTATCGCACGCTGCCCGTCGGCCAGCAGCCGGTCACCCCCCTGCTCCGCCCGCTGGCCAAGACCTCGGTGAAGTACCCCCACGCCCCCGTGCGCACCGGGCCGGCCCACGTCATCGGCTCGTCGGCGCCCTCGCCCGCCGAGCTGGGCTTCCGCATGCCCGCCGAGTTCGAGCCGCAGGACCGCGTCTGGGTCACCACCCCCACCAACCCCGACACCTGGCCCGGCTGCCTCGACCAGGCCCAGGACCAGCACGCCGCGTTCTGCGGCCAGCTCCAGCGCGTCGTCGACGTCAAGGCCACGCAATCCGTCGGCGTGTCGCCCGAGGACGCCTGGGTCCGCGACTACGGCCCGATCTTCCTGGTCGATGATGAAGGCAACCTCGCCGCCAACAACTACACGTTCAACTGCTGGGGCGAAAAATATCCGCCCTGGGACAAGATGAACGCCACCCCCCTGCTCGTCGCCGACTACGTCGCCCACGAACGCGAAGAACCCCTGCCCACCTGGTCGCACGCCATGATCCTCGAAGGCGGGGCGATCGGCGTCAACGGCAAGGGCATGCTGCTCACCACCGCGGCCTGCCTGCTGCACCCCAACCGCAATCCGCAACTCACGAAACAGCAGATCGAAGCCAACCTCGCCGCCACGCTGGGCGTGCACCACTTTCTCTGGCTGCCCGCGGGCATCGAAGGCGACGACACCGATGGCCACATCGACGACCTCGCCCAGTTCCTGGACGCGACCACCGTCGCGTACGTCGCCCCGCCGGAGAACCCACACCTCCAAACCGCAAGCGTCAGCGACCACCACGACGTGCAGGCGCTGCAGGACAATGAGCGCGTCCTGCAGAACGCGGTGGATCAGGACGGCCGCAAGCTCAAGCTTGTGCCCCTGCCGGTGGTCGATCCGCCGCTCTACTACGACGTCGATCCGGATTACCGCACCAAGCGCATCCTCCGCGAACACCCCTCCGGCGGCGGCCTGGTCCCCGCGTCCTACGCCAACTTTTTGATCTCCAACGGCCACCTGTTCCTGCCGACGTTTGGCCGGCCGACCGACGACGTGGCGATCAAGGCGCTCGAAGCGGTGTGCCCGCACCTGGCGACGCCGCTGACGCTCGTGCCGGTCCGCGCCGAGTGGCTGGTGGTGGGTTTGGGCGCGCTGCACTGTTTGACGCAGCAGCAGCCCGCGACGCGCGATGACTGGGTGCGGCGCGAGAAGTGAGAGTGCACGCGCACCCCGCGTTGCGGGCGGATCAATACACAGCCGCAGGTCAACGACCTGCGCGGAACGTGCCGATAGTGTCAGGACCATGGCCAAACCCTCGCAGGATGTCGCGTCGCCGGATCCCGCCCCCGCAGCGCCGCTGGGTGGCCTGATGGCGCGCTCGACGCTCGGCGGGGTGTTGATGGGGTTGGCGAATCTGGTGCCGGGGATTTCGGGCGGGACGATGCTGCTGGCGGCGGGGGTGTATCCGCGGTTCATCGCGGCCATCGGCGAGGTGACGACGCTGCAGTTTCGGAAGGCGTCGGTGGTGGTGCTGGGGACGGTGGTGGTGTCGGCGTTGCTGGCGATCGGACTGCTGGCCGGGGCGGTCAAGACGCTGGTGGTGGAGCAGCGGTGGGCGATGTATTCGCTGTTTATCGGGCTGACGCTCGGCGGCGTGCCGGTGGTATGGCGGCTGATCCGGGGTTCGGGGAACCGGGAACAGAGATCGGATGGACACGCACCGTCGGCCGGCGTGGCCGAAGGCGAACCACAACCCGATCCCCGATCCCCGATCCCTGTTCCCTCGATTGGGGTGGGCTTCGTCGCCATGGCGGTGCTGGCGATCGTCCAGTCGCAGAGCGTCACGGCCGGGGGCGGCAACCACGGGTGGTTGTACATGTTGCTGGCCGGGGTGGCGGGCGCGGCGGCGATGATCCTGCCGGGCGTGAGCGGCGGGTACCTGCTGCTGGTGCTGGGGGTGTACGTGCCGATCCTCGCGGGGATCGACGCGTTCAAGGAGGCGTTGTCGGCCGGGGATGTCGCGGCGCTTTGGGCGGTGGGCGTGGCGGTGATCCTGCCCGTGGGCCTGGGCGTGCTCGTGGGCGTGGTGGGCGTGAGCAATCTGCTGCGGTGGCTGCTGGCGCGCTACGAGCGGGCGACGCTGGGCGTGCTGCTGGGGCTGCTGCTGGGCGCGGTGGTGGGGCTTTGGCCATTCCAGCAGAGCGTGTTGCCGGCCGAGGGAATGATCGTCAAGGGCCAGCCGATCGTGCAGGATCCTTCCGGCGAGGCGGGGTTGTGGGTGTTGCAGGAATCGTTGGAAGCGGTGGCGATGGAAGATTTGCCCACCGAGTTTTTCACGCCCAGCGCGGCCCAGGTCGCGGGCTCGGTGGGTTTGATCCTGCTGGGCTTTGCGGTGACGATGGGTGTGGATCGGTTGGGAAGAGAGAAACCGAATCGCGGGTGAGCCGGCGACTGCGTCGCCGGACCCGAGGACGCAGTCCTCGGCTCGCATTCAACGGAGATTTGCGCGATGAAAGTCATGGTCACCGGCGGCGCGGGATACATCGGTTCACACGCGACGCTGCGCCTGGTTGAAGATGGCCACGACGTGACCGTGCTGGACAACCTGTACCGCGGCCACGCCGAGGCGCTCGACGCGATCGAATCGGCGACGGGCAAGAAGCTCACGCGGCTGAAGCTCGATCTCGCGGAGACGGACAAGACTGCCCACGCACTTTCGTCGGGCGGCATCGAATGCGTGATGAACTTTGCGGCGCTGGCGTACGTCGGCGAGAGCGTCGACCAGCCGCTGGTGTACTACCGCAACAACACGGCGGGCGTGATCTCGCTGCTGGAAGCGATGCGCACGGCGGGTGTCCGCAAGCTGGTGCATTCCTCAACGTGCGCGACCTACGGCGAGCCGGCGACGATGCCTATCACCGAAGACACGCCGCAGAGCCCGATCAATCCGTACGGCTGGAGCAAGCTGTTCGTCGAGCGGGTGTTCATGGACGAAGCGGCGGCGGACCCGGCGTTTTCGTTCGCGGCGCTGCGGTACTTCAACGTGGCCGGCAGCGATCCCCAGGGCCGTATCGGCGAAGACCACGAGCCCGAGACGCACCTGATCCCCGTGCTGCTCAACACCGCGCTGGGCAAGCGCGACAGCGCGACGATCTTCGGCACGGACTACCCGACGCCCGACGGCACGTGCATCCGCGACTACATCCACGTCTGCGACCTGATCGATGCGCACGTGACGGTCATGCACGCGCTCGATGCCGGCAACCCCGACCGCCGGCAGATGATTTTCAATCTGGGCACGGGGCAAGGATTGTCGGTCCGGCAGATCATCGACGCGGTGAAGCAGGTGACGGGCGTGGACTTCACGGTCAAGCTCGGCGGGCGTCGGCCGGGCGACCCGCCGTCGCTGTATGCCGACCCGCGCAAGATCAAGCAGGTCCTGGGTTGGGAAGCGTCGATCAAGGATGCGCCGACGATGGTGCGTCACGCGTGGGCGTGGTTCCAGAAGCACCCGGCGGGGTATTGAGGGCTCTGCGGCAGGTCGCGACGTGCCGGGGTGACGCCGTTGCGGGTCACGGCTCGGGCGTGTTCAACGCGGCGGCCACGACGTGTGACAGGAGCGTTTCGGCCGAGGCCCGGTCGTAGCCGTGGATGCCCCACTGCGCCACGCCCAGGCTCGCCAGCGACAGGTCTTCCCGGGAGAACAGCACGGCCGGTCGGCCATTGACGCGGAAGCACGCCAGCCGGGGACGGTTGTCGTACTGGAACTGGCGGATGGTCATGGCGCGGTAGCCGACACGGATCGGCTCGGCGTCGGCGTCGCCGAAAAACGGATCGCGGGACACGAGCCGTTCGGCCGGGGCGCGGTAGAGCTCGGCGAACTGGTTTTCCAGCGAGGCCGCAAATTCGCCCAGGCCGCCGAGCGTTTCGACCAGCACCGTCCCGCCGGCGTCGATGAACGTTTGGATGCGCTTCAGGGTGGCCTCGTCGAGCGTCGCGGCGTCCACGCCCACCAGATGCAGCAGGTCGGGCGTCTGGACCACGCCGTCGATCTGCACGTCCGAGCCGGCCATGTCCAACCCCATGCGGGTCGTGCGCAAGGTTCGCCCCGGCGGCGGCGCGAAGCGGGACCACAGGGCCGGTTCCCACCGGCCCTCCGCAAACCCCGCGACCGGGCTGGCCACCGCAACCACCAGCGGCTTGTGCGCCTCGCGGGCGGCCGTCGTGGCGCGCGGCGTGGTTTCGGCGGCGGGCGGCAGGGTCCGGGGGCGCAGCGGCTCGTAGCCGGTGGCGAAAATGATCAGGTTCCCCGCGAGTTGCACCGCCGCTTCGGCACGCCGGCCACCGCTCTGCCACGCATCGCCCAGCCGGTCCTGCACCACGAACACCAGGTCGCGGGCGCCGTTGCCGTAGGCGGTGACGGGCACCGGACGCGGCACCGGCCGCCACAGCGACAGGACCGGGTGGTCCGGCCCCACCGCACGTTCGGTGATCGCCTCGCCGTAGTGATCCTTGAGCAGCTTTCCGATTGATGTACCGACGCGGCGGTCTGACGTTTCCGCAGCCACCACGAGCAATCCGCCGCGGTCGAGATAGTCGTGGATGGCCCGGGCCTGCGCTTCGGTGGGTTCCAGCGGGGCGTTCAGCGGCAGGTAGGTTACCGGCACCGCGAGCCAGTCGGGCACCGGATCCTGCGCGGTGATCCACCGCCAATCGATCTCGCGTTCGAACGCCTGCGACAGGGTGCGGGTGAGCGTGTGCAGCTCGTAGGGGTGTCGCAGGCCGGTGTATCCGCCGTCGAGCGTGAGCCGCTGGATCATCGCCGGCGAGCGGATCTCGCTGAGCAGCATGAGGAAGTACGCCGAGTTGACGACCTGCTGGTGAACCGGATCGCTGGGGCGGTGGATCCGATCCAGCGCGTAGCGCGAGGCGGCGTTGAACCAGTCGTCGTTGCCGTAGCGGCTCTGGCCGTTGAGGCGGGCGAGTTGCTGCAGCGCGTAGAGCAGGTAGCCGGCGCCGCCGAAGATGTTCTTGTCTTCGCTGATGCTGCGGGACAGCAGCGCGTGGCCGCGGGACAGCGCTTCGCGCACCGCCGCCGGCGAGTTGTGCCCGCCGTGGATCAGGCCCCGCTCGGCCAGGTGCAGCGTGACCAGGGCCGCGGCGGTGGCCTCGGCGTTGACCGTCGAGTCCGGGCGGATGCTCCATCCGCCGTCGTCGCGCTGCGTTTCCACCATGAAGGCCGCGAGGTCCTGCCAGTAGCGCTTGCTGACCTCCGCACCGTCGTCGATCCCGGCGCTCAAGCCCAGGGCCCCGAAATACGTCATCCGCAGGTGGTACTTGCTGTCGGCCGCGGGCGGCTCATCCAGCCGTTCAGCAAACGTGCCGCGGTGGCCGGCCCCTTGCGAAAGCTGGCGCAGGTCGCGGCGCAGCGCGGTGCGGTAACGATCCTGGGGCAGGGCGGCCCAGACGTCGGCCCGCAAGCCCACCGGCTGGGTGCCGACCACGGATTGGCCGTGCTCCCGCTGCAGCAACTCGAGATACTCCAGCGCCGACCGCAGTGCCGGCACCGCGTCGGGCCGCTCGCCTGAAGCCAGCAACGCGCGGGTCGCCAACACCGAAAGCCAGCCGTCCCACACGGGCGCATCGAAGGCCGGCGTCGCGTCGAAGGCCCCGAACCACCCGCCGGTCGCCGCGTCCTGTCGGCGGTACAGCGTCTTCTTGAGAATCTCGATTCCTTCGTCGAAGCGGTCCGGGGCCGTCGCCGCCGGCGGGTTGCCCGGCGGGGAGACCTCGCCCGCCGCCGGTATCACCAGCGCCATCGCCATCGCCCCCAGCCCCGCCGTCGCCACCGTCACCCGCCACGCCGCCCGGCCCCATGCACGGCGGAACCGCCGCGTTTCCCGACGCGGCATCGACGCCCGCTTCACGCGAACGTGCCCGAGAAACATCGGCCGTAAAGCGGGTACGCCAACCATGACAACCTCAACGACAAAGCCCAACGCCAGCGCTGGCCGCCGACCGGGGTACTCTACCACCTCCGGTCACGCGATCGGCTCATCTCCCCGGTCGCTTCCGGTCTTGCCACGCCCCGACTTCTTCTCCACGCCTTCCCATGTCCGCCGACCTCCGCCCGATTCCACCTTCCGCCGTGGCTGCATCCACCTGGCCCGCCCTCGATCTGCGGCAGATCCGCCGCATGACCGACGACACCGGCCTGATCCAGCACGCCGTCTACGCCACCCCCGACCCCCACCACGGCTACTGCATCGACGACAACGCCCGCGCGCTGCTGCTGGCCGTCCGCCTCGCCCGGCTCGACCGGCTGGGTACGCCCGGCGACGAAGCGCTGCCGATCCACACCTACCTGCAGTTCGTCTTCTACGCCTACAACCCCGCCGCCACGCCCGGCCGCTTCCGCAACTTCATGGGCTTCGACCGCAGTTGGCTCGAAGCCGTCGGCAGCGAAGACAGCCAGGCCCGCGCGCTCTGGGCGCTGGGCGAAGCGACCGCGTACGGCCCGACGCCCAACGTCCGCGACCTGTCGCGCGAGATGTACGAACGCTCGCTCACCGGCGTGGCGACGCTGGGACACGCGCGGTCCTGGGCGTTCGCGCTGCTGGGGGTGCTGCCCTTCCTCCAAGCCCGGCCGGACCACGGCCCGTCGCAGGATGTCCTGCCCGATTTCGCGCACCGCCTCGCGGACCACCTGCACCGCCACACCCAGGCCGATTGGCCGTGGTGGGAACCGATCGTCACCTACGACAACGCCAAGCTCCCGCACGCCCTGCTCCTGGCCGGCCGGGCGCTGCGCGATCCCGGCATGTGCGACGAGGCGCTGCGCTGTCTGGCGTGGCTGCTCGAACAGCAGCTCGTCTCCGATGCGAGCACCGGCCGCACGCGCCTGTCGATCATCGGCAACGACGGCTGGCTGCCGCGCGGCGGGCCGAAGGCGGCGTTCGATCAGCAGCCGCTCGAGGCCTGGGCGCTGGTGGAAGCCTGCCTCGACGCGGCGCGCTGCGTGGACGATGGGCCGGCCCGTCGCACGTGGGAAGCGCACGCCCGGACCTGCTTCAACTGGTTCACCGGCGGCAACGACCTGGGCCTGTCGCTGATCGATCCGGACACCGGCGGATGCCGCGACGGCCTGCAGCCCACCGGCGTGAATCGCAACCACGGGGCCGAGTCCACCTTGTCGTACGCCCTGGCGGTGGTCGAGCTGGACCGGTACGAGCGCGAGCACCCCGGCGCGTTGGCGCGTTTCGTGTCGCCGCCCGAGGCCGTGTGAAACCTTCGTGGGAAACCTTCGTGTGAAACCTTGACGTCTGCTCCGTTTGGTGAAACGGCGCAGACGTCGCAGCCGGCGCAGGGCGTGGCGGCAAACGTGTACGGCCCGGTGGCGGGGTGGCGCGGCGGCCCCGACGATCCGATGACACCACAGATCAACCCGTGTCGTCCGAGGTCCGTGGGTGCGGAAACCGGAGGCCGCTTCAGGAGCCGCCCGTGCCGGTCGTCAAGCACCACGAATTCACCAACAAGCCCAAGAGCCCCGGCGGCGCTTCGCCCGAGTTCGAGCCCACGTCGGCGCAGCACAAGCTCGACCCGCGCGGGCACGGCCGGCTGCTGCAGACGATGAACGGCGCGATGGATCGGCCCCCTGAACTGGCTGCCGGCAACGGCCTGGGGTTGTACGTCGGCCTGCTGGTGGGCGCGGCCATCGTGCTGCGCGTGCTGCTGGCGTCGCTGGGGCCGTCGGCCCAACCCGAGCTGGCGCTGACCGAAACCGTCGAACACCACCTGGCGCTGGGCGAATCGCTGATCGAAGGCCGGGGCTTCGCGCTGCCCGCCGAACACCCCGCGGCACCGACGACATCGCTCGCCACGCTCGACGCCGAGAAGCTCGCGCCGCGCGACCTCGCGCAGGCGCACCACGCCTTCGAGACGGTCCGGCGGTTGCGCGGCGAAGTGGCCGTGCCCCCGGCCGGCGCCGCCGTACCCGAAACCCGCGAGTTGCCCGGCGTGCCGGCGCTGCTGGGGGCCTATGCCTTCCTGGGTCTGCCGATCAGCGGACTGATCCTCGTGCAGTGTCTCGTGGGCGGTCTGCTGGTGGCGCCGGCCTACTTCGCGGCGCGGCACCTCACGCAGCTCCCGGTCGCGTCGCTCGCCGCCGCCGTGGTCGTCGCGCTGCACCCGGGCCTGATCACCGCCAGCCTCACGCTCGACGGCACGGTCTGGGCCGTGGCGCTGGTCGTGCTGGGCGCGGCGTCGATCGCCTGGCTGTACTCCGACCGACCCTGGACCCCCGCGCTGGGGGCGCTGGGCATCGGCGTCGCCACGCTGATCCAGCCCTGGGCCTGGCTCGCCGCGCCGGCGCTGGCGTGGTGGCGACTGTCCAAGCAGCGCGACCTGGCGGGCGTCGGCCTGGCGGCGCTCGTGCTGCTCGTGGCCACCGCGGTCCCCGCCGCGTGGGTCCTCCGCAATCACCACGTCGGGGCCGGCCCGGTGCTCAGCTCCCAGGCCCGCATCGACCGCGCCTTCGGCGTGCCCGCGCAGATCGCCGTGCTCCAGCCCGACGGCGCGTTCCGCAACGACCCCCCCGCCGCGATCGCCGAGCACTGGGACGCTTTCATCCACCGCCTCGAACACCCCGACACCGCCGAAATCCTCGGCAACCCCTACGGCCCGGCCGTCGCCGTCAAGCCCGCCTCCACCGTCGACACCCTCGCCGCGCTGCGCTCGCACACCTGGTCCGCCTGGTTCGATGAGCCGGTCGGACTTGCGCGCTACGGCCTCCGACACGCCAGCCAACTCTTCCTCGCGCCCTCCACCGAGGCGCTCCTGCCGCACCTGGGCGTGCCCTACGAACGCGCCGGCCTGCTCACCAACCTCATCGGACGTGGCGGACCGTACCAATCCAAGGACCCCATCACCCGCTGGACCACCGAGGCGTGGATCGGACTCAACGCCCTGCTCCTGGGTGCCGCCATCCTGGGCCTGCTGCTCACGATCGTCCGACGCCAGTGGGGGCTGGTTGGCCTGATCGGCATCGCGGGCGTCGGCCTCCTGCTGCTCACCCCCACCGATGCCGGCGAAAGCTCACGCCTGCCGTTCATGCTCCTGCAGGGCGTCGCCATCGCCGCCATCGCGATCCCCTCCGCCCCACGCCGCGTCCGAAAACCCCGCGCGAAAGTCGGCGACTTCACCGCCGCCGCCCCCGAAGGCGGGTTCACCATCGGCCTGCGCCCCGAAACCGTCGCCGCCCTGGGCAAGGCCGGCTCCCACCGCGCCAAAGGCCTCATGGAAAACCTCGAAACCCTCGGCTACGGCAAACGCGACATCGCCCCCCACCCCTACGACGCCCTCCAACAAGACCAGCCCGACGACACGCCCAACACGCTCGCCGCCAAGCCCGCGCTCGCCGGCTTCCCCCACATCGACGATGAAGACGACGACGAACCCGTCTTCCGCGGCCGACCCATCTGACGCACCGCCTCCCACCCCCCGCTTCTCGGACCTTGCTCAACCCCGCCGGCCCCCGACAAACCCCGACATGCGTCGGCCAACGCTTTTCGTGCGCTGCCCGCCGACCGCTTCACCGCCGCGCCGCTTCCGCCGATGTCGGTGGTGCCGGCGGTGACGGTCGCGTCACGCGAGCCCTCCCGCCCCCGACTCCCAACGAGGCCCACATGTCCCTGACTCCCACAGTTCAACGCCCCGCCTTCGACGGCCGAATCGCCGTGATCATGCCCTCGTTCAATCACGCACGCTTCCTCGAACGCGCGCTGTGCTCGGTCCTCGATCAGCACGACCACAACCTCGAAATCCGCGTCGTCGACGGAGGCTCGGAAGACGAAACCCTCGACCTGCTCGCCGCCTACAACGGCCAGCTCGCCTCCTGGACCACCGCCTGGGACTCCGGCCCCGCCGAAGCCATCAACCACGGCCTGGCCCGCTGCCGTGCCGACCTCATCGTCGTCCTCTCCGCCAACGACGTCCTGCTCCCGGGCGCGCTGCTCGAACTCCGCCGTGCCGCCGCGCAACACCCCCACGCCCCCTGGTTCGTCGGCGACACCCAGGCCTTCGACGCGCACGACCGCCCCCTCGCCGACGCCCCCCAAACCCGCACCTTCGCCACCACCCACCGCCCGCTCAATCACCCCGGCGACGCCCTCCTCGACCCCGCCGGACCGCCGCCGCTGTCGGCCTGCGCATTGCGGCAAAGCACGCTCGAACTCATGGCCGGCGTCGACGCCACGCTCCGCCACGTCGCCGGCGCCGACCTCATCCTCCGACTGCTCGACCAGGGCTTCACGCCCCAGCGCGTCGCCACCCCCTTCGCCGGCATCCGCGACACCGACATGGCCTTGCTCACCCATCCCCAAGCCCACGGACTCGGTCCGTGGGTCCGCCCCGTCGCCCCCAGCCCCGCCGACATCCTCCACCGTCAGCGCGAAGTTCTCCAACTGCTCGAGTGTTTCGCCGACCGCCTCCCGCCCGCCGCCCGCTTTGCCCTGTCGCAGGAAGCCGCCGAACGCCGACACCTGCTCACCGTCACCGCCGCCCACGCCAAGTCGCCCGCCGGCCCGCTCTGGCTCGCCGCCCTGCGCGACCCCTGGCAACTCGCCGACCCCGCCTACCGCCGCGCCCTGCTCGCCGGCCAGCCCGCCGCCGCCCTCGAACAATCCGCCCGCCGCGCCGCATAACGCCCGCTCAACGAGCCGCGACCGTCGGGGAGCGGGGCCGATTCGCGAACGTCGAACGAGCACCCCGCTCCCTCACGGTCGCGGCTCGTCCTCGTCCGCGGCGCGTTGTCGCCCAACCGCTACAGTCTGCCCGTGCTTGCTCAAGTACACAGCTTCGTTCTGCACGGCATCGAGCCGGGGGACTGCGAGGTCGAACTCGACGTCGCCGATGCCGACTTCCCCGCCCGGCCCGTCGTCGTCGGCCTGCCCGACACCGCCGTCAAAGAATCCATCGAACGCGTCCAGGCCGCCGTCGTCAACTCCGGCTTCTGCATGCCCGCCGGACGCATCACCATCAACCTCGCCCCCGCCGACGTCCCCAAGACCGGCCCGCGCTACGACCTGCCCATCGCCGTCGCCCTCCTGCTCGCCCAGCGCACCATCCAAACCCAGACCCACCGAACCCTCCGCTTCGCCGGCGAACTCGCGCTCGACGGCCGAATCCGACCCGTCTCGGGCATCATCAACCTCGCGCTGCTCGCCCAACGCGAAGGCTCCACCGGGGTCATCGTCCCCCTCGAAAACGCCGCCGAAGCCTCCGCCGTCCACGGCATCGACGTCTTCCCCGCCGACTCCCTCGCCGCCGTCGTCGGACACCTCACCGGCGAACACCCCATCGACCCCGTGCCCCCCGCCGCGTTCGATCCCGCCGACGCGCCGCTGGACAAAAAACTCCCCGACTTCGCCGACATCCGCGGACAGGAAGGCGCCAAACGCGCCCTCATGATCGCCGCCGCCGGCGCGCATAACGCCCTGATGATCGGCCCGCCCGGCAGCGGCAAAACCTTGATGGCCCGCGCGATGCCGTCCATCCTCCCGCCGCTGTCACGCGAAGAAGCCCTCGAAGTCACCCGTGTCTACTCCGCCGTCGGCAAGGTCCCCGTCGGCACCCCGCTCATCCACGCACGACCCGTTCGCGCCCCGCACCACACCGCCTCGTCCGTCGCGGTCATCGGCGGCGGCGCCATCCCAAGGCCCGGCGAAGTCTCCCTCGCGCACCACGGCGTCCTGTTCCTCGACGAGATGCCCGAGTTCCCGCGCACGGTCCTGGAAACCCTCCGACAACCCCTCGAAGACCATCACGTCACCATCGCCCGCGCCCAGGGCGTCGTGAAGTTCCCCGCACGCTTCATGCTCCTGGCCGCGATGAACCCCACGCCCAAGGGGTACAAATCCGCCGGCGCCGCCGGCCAACGCGCGATGGACCAATACCTCGCCAAGCTCTCGGGCCCGCTGCTGGACCGCATCGACCTGCACATCGACGTCCCGCCGGTGCCGCACGACCGGCTCATGTCCGGCACGCCGGGCATCAGCTCCGCCAAACTCCGCGAACAGGTGCTCCGCGCCCGCGCCATCCAGACCAAACGCAACGGCGGCCCGCTCAAACCCAACGCCGCGCTCAGCCACGCCGAACTCGACAAGCTCGCGCCCTTGGACGCCAACGCCGCCGACCTGCTCAAGCGCGCGATGTCCGACCTGGGCCTGAGCGCCCGCGCGTACGACAAGGTCCGCCGCGTTGCCCGCACGCTCTCGGACCTGCACGAAAGCGCCACGGCCGAACCATCGCCGCTGACGCTGGACGTCGTCGCCGAAGCCATCCAGTACCGCCAACTCGACCGCCAGACGTAACGCTTCATAAAGCGGCGGCCGGCGGCCGCCGACAGGATCGTTGAGCAAGGGGTACGTGAAACAGTTCGTTGCCACGACAATCGCTTGCGCACGCGGCAGCGGCCACCGGCCGCCGCTTGATGCGGGCAGGCTGTGCGCAGAAACGGGTGATGTCGTTTCGCGGGTGTCTACCTTGGGTTGCAGACGCAGTTGGCCGATCCGCGGAGTGGCGGGGTGGATTGAGTTTCGCTTTCGGGTTCGAGGGGGTCGTGAACACACCGCGTTCGCTGAATGTGAGCTTCGCGGCACGAACGGACTGACGCGGCGAAACAGACGTCCACTTCCAAAGGACCGTTGAGGCTGGAGATCGAGTGCCGCATTGATGAGGCGAGGGGTTACCGGTTGGGTGGGCGTCGGGCTGGGATCTTTGATGTCCGAATATCCGCGGCGGCTTGCGGGCAAAAAGCCGACTCGAAAATCGAGAGGATCCGTGGCGGGAGCGGTGCGCGCGGAAAGAAGCCCCGCATGGACATGCGGGGCTCTGGGATGCGGGCTTCGGGCTACACTCTGCCCCCCATGGCGATCTTTCGTGCCGCGTTCGACAGGCTCCGCAAAGGGCTGGCCAAGACCTCCGAGTCCACCGGTGGGGCGATCCGCAACCTGCTGATCGGCAAGCCGCTGAGCAGAGAGCTGCTGCGTGACCTGGAGCGGGCGCTGATTCAGGCGGACGTGGGCGTCAAGACCGCGGTTGAACTGCGGAAGGACCTGCAGGCCATGTGGGAACGCGGCGAGATCGAGACCGGCGACGAGGCCTGGCCGATGCTCAAGAGCCAGCTCGTGGCGTATTTCCCGGATGAAGATCGCGCTCTGCGGTTCTCCACTTCCGGGGGGCCTACGGTGATTCTGGTGTGCGGGATCAACGGTGCGGGCAAGACCACGAGCATCGCCAAGCTGTGCAAGACGCTGCGGGACCAGGGTAAGAGCGTGCTGCTGGGAGCGTGCGACACATACCGCGCGGCGGCGGTCGAGCAGCTGACGGTGTGGGCGACGCGACTGGGCGTGGACATCGTGCGGGGTCAGCAAGGCGGGGACCCGGCGGCGGTGGCGTTCGACGCGTGTCAGGCGGCGGTCGCGCGGGGGACGGACGTGTTGATCCTGGACACGGCCGGGCGTCTGCACACGCAGGGCCATTTGATGGATCAGCTCGGCAAGATCCGGCGGGTCGTGGAGAAGCAGTTGCCGGGCGCGCCCCATGAGGTGTTGCTGGTGATCGACGCGACGACCGGGCAGAACGGCGTGAATCAGGCGAAGATTTTCGCCGAGCACACCGACGTGACGGGCATCTTTCTCAGCAAGCTCGACGGCAGCGCCAAAGGCGGGATCGTGATCGCGATCCGCGAGGCGCTGAACATCCCGGTGAAGCTGGTGGGCGTCGGCGAGACGCCCGAAGATGTGCAGCCGTTCGAGCCCGAGGCGTTTGTGGAGGCGATGTTCGCGGGGTGAAGCCGTGGAAAACCTGTCCCGGTGCTGTCGGCTTCCTGTCGATGGATTGCAGCAGGCTACGGACCTGTCTAGCGTTCATACATGACCAAGGACGACAAGCGTTTCGCCCGGCTGGCGGCTAACCCGAAGAACGTGAAGTTTCGGGACTTCGTGGCGGTGATCGAATCGTGCGGATTCGAGCTCATCGGGCAGACCGGCAGCCATCAGCGCTATCGGCACCGCGAGCATCGGCGCGCTTTCCTGAACATCCAGCCACGCGGCGGTCAGGCCAAGCCGTTTCAGGTGGATCAGTTCCTGGCGCTCGTGAAGAAGTACAATCTGGGTGATGTCTGACCCCGCTCGCTTGTACCACATCGACCTGTTCTACAGCCCCCGCGACGAGTGCTGGATCGCCAACGTGCCAGACCTGGAGTTCTGCTCGGCCCATGGCGAGACGCCCGAAGAAGCTGCACGGGAGATTCGGATCGCGATGGACGGTTGGCTGCAAAGCTGGCTGGACGAACACGACGAGCTTCCCCCGGTGAAGTGGCAGCCCGAGACGCTTCCGAAAGCCAAGGCCGGCTGACGTGAGCGACACGCCCGATCCATCGATATCGACCGCATCGGACGCGCCGGCTTCGGAGTCGATGCGGACGATCCACACGCCGCCGCCCGCGAAGGCGAAGCCGGACGAACCGCAGCGCGGCTTCCTCGGCAAGCTCTGGCACGAGTGGGTCAAGCCGCTGGGCACGGTGATCCTGATCGTCACCGTGATCCGATCGTCGTTGTTCGATTGGAACGATGTGCCTTCGGGATCGATGCGGCCGACGATCCTGGAGGGCGACCGGATCGTGGTGAACAAGCTGGCGTACGGCTTCAACCTGCCGTTCAACGGGCCGGTGGTGGACCTGCCGCTGTTGCCGGCGTTCGACAACCCGCTGGACTTTCTGCCGGGCTTTTACTGGAGCGGTCCGAAGCGCGGCGACATCGTGACGTTCTGGAATCCCACGCCGAGTTGGCGGCCGGCGGGCAACGGTGAGGTGGTGCCCAACGAGAGCACGGGCATCCGGATGGTCAAACGGGTGGTGGGACTGCCGGGCGACACGGTGCGGGTGGTGGATGGTCGCCTGGAGATCACCGACGCGGCGGGCAACGCGGTGCCGATCACGTATGAGGGCGTGGCGGACGGGCCGTACAAGGCCGAGCCGACGACCGCGATCCGCGGCAATACATCGACGGGTCGTCTCGAGGGCAAACAGATGTCGGTGCCGGTGGAGTTCATGCTCGAGTTCTTCGACGGTGAGCCGCACTTCGTTCAACTGCTGCAGCCGACGCAGGGTTGGACCCCCAGCGGGCAGCAGTACCGCACCGTGCCTCCCGCCGGCCACGCGGCGCAGGCGATCACGCTGGCCGACCGCGACGGCTGGAAGGACGACGAGTACCTGATGATCGGCGACAACCGCGACAACTCGCTGGACTCGCGGTACTACTGGCAGGCGTACGGCGACCTGGACGGTGGCACGCCCGTGTTCGTCCGCGGCGAACACATCACCGGCAAGGCGAAGTTCATCGCGGTGAGCTTCCACAACGGCAAGTTCACCAGCCCGGCGTGGTCGCGTTGGTTCCGCAGCTTCGACGGCGCGGCGGAGCGTCAAGCCACGCCGTGATTCACCGCGTGTCGCTGTCGAGCATCAGCGTCACCGGGCCGTCGTTGAGCAGTTCGACTTGCATGTCCGCGCCGAACACGCCGGCCTGGATGTCGGCGACGCCGCGCCGCTTCAACGCATCAACGACGTAGTCGCACAACGGCTTCGCCACTTCCGGGGGCGCGGCGTCGGTGAAGCTCGGGCGGTTGCCCTTTTTCGGGTTGCCGTAGAGCGTGAACTGCGAGACGACCAGCACGCCGCCGGCCTTTTCGTCGTTGATGTCGAGCACGCTGCGGTCGAACCGGCCGTCGTCGTCGGGGAACAGCCGGAGCTTCACGAGTTTGTCGCAGAGTCGATCGGCGGTGGCCGTCGTGTCGCCGTGCGTGATACCCAGCAGGACGAGGTAGCCGCGCTGGATTTTTCCGACGATTTGATCATCGACGGTGACCGAGGCGTGGGCGACGCGTTGGAGGAGCATGCGCATGGGGGCAAGATAGGGATGAGTCTTGAGACTTGAGTCTTGAGGGTTGAGGGTTGAGCCAGAGAATCCCAGATGCGTCATCTCAAGACTCACCTCTCCAGACTCACCTCTCAAGACTCAGGACTCAAGACTCCGCGCGAAAGAAAACCCCCGCCTTTGGGCGGGGGTCGCTTTCTCCACTTTCGTTTGCGGTCCTTGCTTTAGAGCAGGGACAGGGCCGACTGCGGCTGGCTGTTGGCGATGCCCAGCACGTTGGTCGAGGCCTGCTGCAGGATCTGCGACCGGGTGAGCTCGGCGGTTTCCTGAGCGAAGTCCGTGTCGCGGATGGCGGACTCGGCGGCGGCGGTGTTCTCGAGGGCGACGCCCAGCGAACGGATGGTCGCACCGACGGTGTTCTTCTGGAAGGCACCGATGCGGCCGCGGAGGCCGGAGACCTGAGCGATCGCGTCGTTGACGATCTTCTGGGCGGTGGTCAGGTCGCCGTCGACGACGTTGTTGCCCTTGCCGGCGCCGAGGGTGTCGAGGAAGCCGTTGGACTGGGTGCCGAGGTTGCGGACCGCGACGTTGCCCAGGCCGATGGACACCTGGTTGCCGATGTCGACGTTGGGGCCGAGGTTGAAGTTGGCTCCGCCGCCCTGGATGGTGACCGCGTTGATCGCACCGGTGGCCTGAGCGCCGGCGGTGGTGAGGTCCAGCTCGATGTCCAGGAAGTCGGTGGCGATACGGGCGGTCTTGCCATCGGAGGTGGCGGCGACGCCGTTGATCACGGCCCCGATGTCTTTACCCGTGTCGCGGACCGGCGTGTTGGCGGCGCTGAAGGCGGTGGCGCCGACGGTGATGGCGGCGTTGGTGTTGTTGGACGCCAGGGCGAGGATCGAGCCGGCCTGACCGCCGGCATTGTTGACCTGCACCGAGACGAAGCTGCTCGAGCCGAAGCCGATGGAGTCCAGACGGATGCCCGTGCCCGAGGTCGCGGCGGACACGCCGGTCACGTCGGAGAAGGTGTTGATGGCGTCGCGGGCGTCGGCAAGCGTGGTGCCCGAGCCGAAGGAGAACTGCCGCGAGCCGTTTGCGCCGGCCACGTCGACGGTGAACAACGCACCGGCGGCGCTGAGGTCAAACGCGGCGGCACCGGCGGACAGGAAGAAGCCGGCCTGCTGGGCGGACTGGGTGACCAGCACGTCCACGTCCCGGGTGTCGCCAAAGGCGATCTTGGCGGCGTTCACGCGGACGTCTTCGACCG
Source organism: uncultured Phycisphaera sp. (assembly GCA_964543215.1). GTDB lineage: Bacteria > Planctomycetota > Phycisphaerae > Phycisphaerales > Phycisphaeraceae > CAZIXN01. Next base: position 21,955 of record CAZIXN010000024.1, read on the forward strand.
TGGTGGCCTGGCCGGTGATCTGGAAGTCGTAGGTGCCGTTGAGCAGCTTGGTGCCCTGGAAGCTGGTGGTCTGGGCGATCCGGTCGATGGTCTGGAGGATCGAGTCGATCTGCAGCTGGTTGGCCTGCTTCTCGTCTTCAGACAGGCCGGCCTCGTTGGCGGACTGACCCACGAGCGACTGGACTTCCAGCAGCAGCGAGTTGACCTCCTGCAGACCGCCTTCGGCGATGTTGGCGACCTGGTCGGCACGCTCGGCGTTGCCGATGGCGGCGCTGATGCTCACCTGCTGGCTGCGGAGCGACTCCGAAGCGATCAGACCGGCGGGGTCATCGGCACCGCGGTTGATCCGCAGGCCGGTGCTCAGCCGTTCGAGCGACTTGTTGAGCGACGCGTTGTTCTGACTCAGAACGCGTTGCGAGAGAAGGGAACTGACGTTGGTGTTGATGCGACTCATGGTTCATTTGCCTCTGAAAAGGGTCTCGATTCCTTCCGCGTGGTCACCAGTCCCTGGCCTGACTCGCCGGATGCAAGGTGTGAAGGCCGAACGTCGGCCTTCGATGCCCTTGACGCGGAACCCGACTCTGTTCGGAGCGGGTCAACCTCGCGTCGCGCCGGACCTACCGGGCCGGGCAACACGTTCGACATCGACGGACAAAAACACCGGCTTAAGCGGCGCAAACGAAAAATCTCAGATTCCCCTGAAAAGCAGGCGAATTCACACCCCGATCGCTCGGAGCACGACCGATAAGCA
>CAZIXN010000025.1:0-1198 GCA_964543215.1 uncultured Phycisphaera sp.
GTCAGATCAGGGTTTCGACGGTCGGCAGCTCGCCGACGATCGGGGCCAGGTAGGTCTTGAACGACGCGTCGATGTCGCAGCCGTCCTTGACGTATTTCAGGTCGAGGTGGCGGGTCTTGGCGGCGACTTCACGGATGTCGATGGTGCGGTACTCGACGGTGTAGGGCGTGTCGCTGGTGCGGACGATGGCGATCGAGCCCGACGGCCTTCCGGAGTGGAACGCGGCTTTGACGGCTTCGACACCGGCTCGGCGGGCTTCGCGTTGGTCGACTTCTGAAGCGCACCCGACGAAAGAACGCTGTAAATAGCCGAAGGTGTCGGCCCGGACGCGGAGCTTCTGGTTGAGTTTTTTGCCGAGCTTGTTTTTCACGAGGTCGCTGAGGATGTCGCCCAGCGCGCCCGAGCCGGAGAGTTGGACGTTGCCGTGCGAGTCTTTCTCGACTTCGTCCTGGAGCTTGACCATCATGGGCGTGCCGTCCTGGTCGTGGATGCCTTCGGAGACGGCGATGAGGCATCGGCCGAGCCTGGTGTAGACGCGTTCGACGTCGGCTAAAAACTTTTCTTCGGAGAACGAGGCTTCGGGGACGTAGATGAGGTGCGGGCCGTCGTGGGTTCCCTCACGGCGACCCAGCATGGAGGCCGCCGTCAAAAAGCCGGCGTGTCGTCCCATGACGATGTTGATTTTGATGCCGGGCAGGGCGGCGTTGTCGAGGTTGTCGCCCATGAAGGCCTGGGCGACGAACTTGGCGGCGGAGCCGAAGCCGGGCGTGTGGTCGTTGACGGGCAGGTCGTTGTCGATGGTTTTGGGGACGTGGAAGGCCTTGAGGTCGTAGCCCGAGGACTGGGCCATCTCGGCGATGATGCGGCAGGTGTCGGAGGAGTCGTTGCCGCCGGCGTAGAAGAAGTAGCGGACATCCTGCTTGGCGAAGGACTCGAAGATGCGTTGGCAGTAGTCGGCATCGGGCTTGTCGCGCGACGATCCCAGGCCCGAGGAGGGAGTTTCGGCGACGCGGTTGAGCACGTCCATGGGCGTGTCGGTGAGGTCGAGGTAGTCGTTCTTGACGATGCCCGAGACGGCGTGATGCGCGCCCAGGATTCTGCCGTCGAAGGCGGCTTGGGCGCGGAGCTGCTCGACGACGCCGACGAGGGACTGGTTGATGACGGCGGTGGGTCCGCCGGACTGGCCGACGACGGCGTT
>CAZIXN010000025.1:1298-9381 GCA_964543215.1 uncultured Phycisphaera sp.
TGCGCGTGCTTGGAGGCGCGGACGGTGCTCCGCGCAACCCGTGGGGTTGCGGCTACCTGTGGGTCAGGCCAGGAGTTGTTCGAGGTCGTCGCGGGTGAGTGAGGAGAGGACGTTTTCTTCGCCGCCGACGATGGCTTCGGCCAGGTCGCGTTTGCGTTTCTGGAGTTCGAGGATGCGCTGTTCGACGGTGTCTTCGCAGATCATGCGGTAGGCGAAGACGGGCTTGGTTTGGCCGATGCGGTGGGTGCGGTCGATGGCCTGGGCTTCGACGGCGGGGTTCCACCAGGGGTCGAGGATGAAGACGTATTCGGCGGCGGTGAGGTTGAGCCCGACGCCGCCGGCCTTGAGGGAGATCAGGAACACCGAGAGGTCCGGGTCGGTCTGGAATTCTTCGACGACCTGTCGGCGGTTGCGGGTCTGGCCGTCGAGGTAGGCGTAGCGGACGCCCTGCTGTTCGAAGCGTTCTTTCACCAGGCCGAGCATGGAGGTGAACTGCGAGAACACCAGGGCCTTCTGGCCTTCGGCGACGATCTCGCTGAGCATTTCCATGAGGGCGTCGAGCTTGGCGGAGGGGGCGTCCTTGGTGTTGATGCCGGCCTTGTCGATGAGCGCGGGGTGGCACGCGGCCTGTCGGAGGCGCAGCAAGGCTTCGAGGACCATGAACGCGCTGCGGCCCAGGGATTTGCCGGCGGTGACGCCGTCGGCGTCGAGCTGGTTGATGAGGGTGCCGCGGTAGTAGGTGCGCAGGTCGTCGTAGACCTTGCGCTGCGCGGGTTCCATTTCGCAGGCGATGGTCTGCTCGGTCTTGGCGGGCAGGTCCGAGAGGACCTGGGCTTTGGTGCGGCGGAGGATGAAGGGGCGCAGGGCGCTGGCGAGCTGATGCAGCGGCGAGGCTTTGGCTTTGGTGGATTCTTCGGTGGGCGCGTCGTCGGCGTCGTCGTCGGCCCCCGACGCTTCGCTCGCGGACTCGATGATCGTCGGTGTGGCGGTGGGGGGCGCGAGTTGGTCGGCCTGGACGGTGGCGGTGGCGCCGCGGACCAGGTCGGCGAACTTGGCGTTGGCGCCGAGCATGCCGGGGTTGAGGTATTCGAAGATGGACCACAGGTCGCCCAGGTGGTTTTCGACGGGCGTGCCGGTGAGCGCGAGGCGGTGCCGGGCGTCGAGCAGTCGAGCGGCTTTAGCGCTTTGGCTGCTGGGGTTTTTGATGGCCTGGGCTTCGTCCAGGACGGTGTAGTCGAAGGTGAGCGGTCGGAGTTTTTCGACGTCGCGGCGCATCAGGCCGTAAGACGTGACGATGAGGTCGTAGTCGTTGAGCCGTTTGAGTTCGGCGTCGCGTTCGGGGCCGGTGTAGGCCAGGAGCTTGAGGTCGGGGGTGAATTTTCCGGCTTCGTCGATCCAGTTGAAGACGACCGATCGTGGCGCGACGATGAGCGAGGGCGGGGCGTCTTTGCCGAGTTCCTTGCGTCGTTGCTGGAGCATGGCGAGGACCTGGACGGTTTTGCCCAAGCCCATGTCGTCGGCGAGGACGCCGCCCATGCCGAAGCGGCGGAGGAAGGTGAACCAGCCCAGGCCGTGCTGCTGGTAGGCGCGGAGGGTGCCCTGGAAGTCGGGGTGTGGCTGTGCGGCGTGGATGCCGTCGAATCCGCGGAGTGCTTCGCGGGCCTGCTTGAAGGCGTCGTCGACCTGGGCGAGTTCCTGATCGTCGAGCAGCGCGTCGAGCAGCGCGGCCTGAGAGGCGGAGAATCGGAGGTGGTCGCCCTGGAGTTCGCCCATGGCGGTGAGCAGGCCGTGCTCGGCGAGCCACTGTTCGGGGAGGATGCCCTGGGAGCCATCGCCGAGTTCGATCATGAGCCGGCCGGCGCGGGCGGCCTGGAGGATGGCGGGCAGGCTGATGGTTTGTTGGTCGCCGTTGTCGTCGGTGAAGGTGACCTCGCCGCGGAGCTCGAACCAGTCGATGCCCGAGGAGATGGACAGGGCGGGCGGGCCGGCGGTGCGGAGGAGCTTCTGGTCGGCGAAGACGGCCCATCCCTGGGCGAGCAGTCGGGAGACGGCGACGGGGACGTGCTTGGAGGGCAGGAGGATGGCGTCGGGCGCGGCGGCGGAGGCGCGGAGTCCCAGGCCGGCGGTCTGCTCGATGGCTTCGCGTTCGGCGCGGAAGTTTCGGCGGATGAGTTTTCGGGTGTCGGACAGGTCGCCCAGTTCGGCGAAGTCGTCGGTGAGGTCCGGCGCTTCGGCGTCGCCGGGTGTCGTGTCCTGGTCGTCGCGGTCGAGCAGGGCGGTGGTGGCTTCGTCGAGTTGGGGCGCGGTGTTGCGGGTGGGGCGTTGGCGAGCGTCGGCGGGCGTTGGGTCGACGCCGGCTTCGCTGGTGGCCGCGCCGTTTTCGGTGGCGACGGGGACGAATCGGCCGGCCTGTGCGGGGGAGACGCGGGAGCCGCCGTAGTCGAAGCGGATGCGTCCGGCCAGGTGCGACTTCTGCGTGGCGCCCAGTTCGGTGGCTTGTCCGGTGCCGGGGCTGAAGAGCTCGAGCATGGGTCGCGGCTCGATGCGCTGCTCGGCGTAGCCCAGGCCGTCGGGCAGGTCCAGCTCGGGCAGTTGTGGCAACAGGTAGAGGCGTTCGAGGAACGGCGCGACGTCGGCCTCGGGGACGAGCATGCCGCCCTGCGCGTCGTGCAGGCCGTCGCCTTCGCCGACGGCTTCTTCGCCGTCGCGCGGCGGACCTTCATCGAGCGGTTCGGGTTCGTATCCCTCGGCGTCGTCGGCGAAGCGTTCGTCGCGGAACTGCGCCAGCCAGGAGAACGCTTCGCGGTCGTCGAGTCGGCCGGCGACGGCGAAGGTGCGTTTGCGGCGCATGCGGTCCAGCGGTTCGTCGAAGATCACCAGGCCGTCGCCGCCGCCCAGGCACAGCAGCGGCCGGGTGGCGGCGACGCGGCGTCCGTCGCGGCGGAGCTGCATGTCCAGGCGGAGCCCGCCGGTGACGGGTCGGCCGACCAGCCAGGGCACCCACGCGGCCGGCCGGCGATTGACGGGTTGGCCGGAAACGGCGGCGGCGGCCTGCTCGACGTCGTCTTCCCAGCGGAGTTGTCGGAGTTTCTGTTCCTCGCGTTCTTCATCGCCGACGTCCACGAAGCACCGGCCGGTGGCGATCATGCGGCGGAGGATGGCGCGCTGGGCCCCGGTGGTGAGCTTGTAGGTCGCGTGCTGGCTGCTTACCGAGCGCGGCATGCGGGTGCTCATGGGGTTGTCGTCGCTGTGGCGGGCGGCACCGATGAGGATGGCTCCGAGCTCGCGGTCGATGGGGTCGCCGAGCGTGTCGAGGTTGTCGGCGCTGAGGCGCAGCGGCTTGGGCTTGCTCCATCCGGTGGCGATGGCGGAGCGCTGCTGGAGTTCGACGATGAGACCGCGGTTGCGGCGGGACGCGCCCGGGAGGACGACGTAGCAGACCTGTCGCTGGGCGTTGGCCAGCGCGTTCATGGCGCCGTTGCGGGCGCGTTCTTCGGTGGTGCCGGGTTTGAGCAGGGTGAGCCGGGACATCCAGCGCGGCTCGGTGGATTTGAAGACGTTGGCCGAGGCGGCGTCGCGCTTGCGGGCTTTGGGCGCGCCGGGCTTGAGCTTGAGCATCTCGGGCAGGGAGTAGCCCAGGGCCGGGTCGTGGTCGTGCTGGGCGAGGTCCAGCAGCGACGCCCAGATGTGCTGGCAGAGTTGGCCGGCGTTGAACAGCGGGCAGCCGCACTGGGCGTCGGCCTTTTTGGGGTTGTCGGGTTCGGGGGCGATGGTGACGGTCTGCGTGCCGACGGATTCGGAAAGGTCGTCGACCCGGGCGCGCAGGACTTCGCCGTCTTGCGGGGCTTCGCGGCGGACCTTCTTGGCCATCTGAATGGCCCGGCCCTGCATGCGGACCTTGGGCTGGAAAAACGGGGACCACGACGGGAGCATCGACATCCAGAAAACCCCTGTGGTGACGCGTCGCGGACGGAAGAGCCGCCGCGCGGCGTGGGTGGTTCAATCGGCGGTGGTGGCCGTGTCGTTCGACACAGCCCGAATCGTCAAGGGTAGGAATCTCCAGCGGCGGAAGCAATTCGGCGGGATTGGCAGCCGCAGGCCGACGGCCTGCGCGAGCGTCGCGGGCATGCGCCGGTCACGCGGCAGACACGCGCAGGTCGTTGACCTGCGGCTAAGGTTGTGGTTGCGATGCGTGCTGTCCTGGTTCAGACCGATGTCGTGGTGGATACGGCGGTGGCCGAGCCGGCGTGGGCGGTGTGGGTCGCGTGGGGTGTGGTGCCGATGGCGGCGGGGTTGCTGGGGTTGTTGGCGGCGACGGGCGTGTTGTCGCAGCGGCGCTTGACGGCGTCGCCCCGGCGGGACGTGGGATTGACGTGGATGGACCTGCTGGTGGGCCTGTGGTTGTGGGCGATGGGTCTGGTGCTGGCGGGCGCGGTGACGACGGGGTTGGCGGGACGATCGCCGGCGGATGATTTGGAGTCGGTCGAGATCGCGTTGCCCTCGGCGTGGGCGATGGTGTTGGGGCAGTTGTGCATCTTCGGCCCGCCGATTGCGTGGTGGTTGTGGCGTTCGAGCCGAACGCCGGGTTGGCCGGGCGTGCTGGGGCTTTGGGCTCGGCCGGGTTGGCGGGGCACGGCTGCGGTGGTGCTGGGGTTTCCGGCGGTGGTGCTGCTGTTCCTGGCGACGCAGCAGGTGATGGCCGTGCTGATGTTGCTGCTGGGCCACGAGCCGCCGAGGGTGCAGCATGAGTTGCTCGAGGCGTATGCGGCGTTGCGTGACCGGGGCGACTGGGCGGTGATGCTGGGTCTGCTGGGGTCGACGGTGGTGGTGGCGCCGTTGCTGGAGGAGTTGTTTTTTCGGGGTTTTCTGCAGACGACGCTGGTGAACGCGGCGGGGCCGAGTTGGCGTTGGCCGATGTTGCTGGGGGTGGGGGTGTTTTTTGCGTCGGTGCATCTGGGGGCGGTGCCGGCGATGGCGTTGCCGGCGTTGTGGTTGTTGGGGGTGTGTTTCGGGTGGTTGTATGAACGGACGGGCTCGCTTTGGCCGGCGATTGGGGTGCACGCGGGTTTCAACGCGATCAACGTGGCGTACGTGCTGGCGGTGGTGTGACATCGTCGCGGCGTCCGGCCTTGCGCAACAATGCGGTGCGCGATTTGCGCTGGTCATACGATCGCGTGTGGTTCGGTCGAGGTCGCGCGGAGGGTCGTGCGGGTCAGCCGGGCGTGGACGTCTTCCGGGAGGTTGGCATCATGAAGGGATTGTCGATGGTCGTGCGTCGGGATGGAATCAAGCGGGGGAGCCGTCGGGCCGGGTTGTTGGCCTGGCTGGCGGCGGCGCTGAGCGTGGTGGGTTGCGCGTCGTTGGCGGGGACCGAGGGTCAGCCTGCTTCGTCGGGCACACGCGCGACGCCCGGCGATCTGGTCGTCTGGTCGTGGCGGGCGCAGACGGCGGCGCGGATCCCCGGCGTGACGCCGATGGTCTGGGTCGACTTCAATTACGGCCACAAACCCAAGCGGACGGGGACGAACTATCACACCGCCCGGCCGGACCACGAGATCGCGCGGGATGTGCTGCGGAAGATCGATGAGTTGCGGGATGCGGGCCGGCTGCACGAGGGGCAGTTGGCGCTTTTCTTTTGGTATGTCGGCGGGACGGCGGACCCGATGCGCCCGGGCGCGCCGCGGGGGCTGTTCCCCGAGGGTCACGCCGGCGAGGCGCTGCGGCGGGGCGGGTTCGTTGAGCACACCGAGCAGCTGGTGCGGCGGGTGATGCAGCGGCTGAACGTCGAGGGCGTGGAGCCGGACTTCGTGGTGCTGGATTACGAAGGCGGGGCGGACCGCTGGCGTTTGGGGCGACGGGAGGGTCAGGGCAACCCGGCGGCGTATCGGCAGGATGTCGAGCAGGTGTTCGCCCAGGCCGGTGACGCGATGCCGCCGGCGTTGCGGTCGCTGGGTGCGGCAGCGTTGCATCCCGGACACGCGCAGTACCGCGAAGCGGTGCATGCGTTCAACGTTTGGGCGGGCGAGCGGCGGTCGCAGGCGCTGCGGCGTTCGGTCTTTGAGCCGACGGAGCAGGCGTTCGGCCGGGCGCTGCCTTCGAGCAACTACGGCGAATCGCTGCGGGCCTGGCCGACGTTCGACCTCAACGGCTGGCCGGCCGGACCGACCGAGCGGGTGGCGGGGCGATGGTCCAGCCCGGTGACGTATCTGAAAGACGTCAAAGGGAATCGTTACCGCGGCCTGTCTGCGGAAGCGGCGTTGGCGCAAACGTGGGCGGATCAGCGAAACAAGGTGCGGTCGGCGCTGGCGTGGTCGGCGGACGTGGCCCCTTGGTACAACAACCCCGACGACGGCCGGCCCGAGGGCGTCGACGTCGCGAGCTGGCGTTGGGCGTGGGCGGCGGGTCTGATGCACGACCGGGCGCACGGCGTGCGGCGGATGTTGCTGTGGTCGGGGCACGCGGGCTGGAGCGACGAGGAAGTCGCGTTTGCCCGGCCGGTGTTCGCGGCGCTGCACGCGCTGGCGGCGGATTACCGGCCGAACCTCGAGCCCGTCCCGCTCGACCAGGCCGACGCGTGGTTGGCCGGGTGGGTGCAGCGGGCCCGGGACGCGATGCATCCGGCGGGAGAAGCGGCTCGGGACGCCGACGAAGAAGCCGCCAACCCGCTCCGATAAGCCGCGGGTGTTTCGCACGCCCCGCCGGGCTGAACACGGGCAGGCCCGCCGCTTTCCCGTGTTTTTCCACGCGAATCCACATCTTGACGTTTGGTTCAAGTTCGGATAGAACGTTAGCCGAACAGGAACGCAGCAAAAGCTGATGGAGCGATCGCCCCCGCGACGAACCTATGGGGGCACCGGCCGGCCAGACCACAAGATGTGGAATCGGCCGGAGCCTTGAAATCGCTTGTTCAGCCCTTCTTTGCCCCGTTCCTGGAGATGACCCCATGACCGCACCGCTTCTCATGCTCGGACCCGGCGGCGACTACCGCTCGCAATACGTCGGCCGAGGCACCGGCCTGGTCCGCGACCCCCGCCCCCACGCCAACGCTCAGGCCGGCGGCGACACCGACTCCAACGGCGGACACGCCGGCTACCACGAAGGCTTCCACCACGCCCCGCCGCAGCCCTCGGACACCGTCCGTGCCGCCGCGTCGCCCGCCCCGCACCGCCCCGCCGACCGCTTCACGCCCAGCCCGCTGCTGCCCGGGGCCGGCACCTACGACGCCGCCGGCCGACGCACCGGCAACGCGACCCGCCCCGAACTCCTGCTCGCCGCGGCCGCCTGGCTCGACGCCCAACACCTCGCCGTCGCCGACCTCGCCCACGACCACGCCGCCCATCGCCGGCTCATCGTCGCCGCCGTCACCCCCGACGACGTGAACAAACTCGTCGTCGCCATCATCCCGCCCGCCGCACCCACGGTGCACCTGCATCCCACCCCCCTGCTTCCCCACCCTCGGAGCCCCCAGCATGGCCCTCAACCTCACCCCCAAGCAACTCAAAATCCTCAACCGCATCCGCGAGACCCGGCTGACCCGGGGCTATTCACCGACGATGCAGGAGCTCGCCGACGAACTGGGCGTCTCCAAGGTCACCGTCTTCGAGCACGTCGAAGCGCTCATCAAGAAGGGGGCCCTGGTCCGGCAAAAAAACAAAGCGCGCTCTTTGGAAGTCTCCCCTGACCTCAGCCTCCCCGACGAATCCTCCAACCTCCGCCTGCCGCTGGTCGGCTCGATCGCGGCCGGCTCACCGATCGAAGCCATCGAAACCCGCGAACACCTCGACCTCGAAGAACTCTTCGCGCCCCCGCGCGGCCAGAGCGTCGGCGGCACCACCTTCGTCCTCAAAGTCCGCGGCGACTCCATGATCGACGCCCACATCGCCGACGGCGACTTCGTCATCTGCCGCAAACTCGAAGGCGCGCCCCGCACCAACGACATGGTCGTCGCCCTGGTCGACGGCGAAGAAGCCACGCTCAAGTTCTACTCCAAGGAAAAGGACGGCCGGGTCCGCCTCCAGCCCGCCAACGAAAAGTACGAACCCATCTGGGTCGCCCCCGACCGCGTCCAGTTCCAGGGCATCTG
>CAZIXN010000025.1:9481-22379 GCA_964543215.1 uncultured Phycisphaera sp.
GTGCTTGCGCGGAATCGGCAAGTGGTGTGCGTCGGGCTCAACGGCGGGGGCGGCGGGGCGGCGGGTGAAGTGGCGCAACTCGCGTTGGCGTATCGAGCGTTTCCGCTTTTGCGGGTCAATGCGTGGGCGGGTTGGCTGCGGAAACAGGGGGCGCAGGAAGCGATCATGGTCGGCCGGGTGGGCAAGACGGTGATGTACGATCCGATCGGCATCGTGCGCGGCTTGCCGGATTGGCGGGTGATCCGGTTGTTTGTCTGGAAGCTGCGGAAGGATCGTCGGAGCCAGACGATGCTGCGGGGCATCGCGGATGAGCTTTCGTTGCTGGGAGTGAACCTGATCGACACGACGGCGTACATCCCGGAGCATCTGTCGGTTGCGGGTGTGATGACGCGGACGCCGCCGAGCGCCGGGATGCAGAGTGATATCTCGATGGCCTGGCCGGTGCTGATGCAGCTCAACGCGCTGGACGTCGGTCAGGCGGTGGCGGTGCGGGGCAAGGACATCGTGGCGGTCGAGGCGATCGAGGGCACCGATGCGCTGATCGAACGCGCGGGGCACCTCAGCCGCGGGCGTGGATGGACGCTGTGCAAGGGCGGCGGCCCGGGGAAGGACATGCGGTTCGATGTCCCGACGGTGGGCGTTTGGACGATCGAGAAGTTGGCGGCGGCCGGCGCGGTGTGCCTGGCGTTGGAAGCGGGCCGCGTGATCCTGGTGGACAAGCCCGCGGTGCTCAAAGCGGCGGACGCCGCGGGGATCGCGGTGGTCGGGGTGGCGTAGAGCCAGGGGATGGCCATCCCCTGGCTTTACGGCAACGTCAACTGAACACGCCGAACAGCAGCAGCATCGCGAAGACGCCGAGCACAAACATCCCGGCGATGATGGAGAAGGCGATCCATCCGGGCGGGCCTCCTTGGCTGCTGCGGTCCTGGTCGTTGATTTGCGTCGGCAGCGTTTCGTGTTTTTCGGACGACGGGCCGGAAGAGGAGTCGGTGGTCATGCCCCAGCGTAGGCGTGGTGGGCCGACGAGCCGCGACCGTCAGGGAGCGGGGCATGTCGCGGAAGCGCACCGTGTCGCACGAAATCGAAGACGAAGACCTCTCGAGAAAACAAACGCTTCTGCGGCGGGCCCCGCTCCCTCACGGTCGCGGCTCGTTGAACGGGTTGCTCACCCGCGTCGCGGGTTGCGGCGGGTGGGGCGGGGGCGTTCGCCGGGGCCTTGCGGGCCGGAAGGACCCTGCGCACCGGGGGGCGTGGACGGCGGCAGCGTGCGGGTTTCGACGTTGGGGTCGTCGCCGGCGTCGCGGTCGGAGGAGACGGCGATCGGGCGGAGTCCCATCGCCGAATCGACCAGGCCGACCTGCGAATCGTCGGCGTCTTCGTGGGCGAATTTGCCGAAGATCATGCGTCCGCTGCTGGTCTGGATGGCGTTGGTGACGACCAGGTCGACGGCCTGGCCGAGGTGTTCGCGGCCGTTTTCGACGACGACCATCGTGCCGTCGTCGAGGTAGCCGACGCCTTGCTTGGGCGACTCGCCGGGCTTGACGAGCTTGACGTGCATGTGCTCGCCGGGGAGCACGACGGGGCGGAGGGCGTTGGCCAGTTCGTTGATGTTGATGACTTCAACGCTGCGGAGTTCGGCGACTTTGTTGAGGTTGAAGTCGTTGGTCATGACGCGGGCCTTGAGGCGCTGCGCCAGGTCGATGAGTTGCGCATCCACGCCGACGCCTTCGGCGTCGTGGGTTTCGAGTCGGACTTCGAGCGAGTCGTTTTCCTGAAGTTTCTTGAGGATTTCCAGGCCCCGGCGACCGCGGTTGCGTTTGAGTTTGTCCTGCGAATCGCTGAGGGCTTGCAACTCGTCGAGCACGAAGCGCGGGACGATCAGCTCGCCCTGCATGATGTGCGTGCCCAGGACGTCGAGGATTCGGCCGTCGATGATGACCGAGGTGTCCAGCAGCGTCGGGCGCGACCCGCGGACTTCCTTGGCGAACTCGACGTAGGGGATGACGAAGCGGAAGTCGTCCTTGGTTTGAATGACCAGGCTGATGGCGATGTAGCAGGTGACCAGGCCGATGATGACCTTGACGCCGCGCAAGAGGTCGAGGAAGGCTTCGCGTCGGACGGGATTGTCGGTTTCGGCGGGCGCGGCGTAGACGCCGACGAGATCGACGATGAAGGACAGCGCGTAGGCGGCGAGCAGGCCGGCGATCAGGCCCAGGAACACGCCCGAGACGGCGGAGAGTTTTTTGGTTTTCGTGCCGACGTCGATGGCGATGACGGTGGCGGCGACGGCGATGGCGGCGGCGATGATGGCGACGACCTGGCCGAAGCCGGCGTCGGCGGCCCACTGGAAGTCGGCGTTGACGTAGAGCGTGATGACCGCGGCGACCAGGATGAGGAACGCGCCGCGGAGGATGACCAGGATCATGATGGCTGCATGATACGGGGGGGCGGCGCGTTAGAGCCCGGGGATGGGGGTCTCCGGGCTTTCGGTGCGGCGCGGGTTTGCCGTTGCATGGGCGTGGCGATAGCGTGTGCGGTTCGGCGATCGCGGCGCTGCCCTCGTCGGCAGATGCGTGGCGACGCCGCGTGACGGACGGCCGGGCCCGGTGCGTGGGTCGGCTCGTGAATCGGGTCAGGCCTTGACCGGAGCAGCCCTCAGCGTCGTCGGCCCGGCGCCGCCGGTGTCCTGGCCGTCCGTCACGCGGCGAAGCAAGATTAAGAAAATGCAGAAAATCAAGAAGATCAAGAAAATCCGGACACGGCCTTGTCGGCTTGCCCTATTTTCTTGATCTTCCAGCTTTCCCTGATTTTCTTGATTGACTCCCATGTCCTACACCGTCCTCGCACGCCGCTACCGCAGCCAACGCTTCGACGCCGTCGTCGGGCAACGCGGCGTCGCGCAGACGCTCATCAACGCCATCAAGTCCGGCCGGGTCGCGCACGCCTACCTCTTCACCGGCACGCGCGGCGTGGGCAAAACGTCGATGGCCCGGCTGTTCGCCCGCGCCCTCAACGCGCCCGACACCGTGCCCGACGCGCCCAAGGACGAACACTTCGACTACCCCGCACAGGATGTCCAGCAACGCATGGCCGACGCCATCATGCGCGGTGACGATTTGAATGTGATCGAAATCGACGGCGCGAGCAACCGCAAGGTGGAGGATGCGCGTGAACTGATCTCGAAGGCAGGTTTGTCGCCGACGGGCAATGCCCGTTTCAAGATCTACATCATTGACGAAGTGCACATGTTCACGAAGGACGCTTTCAACACCTTGTTGAAGGTGATGGAAGAACCCCCGTCGCATGTGAAGTTCATTCTTTGCACGACCGAACCCCAACAAATCCCCGCGACGATCCAGTCGCGCTGCCAGCGCTTCGACTTCCACAACATCCCCACCGCGAAAATCGCCGAGCACCTCCGCGACGTGCTCAAGCAGGAAGGCGTCGAGGCCCAGGACGAAGCGGTGTGGCAGGTCGCCCGCCTGGGCAACGGCTCGATGCGCGATGCGCTGTCGCTGATGGATCGGCTGCTGGCCACGGGTTCGTCGCCGCTGACGGCGAAAACATTGGAAGAAATGCTCGGCCTGCCGGATACGGCGCTGATCGCCGGGCTGGTCGACGCCATCGCGGCCGGCGACGTGAAGGGCTCGCTCGAAGCGACGGACGATCTGCTCAAGCGCGGGCTCGGTCAGGATCAGCTCACCGATGTGCTGATCGAGCGGCTGCGGCAACTCATGCTCATCGCGGCGTGCGGCATCAATTCGACGCTGATCGAGCTCAGCGACGACGCCAAGGCCAAGGCCAACGAACAGGCGCAACGCTTCGACGCGCCGGGGTTGGTGTACGCCATCGCGCTGTTGGAGAACCTCGGCCGACACGCGAAGAACTCGGCGACGCCGCGGGCGCTGCTGGACGCGACGGTGGTCCGCCTCGCGCTGGCCGAGAAGATGGCGGACGTGTCGGCCCTGCTCAGCGGCGGCCCGGTCGCTTCGGGCGGCCAAAAAAAAAACTGACCGCTGACGCAAGCGGTTCCGACGGTCGCGGTGACACGCCGCGCACCAGCGAAGCAACCGATTCTGGCGGTCAAGACGCAACGCCGGCCAGACCCGCCGCGTCGCTCGACGATCCCGCGGCGCTCTGGGCGACGCTCATGGCCGACGTCGGCCACCACAACTCCGCCGCGTGGCTGGACCACTTCGAACTCCGCGGCATCGACGTCGCGCAGCGCCCCGCCCACGCGACGCTCGCGCCCAAAGCCTCGGCCGGGCACGCGCTGCGCTTCGCCACGGCGCCGCGCCTCGAACGCCTCGGCCAGCACCTCACCCGACTTTCGGGCACGCCCGTCCGCGTCACGCTGGCTGCCCCGCCCACTGCGCAGCAGCGCGACGAACAACGCGCCGCCGCCGTCCCCGACTCGCCCGCCGGCTCGCGCACCGGTTCGGCCGGCGGGGTCGTCGATCGGCGCGATGCGCTCAGCCTGCCCCTGGTCCGCGACGCCTTCGATGTGTTCCCCGATGCGATCCTCGTGGACGCCCGCAAGGACGAACCGCCGAAAGCGATCGACGCGTCCCCAAACCCGGACGCGCCCGCGGAGTGAGTCGGCGGCCGGCGGAGCACCTACACTTCCCGCATGTTCGACAACTTCAAACATCTTCAAGCCCTTGGCAAACTCGTCGGACGGATGGACGAGATCAAGGCCCGCTTCGCGCAGGTTCAGGAAGAGCTCAAGCGCAAGACCGTCACGGGCCAAGCCGGCGGCATGGCGGTGCGCGTCGTGGCGACCGGCACGATGGAGATCAAGTCGGTGCAACTCGAGCCGAGCATGGTTGCGTCGATGAGCGCCACCGACGGCAAGACGCGCGAGCTGATCGAAGAGCTGATCACCGAGGCCACCAACGATGCGCTCAAGAAGAGCCAGGCGATGGTCCGCGGCATCATGGCCGACCTCGCGAAAGAGTTCGACCTGCCCGACCCGTCGGCGTTCGGCGACTTCGGCGGCAACGGCGGGCTGGGCGGCCTTTTGGGCCACTGATGTCCGCGGGCGTGCGACGCGCGATCGTCCCCGGCCGCGACGCTACGCGACGCTGACCCGCGGCATAAGCTCAACACGTGCAAGCCGCCGCCGTCATCCCGCATCCGACGATCGTGGCAACGCGGGACTCGTCCGCGGCGTGGGTCCGTCGTTACACCCGGGGGCATCGCGAAAACTTCAGCGTGTTGTCGTGGCTGCTGCCCCGGCGGCTGCGGGACGACTTCGCGGCGGTGTACGCGTTCTGCCGGTGGTCGGACGATCTTGCGGACGACGCGGCTTCGCCCGGCGAGGCGCTCGCGGCGCTGCGGGATTGGCGGGATCAACTCGACGCGTGTCTGGCAGATCCGAACGCGTGGCAGGCGCACCCGATTTTTCTTTCGCTACGTTCCACGATCACGAAGCACCGGCTGCCGGGCAAGCCGTTTCACGATCTGCTCGACGCGTTCGAAATGGATCAGACGGTGACGCGGTACGACCGCTACGAGCAGTTGCTCGGCTACTGCCGGCTGAGCGCGAACCCCGTCGGCCGGCTGGTGCTGATGCTCGGCGGCTACGCCGATTCACCGGAGAATCACGAGCGATTCGCGTACGCCGACGCGACGTGCACCGCGCTGCAACTGATCAACCACGTGCAGGATGTGCGGCGCGACGCGCTGGAGCGCGACCGCGTGTACCTCCCGAGCGATCTTGCGATGAAGCACGGCCTGGATGTCGGATTGCTGGCACGCATGATCCGCGACGACGCACGAGCCAAGGGTGAGACGTCCCAAGGTGAAGCGGATTGCCCGGCGTGCGTCGGCGGTTCGGCGGGGCTGTCCGCGCTGGGGGGGGCGTACCGCGCGACGCTGGCGGACCTGTGCGATCGCGTGGAGAAGTTGTTTGGGCAAGGGCGGAGGCTTTGGCCGTTGCTGGATCGTGGCTCGGGCATCGTGAAGCCGGTGAAGGCATTCACGCTCGGCGGCGAGGCGGTGCTGCGTCGGGTGCGGGCGATGGGTTTCGACACGCCGGTGCGTCGGCCGCGTGTTGGCCGAGCGACGAGAGCCGGGTTGTTGATGCGGTTGGCGCTCGGGGGCGGCGGGGCGTGAGCGGGCTTGATCCGTCGATCTCGCCGGAGGTGGCCGAGTCGCTGGCGTACGCGCGGCGGATCGCGAAGCGTCACGCGCGGAACTTTTACTACGGCATGCGTCTCACGCCCGAGCCGAAGCGCTCGGCGCTGTTTGCGGTGTATGCGTGGATGCGTGCGGCGGACGCGACGGGCGACGGCCCGGTGGCGGTGCCCGACGATGCGCGTCACGTGGCGGGGGATCTGCCGGCGCGGCTGGCGGCGTGGGAGGCGTTCCGCGGGGAGACGATCGCGGCGCTGAATCCCAACGCGGCGTTGCCGAAGGGAGATATGTGGCCGGCGCTTCGGTACGTGCGTCAGCGCTTCGCGCTGCCGACGTCGCCGCTGTGGGGGATGCTCGACGGCCAGCGCGACGACCTGACGCACCGCGGCTTCGATGCGTTCGAGGGGTTGTATGTGTACTGCACGCGCGTCGCCTCGACCGTGGGCACGGTGTGCGTGCATCTGTGGGGACACGACGGCGACCCGGCGATCGCGCAGCTCACGCAGTACCGCGGCGTGGCGCTGCAACTCACGAACATCATCCGCGACGTGCGGGAAGATGCGCTGCGCGGTCGGCTGTACCTGCCGCGGGAAGACCTGCGACGGTTCGGCCTGGCGGCGGACGGCCTGTTCGATCCTTCCGGCGGCGGCGACGAGGCGTGGACGCGGCTGCTGCGTTTCCAGGTGGAGCGGGCGCGGAGCTACTACGAGATGTCGGCGGCGCTGGAGTCGCACTTGAACGTCGAGTGTCGGCGGAGCAGCGCAGTGATTGCCGGGGTGTACCGCGCGCTGCTCGAGCGGATCGCGCGCGATCCTTCGGCGGTGCTGCGCAGGCGGGTGCGGCTGCCGGGTTGGCGGAAGCTGTGGCTGGCGGCGGCGGCGCTTCGGGCTTGAGCGGTTGTCGCCGGGGATCGTCCCGCGGTCGCAGACCGCGGGCTTCGTACACTTCGCCCATGGATGTGCAGCGCAGGGCAGTCGTGGTGGTGGGCGGTGGCGTCGCGGGGATTGCGGCGGCGGTGGATGCGGCGCAGCGCGGGGCGGCGGTGACGCTCATCGAGCAGCGTCCGCGGTTGGGCGGGCGGGCGTCGTCGATGGACGATCCGAAGACCGGCCGGCTGATCGACAATTGTCAGCACGTCTTGACGCGCGCGTGCACGGCGCTGCTGGATCTGTACGGCCGGTTGGGCGTTGACGGGAAGATCCGCTGGACCGACACGCTGTGGTTCGCCGACCCCGATGAGCCGACGCGGTGGCACGAGATCCGCGGCGACGACCTGCCGGCGCCGATGCATCTGGTTCGGCCGATGATCCGCTTCGGGTTGCTGAGCGTGCGGCAGCGGCTGGACGTGAGCCGGGCGATGCTCGCAGTGTTGCAGGCGGGTTCGACGGCGGCGCAGCGCAGGCGGCTGAACGACCGGTCGTTTGCGGATTGGCTTGTGGAACAAGGGCAATCGGAAGAACTGATCGAACGGTTCTGGTCGCCGATCGTGGTGTCGGCGTGCAACGAGACGTGCGACCGCGTGGCGCTGGGCTACGCGCTGCAGGTGTTTCAGGAGGGGATGCTGGCGACCGGGGATGCGTATCACGTCGGGCTCTCGGCGTGTCCGTTGGCGGAGCTCTATGGCTCGGCGCAAACGCTGATCGAAGCGCACGGCGGGGGCGTGCGCTTGAGCACGAGCGTGGAGGCGGTGCGTTTTGCGAACGGGCGGACGGCGGGCGTGACGCTCAACACCGGCGAGACGATCGAGGCGGACGCGGTGGTGCTGGCGATGACCAGCGAGCGCGTGGGGGAGGTGTTGCCCGCGGGGTTGGTGGAGACCGATGCGCGTTTCGCGCGGCTGGACGAGTTTGAGACCAGCCCGATCGTGGGGATTCATCTGTATGTGCGGAGCAATCGCGATCCGGTGGATCACGTGGTGTTGCCGCATCCGCACGTGGTGTTGCCGGGTCGGCCGGTGCACTGGTTTTTTGATCAGGGGTTGGTTCGGTTGGAAGAGCGTGAGCCGGGCACGCTGGTGGGCGGGCCGGGAGCGTGTCGGCATCTTCACGGGGTGATCAGCGCGGCGCGGGAGGCGGTGTCGATGAGCAACGATGATCTGGCGCAGCTGGCGTTCGACGAGTTGCGTCGGGTGGTGGGGCCGGCGGGCGCGGCGCTGTCGCGCGTGCATCAGCGGGTGATCAAGGAACGGTCGGCGACGTTTTCGGTGTTGCCGGGGGTGGATGCGCTTCGGCCGGCGGTGGCGGGCGTGACGCCGGGGTTGTTCGTGGCGGGGGATTGGACGGACACGGGGTGGCCGGCGACGATGGAGGGCGCGGCGCGGAGCGGGTTTGCGGCGAGTGCGGCGGCGCTGGGGGAATCGCCGCGCGAGGAAGCGCGGATCGGTTCGCGGCTGTATCGGTTGGTGTCGGGGTGAGATTTGAAACCACGGATGAACACGGATGGGCATCGATCAGTAAGCAGAAAATGGACCGCAGATGAAGCAGGTGAAGCAGGTGACGCAGGTGACGCAGATTTCTAGAGCAAAATTGACTGGGTTTTTTGGCATTTAATCTGCGTCATCTGCGAAATCTGCGGTTGCTTTTTGGCTTATCGGTGTCTATCGGTGTCTATCGGTGGTTTGATTTTCTTACGGTTCGAGGAGGATTTTGAGGGTGCCGGGTTGGTTGGCGGCGCGGAGGGTGTCGACGCCTTGGCTGAGTTTCATGCGTCTGGTGATGAGGGAGTTGACGTCGACGTCGCGTTTGGCGAGGGCGGCGAGGGCGTCGCGGAAGGGGCCGCATCGTGAGCCCAGGACGGTGATTTCGTTGACGACGATGGGGGCAAGGTCGGGGGAGTCCGTGGCTTCGCGTTGCTCAGCCCTCGGCTTCGCCGCTTCCGGGGGGGCGACGGTGGTTTTGAGGACGACGGTGCCGCGGGGGCGGACCATTTGGAGGGCGGTGGTCAGGCCGGTGGGCGAGCCGGTGGTGTCGACGACGATGTCCTGGTCGTTGCGGAGTCCGACGTCGGGCAGGGGCCGTGCGGGGATGTTCCACTTTTCGCAGAGTCGGAGTTTGTCTTCGTGTTTGCCGACGACGCGGACGGTGGCGTTGAGTTTGGCGAGGACCTGGGCGCAGAGCAGGCCGAGTCGTCCGTCGCCCAGGACGGTGATGTAGGGACGTCCTTCGATTTTGAGTTGTCGGACGACCTGGAGTGCGGCGGCCAGGGGTTCGGCGAAGACGGCGTGGTCGTCGTCGACGGTGCGCGGGACTTCGTGGAGGTTGATGACCGGGAGGGTGAAGCGTTCGGCGAAGCAGCCGTCACGGTTGGCGATGCCCAGGACGGTGCGGTTTCGGCAGTGGGTTCGCAGGCCGGCTTTGCAGAGGTCGCAGTGTCCGCAGACGGCGTTGATTTCTCCGACGACGCGTTTGCCGATCCAGGGTTTGTCGGCGTCGTCGGCGACGTGTTCGACGATGCCGACGAACTCGTGTCCGAGCACGCCGTCGAAGGCCATGTACCCCTTGCAGAGTTCCAGGTCGGTGGAACAGACGCCCATGCGGGTGGGGCGGAGGAGCGCTTCGCCCGGGGAGAGTTTCGGGAGGGCTCGATCGTGCTGGAGTGTGGGTTTGCCGTTGAGGAGGGCGAGGGCGCGCATGGTTTTCGGGGCGTGCGGCATGGAGAGATAATCGGTTGGATGGGGGTGCGACGCCAATGCGGGGATGCGCAAGCCGTGGGCTTGGGGCGATCGCAACCATGGCGGGGGCGAAACGCTTTAGACTGAGGGTCTGATGGCCGAGCCGACGGTTCAACCTGCGGAAGTGTTGCCGGCGTCGCCGCGTCCGCGGGTGGTGCTGCTGGTGAACCGTGGCAAGCCGCGGGTGGTGGAGGCGTTGGCGTCGTTCGTGCCGTGGCTGGAGCGGCGGGCGGAGGTCGTGGGGGTGATCGGCACGGAAGAGAACGCGGCGGACGACGGGGCGCACCTCCCGGGCGCGGACCTGGCGATGGTGCTGGGCGGGGACGGGACGTTCCTGTCGCAGGCGCGCGTGCTGGTGGACCGGGGCATCCCGACGCTGGGCGTGAACTTCGGGAAGGTCGGCTTCCTGGCCGAGTGGGACATCGACCACGTCAAGGCGCACTGGGAGACGCTGCGTTGCGGCGGGTGTCGGCGGACGCAGCGGCTGATGATCGATGTGGATGTGTACCCCGAAAGCACGGACCCGTACGCGCCCAACGGCGAGGATCGGCTGCACCGGTATCTGGCGATGAACGACGCGGTGATCGCGGCGGGGCCGCCGTACCGGATGGTGGAGTTTGAGGTGGCGATCGAGCCGGAGCTGGTGCGTCGGCCGGCGGTGACGGTGGCGGGCGACGGGCTGATTGTGTCGACGCCTTCGGGATCGACGGCGTACAACCTCAGCGCCGGCGGGCCGATCGTGTCGCCGGGGGTGGAGGCGTTGATGCTGTCGGCGATTTCGCCGTACACGCTGGCGTTTCGGCCGATCGTGTTCGGCAGCGACTGCGACGTGTGGATCACGCTGACGCGCGCCAACGCGGGCACGGCGCTCGTGGTCGATGGCCAACCGGCGGTGCCGCTGCGGCAGGGTCAGCACGTCCGCGTGACCAAGCACCCCAAGATGCTCACGCTGATCCAGAACCCGGAGTTGACGTACTGGTCGATGCTCAGCCACAAGATGCGCTGGGCGGTTCGGCCGCGGCGTGACTAGAGATGGAACCACCGAGGGACACGGATGCACACCGATCAAACCACCGAAAAAACCGAACCGCAGATTCCGCAGATTTTTCAAGGCAAAACTTACTGACTGATTTGCTTTCCAATCTGCGTCATCTGCGAAATCTGCGGTTCATTTCTGCTTGCTGATCTGTGTCCATCCGTGTTCATCCGTGGTTCCACATGCTTTTACTTTTCGACATCGACGGGACGTTGCTGGACACCAAGGGGGCAGGGCGTCGGGCGATGGAGCGGGTCGCGCGGTCGATGTTCGGCGAGTCGTTCAGTTTTGCGGCGGTGAACTTTGGCGGGAATCTCGATCCGTGCATCTTTCGCGAGGCGGCGGCGGCGTGCGGATTGGCGGGGGATCACGACGAGGCGCACGGGGCGTTTCACGTGGCGTACGTGCCGGCCCTGGCGGAGGAGCTGCGGGCGCGTGTCGGCGGGGCGCTGGCGTGCGAAGCGCTCGTGGGCGTGCACGAGGCGTTGGCGGAGTGTCGCGGTTGGGCGGGGCAGGGGATGGCGACGCTGGGGTGTTTGACGGGGAATTACGGCCGGGCCGTGCCGGTGAAGCTCGGGCACGTGGGGATCGCGGTGGAGCAGTTCACGGTGACGGCGTTCGGGGATGAGGCGCGGACTCGGCCGGACCTGGTGGAGATCGCGATGCGCAAGCACCGCAGCGCGTCGGGCCGGGCGATCGATCCGCGGGAGGTGATCGTGATCGGTGACACGGTGCGGGATGTGGGTTGTGCGAAGGCGCACGGCTGCGTGGCGTACGCGGTGTGCACGGGTGCGGGGACGCGCGAGGAACTGATCGCGGCGGGCGCGGATGTGGTGGTGGCGGATCTGTCGGATTTGACGCGGCTGCGGGCGCTGGTGCAGCGGTGAGTGCGGCGCGCGGGCAACCCACGGACCACGGGCACCCCACGGACGGAGTCCGTGGACTTCGGGGGGTTCAACGATTGACGGGGTCGAAGGTGGCGACAGCGGCGGAGGCGGGGGCGGTGCCGGCGTGCTTGGTGGCGTCGTGGGCGGCGGTGGCGACGGGCGAGCCGAGCACCAAGCCCAGCGCGACGACGCCCAGTGCGGCGCAGGAGGCGGCGAGGATGCGGAACGGCACGCCGCGGGGGTGGGTGGCCTCGGCATCGTCGGCGAAGAAGGGGGTGAGGCCCAGGCGGAGGTAGTAGGCGGCGGAGATGGCGGAGTTGAGCACGAGCGCGAAGAGCAGGACGGCGGCGAGGGGTTGCAGGCCGGTCTGGGCGATGGCGCCGCCGAGCATCACCTTGCCGGCAAAGCCCGCCAGCGGCGGCAGGCCCACGAGCGAGAGGGCGGCCAGGAGCAGGACGACGCTGAGCACCGGTTGGCGCTTCGCCAGGCCGGCGAGGTCATCGTAGGTTTCGGCTTCGGCGTCGGGGTCGTCGGGCTTTTTGGTGCGGAGCGCGGCGACGACGGCGAACGCGGCGATGGTCGCCAGGCCGTAGGCGGGCAGGTAGAAGAGGATGGCCGCGAGGCCGTTGCCGATGGCGAGGTTGGAGGTGGAGGTGGCGGTGACGGCGGCGGTGACGAGCGCCGGGCCGGCGATGAGGCCGAGCATGAGGTAGCCCGACTGGGCGATGGAGCTGTACGCGAGCATGCGTTTGAGGTTGGTCTGCACGACGGCGAGCAGGTTGCCCAGCGTCATGGTGAGAACGGCGATGACGGCCAGGAGCGTAACGATGGTTTTGGGCAGCGGCCAGGCGACCAGACCCAGCACGAGCATGAGCGCGACGAAGCCGGCGGTCTTGGGCACGAAGGCCAGGAACGCGGTGACGGGGGTGGCGGCACCCTGGTAGACGTCGGCGGCGTAGACGTGCATGGGCACGGCGGCGACCTTGAAACACAGGCCCAGCACGGAGAGCAGCAGGCCCAGCGTCATGAGCGGGGTGACGCCCTGGGCCTGGACGGTGCCGCGGATATTGGAGAAGTCGGTGAAGCCGGTGGCGCCGTAGATGAACGCGAAACCGTAGAGGAACAGGGCGGCGGACATCGCGCCCAGGAAGAAGTACTTGATCGCGG
>CAZIXN010000026.1:0-1083 GCA_964543215.1 uncultured Phycisphaera sp.
GGGCTTCGAAACTCTTGAAGACGGCTTGGAAACTTCCAAACAGGGCTTCGGAAGCTTCCGGGGGGACTTGGAAACTTAATTCCCCGGGGCGCAGACTTTGATTCCCGGGGAAGACTCCCTGTTTCCGGGAGAGGTTGCCTAGCTCTCCTCAACAGAATCAAGACGCCACCCACAGGTTTCGCCGCTCCACGGAAGACGAGTCCCAGCCGGGTGCCCCACCTCGCCGTCTTCCGGGGTCGGGGAAGTGTGGGGTGACGTCAGACGACCACCCACCTCTACGAACTGAACGGGCGGATCTTGAGGTGTGACACGCTGCGGGACCGTGTAGATTGAGCTTGGAAAGGACATTCCGCCAAGGAGCATCTTTTGTACGAATTAGCATCGTTCAGCAAAATCTGGTTGAAGAAACATCCAGTTCTTACGGAAAAATGGCTTCAAGAACGGTTGGCGGACAACCCATCGCTGTTGGGATTGGGCGAGCTGAGTTTGGTCCGCTTGGAGAAAAAAGAGCCTGGCGGCGGCCGGCTGGACATGGTGCTTTCAGATGATGAATCGAACCGACGCTTCGAGGTTGAGTTGATGTTGGGTGCCGTCGATGCAAGCCATGTGGTTCGCACGATTGAATACTGGGACATCGAACGTCGACGGTACCCGGGGCACGAGCATATTGCGGTGCTGGTTGCAGAAGACATCACAACACGTTTCCTCAACGTCTTGAATCTGATGGCGGGCAGTATTCCATTGATCGCGTTGCAACTCGATGCGCTTGAAATCGACGGCAAGCTGGCGCTAAACTTTGTCAAAGTACTGGATCAGACCGATCTGCGTTTGGACGACGATCCCGACCCCGGGGCGGGTGAAGTCGATCGAGCATTCTGGCAGAACAAAGTTCCTGCTGATCTGCTGGATGTCTGCGACCAATCTTTGAAACTTCTTAACGCAGCTTCGTCGGAGACATTCGACCTGAATTATCTGCGAAGCCACATCGGTTTGAGACGAAAAGGAGTCGTCTTCAACCTGCTTGCATTTTGGCCCAAAAAGACAAAAGGCTACACCCACATTCGCGTCCGCAACGTGGATGGC
>CAZIXN010000026.1:1183-22338 GCA_964543215.1 uncultured Phycisphaera sp.
CGTGGATGGCAACAAGCCTGATTGTTTGAAGCTGACACTGAAGCCAAGCGAGGCCAAGGCGAACGTTTCGCTATTGAGTAAAATGATTGCTGAAGCTGCGACGGGAGATTTGGACAACAACGACTAGCGTCACCCCACCAACCCCACCGCTTCGAACTCGTGGCCGGGGAAGAGGGTGGGGAGGTTGGGGTTGCCGAGGTGGACGCGGACGACTTCGGCCAGCACATCGCGGAAGTCGAGGGTGTGGGCGAGGGCGCGGTTTTGGGCTTGGGTGGGGTAGACTGAGTGCATCATGGTTGATTATCGCGAGTTTATCACGCTGGAGCCGGGCAAACGCGGGGGGCGGCCGTGCGTTAGGGGGTTGCGGATCAGCGTGTTTGATGTGCTGGGTTGGCTCGCGGCGGGAATGACCGTGGAGGAGATCGTCGCGGCGTACCCGGACCTGACGGACGACGATGTGCGGGCGTGTCTGGCGTACGCGGCGGACCGGGAGCACCATCTCATCGTGGCGGGACTTCCGGAGGCGGCGGATTCGGATGCGGCGGCGTGAGTCTGTTGCTGGATCAGAACCTGAGCCACCATCTGGTGGAAACGTTGTCAACGGCGTTTCCGGGTTGTCGGCACGTGCGGGATGCGGGGTTGGCGTCGTCGTCGGACGAGGCGGTTTGGC
The DNA here is from genome assembly GCA_964543215.1 of uncultured Phycisphaera sp. GTDB lineage: Bacteria > Planctomycetota > Phycisphaerae > Phycisphaerales > Phycisphaeraceae > CAZIXN01. The sequence goes on from CAZIXN010000026.1 coordinate 1,854, forward strand.
GGTTTGCGGCCGAGGCGGGTTTGGTGGTCGTGACGAAAGACAGTGATTTTGTGGAGCATTGCCGGTTGCGGGGGTCGCCGCCGAAGGTGGCATGGTTGCGCTGCGGCAATGTCCGGCCCGCAGAGATGCTGGCGTTCCTGCAAGGTCACTCCGCGACGATTCAAAGGCTCATCGACGATGAATCGCTTCACTGGGTGGAGCTTCGTTAAGCGGCGTCAGCCGACGAGCCCCACCGCCTTGAACGCGTGGCCGGGGAAGAGGGTGGGGAGGTTGGGGTTGCCCAGGTGGATGCGGACGACTTCCGCTAAAAGATCGCGGAAGTCGAGGGTGTGGGCGAGGGCGCGGTGGTCGTGGAGTTGGTCGGGGGACAGGCCGGGCCAGTGGGTGAGGACCTTGCGGCGGCCGGGGGTGGTGGGGGAGTTCGTGCCCCCGGAAGCTAAGACACCGAGATGCTGGACGGGGCCGCCCAGGGCGAGCATGGCGTTGGCGTGGCCGTGGTCGGTGCCGGCGGTGGCGTTTTCGGCGGCGGTTCGGCCGAAGTCCGAGAGGGTGAGGATGAGGGTGTCGCGGAGGCGGGGGCCGAGGTCTTCGGCGAGGGCGGCGAGGGCGTCGCTGAGTTCCTGGAGTTTGTCGCCGTAGCCGCCTTGAGCGCCGTTGCCCTGTTGGTTGTGGGTGTCCCAGCCGCCGTCGTCGATCTGGATGATTTCGACGCCCAGGTCGGCCTTGATGAGTCGGGCGGCGGCGGCGCAGCGCTGGCCGAGTTTGCCATGCGTGGGATAGTGGGCGCGGGGCGTGTGCGGCTGGTCGGCGATTCGGCGGAGGGCGTCAAGGCCTTCGCGGGTTTCGTGGGTTTCGTGAATTTCGCCGCCAGAGAGGGCGTAGGCGGGGGCGTCGCCGCGGAGGATGCGGGGCAGGGAGTCGGCCAGGGCGAGGGCGCGGATGGGGCCGTGGCCGTGGGAGGTCAGCAGGTGTCGGTTGAGCCAGCCGGTCGCGCTGAGGGGGATGCTTCCGGGGGTGGTGACGCCTCCGGGGGTGGTGCGTCCGGGGGTGGTGCCGGTTTCCCAGACGTCCTGTTCTTCGAAGTGGGACCGGGAGTTGCCGGCGTAGCCGACGGCGTGGGCGGCGACGCACAGGCCCTGGTTGAACCAGGGCATCAGGCGGTGGGCGCGGGGGTTGACACCAAAAAAACCGTCGAGGTCGAGGGCGCCGTCGGGTTGGCCGGGGCGGTTGACTTGGAGGGTGGGTCGGAGTTTGGCGTAGTGCGGGTCGGCGTAGGGGACGATCCAGTTGAGGCCATCGATGCCGCCGCGGAGGAAGACGACGACGAGGGTTTTGTTTTGGGTGATGGGTTGGGTGATGGGTTGGCCGAGCGGGTGGCCGACGGTTTGGGCGATGGCGTGGTGGAGGGGGTTGACGGCGCCGCAGGCGGCGAGGGCGCCGGTGGACTGGAGGAAGGAGCGTCGGGTGATGCGCATGGTGGTTCTCTGGGGATGCTTCCGGGGGGACCCACGGTCGGAGGCCGTGGGCTTCGGGGGGTTTGGGATGTTCTGCGAGAGATGACGGGGGGCGGGTGACGGGTCGGCCGATGCGCAACGGGAGGTTGTGTCGCCGGGAAAAGTGTATCGGGCGGGAATCGGGCGGGTCTCGGACGGGTCGCGGGCGGGGCGCGGGCGGGGCGCGTGTGAAAAACCCCGGGCGGGTGGCCCGGGGTTCGGCGAAGGTTGGGTCGAGCGTTGGCTTTGGGTTGGCGTGCTTAGAAGTCGAAGGCGAGGGCGCCGAAGTACTTCAGGTCGTTTTCTTCGAAGCCATCGTTGACGTCGGAGTTGTATTCGTTCTCGACGCCCAGTTGCAGCTTCAGGCCCTTGCCCGCGGCGAGAGCGACTTCGTACATCGCGCCGGTGAGGTTGCGGAACTCGCTGAAGGCGGGGTCCAGGGAGGGGTAGAAGTAGTTGTAGAACGTGAAGTTCTGCGTCTCGCTGATGGTCCAGGTCCAGTCCAGGCCCGCCATGGCTTCGGGGGTGAACTCGTTGACGTCGCCGAACTCGTACTGGCCGCCGGCACCGGCCCGCAGCAGCAGTCGGTGGACGCCGCCGTCGAACACTTCGTAACCCACGCCGGCGAAGGCGCCCAGGCGGGTTTCGTAGTCGGTGAACTGGTCGTACTGCACGGTGCCCTGGGCGTAGTAGAAGTGCTTCTCGCCGGGGACCAGCCAGTCCTTGAGGATCACGCCCTTGAACTGGTTCTGCGTGGTTTCGCCTTCGGTGGAGTTGCGGAAGTATTTGCCGTCGATGCTCCAGCGGTCGCGCTCATCCTCGTAGCCGGTGGCGACCGAGGCGTAGATGTTGAGGGTTTCGGAGTTGCCATCGGTGCCGGTGAAGCCCGCGGCGACGGACTTGTCCCAGCCCGGGAAGAACCACGCGTCCACGAAATCGGCGAAGGCTTCGGCCGATTTTTCGGCGGTGGTGGTCGCTTCACCGACGGCGGAGGGGGTGACCATTTCTTCCTTGGCGATGGTGACCTGCCCGAGCACGGGGTGGTCCATGATCACGGCATCGTCGGTTTCGGAAATGATGTCGCCGGTGATGACGTCGCCGGATTTGAGCTCGACCTTGTCGGCCGAGGCGGAGGCGGCGAACCCGGCGGTCAGGGCGAGTGACAAGGCGGCGGCAAGCAGACGGTCGATCGAAAGATGCATAAAGGCGCTCCCTGAAGGATGGATGAAGGATCCGTGAAGCGGGAGACTAAGGGTTTTTCCGGAGCGTGCAAATCGGCGACTGAAAGCGTCGGGGTTCACCGGATGCGTTGATAGACCGTTTCACGGCGAAATCGGCACGGACCGAAGTCCGTGGAACCATGCTCCGTCGCTTGGCGTTGTGCGTGATCGGGTCAGGCGAACCGTCGGCGGCGCAGGGTCGCGGCGGTCGCGAGACCCAACAACGCCACCCCGGGCTCGGGCACGAAACGGACCTGCCCGGCCACGATCTCGCCGCCCACGCCGTAGCTGAACGACCACGCGGACTCGTCGCCGATGTCCGAGGTGCTGACGCCCAGCGGCGCGCCGCCGGCGAAGTCCTGTTGGAGCGACAACGCGATGAACGAGTCGGCGTCGGCCGCGAGGGCGAGGTCCAGGTCCGGGGCGGTGCCGCTGAGGTTCTGCCCGGTGATCGCGATGCCCGACAGCGGGCCGTCGGATTCGACCGTGAGCGTGCCGGTCACCACGTCGACGACGAGGCTCGCGGCGGCGAACGATCCGGGCGGGCTGATCGAGTTGCCGGCCCCGTCGTAGTGGGCGACCAGCTGCAGCGCATCGGCGAAGTCCACGTCGCCGTCCTGATCGAAGTCGCCGAGCGTCCAGAGCCACAGGTCGGCGTCGAAGCCGGGGGCCACGGCGTTGCCGGTGTCCGCCGCGACGCCCGCGCCGGAGTAGAAGTGCACGAGCGCCATGGCGTCGGCGAAATCGACGTCGCCGTCGAAGTCGGTGTCGCCGGGCTTGAGGGTGGAGACGCCCAGGTTGTCGAAGACGACGCCGACCTGGTCGTTGTGCGAATTGAACGGGTCCTCGACGCCGAAGAACGGACGCCCGACCGCGGGGCCGACGTTGTCGAAGCTTTCGAGGATCTGCCAGGGGTTGGGTCGGCCGTCGGCTTCGTGGGTGCGTACGGCGAAGAACGGCGTGTTGGCGTGCGAGCCGACGGCCAGCGTGACCCATCGGCCGGCGTAGCCGGGCGGGGCGAAGTCCACGTCGGCGGGGTTGCCGTCGAGGTCGGTGATGGCGAAGGCGGTGGCCGGGGCGCCGGGCGTGCCCTCGAAGGAAAGCAGGTCGGTGTTGGCTTTGCCGTCGGTGGTGAGCGACCAGAACAGGCCGGTGGTGTTGGTTGCGCCTTGCCAGTTCACGCGCGACGTGTCGGTGTGCATGCCGGCCAGGAAGGCCAGCGTCGTGTCGCTGGAGCCGCCGGTGTTGTAGGCGAAGGCGTTGACGGTGGCGACCCAGTTCTGCGTCGCGCTGTTGAGGGTGAGGTTGGGGAGGTAGTTGACGGCGACGCGTTCGGGGCCGTCGCCGGGGAGGTTGTCGACGCGGTTGACCGAGGCGAGGATGCCCAGGGTGTTGGTGGATCCGGGTGCGGCGCTGCCGGTGAGCGGGCCGTAGTCGAAGCCGAGCGTCTGGAGCAGGTCGCTGGCGGCGGGGTTGGTGTTGGGGGCGAATCGTTCGTCGTGGAAGCCGGCGAACAGGGCGGGCGTGGCCGAGTCGAGGTTGTCGCCGAACAGGTCGGCGACGCCGAGTTGTGCCGACGCCGAGACGGCCGCGAGGGTGGGCAACGCCGTGCCGAGGATGGCCGTCCACCCAAGCCCCCTGCGGGATACAACTCCAACCCAACGGCGACCGGTCATAGCAACCTTTCTCCAGCCGGATATCTCGGCAACTGCGGCACAGAAAGCGGGGACGCCGGCGTCACCGGCCACCCTAGAAGTATACCCGCAGATCGCGGATTGGCCGGTCCGATTCGGGCGATTTTGCGGCTTACCCCGCCGCGACCGCACGGGCCACGCGCAGCCAGCGTTTCGAGATGTCCGCCGGGTCGATGTCCGGGTGGGCGTGCCGGATCGCCGCGGCCACCAGGCCCAGGAACATGGGCTGCGGCCGCAGCGGTCGGCTGGTCAGCTCGGGGTGGAACTGCGCCCCGGAGAAGTACGGGTGCGTCTCGACGGGCAGCTCGAGCACCTGCATGATGGGCTGCTTGGGATGCCGTCCCGAAAAGATCAGGCCCGCCGACTCAAGCTGGGCGATATAGGCCGGATCGACCTCGTAGCGGTGACGGAAGCGTTCGCGGATGGTGAACGTCTCGCCGTGTTCGTACAACCGGCGGGTGGCGGGGCTGTGATCGGCGAAAAGCCAGGCGGCCAGCGTCCCGGGGGCGATCTTCACGTCCTTGCCGCCAAGCCGCATGTTCCCGCCCAGGCCTTCGATCCGCTTCTGCTCGGGCAGGATGTCGATCACCGGATGGCTCGCCCGAACCTCGGTGGAATCAAACTCGCTGCTGCCGGCCCCTTCCAGCCCGCAGACGTTGCGGGCGAACTCCACCACGGCCATCTGAAATCCCAGACAGATGCCCAGGTACGGCACGGCCTGCTCCCGGCAATGCCGAACGCACGCGATCTTGCTCTCGGTGCCGCGGTGCCCGAACCCGCCCGGCACGATCACCGCATCAAACCCCTCCAGCCGCGACGTCGCCTGCCCGGGATCGAACTCGGTCGTGTCCAGCCACTCCACTTTCAACTCGGCGTTGAGCTCGACGGCGCAGTGTTCCAGGGCTTTGTCGATCGACGCGTACGCGTCGCGCAGCCCGGCGTATTTGCCCGTGATGCCGATCTTCGCGCGGAACTTCCTGGGCCGTTCGACCCGCTCGACGAAGCGCCGCCAGTTGCTCCGCTCGCGGTCTTCGGTCAGCGTGTCGACGCGCTCGTGAAGATCGAGTCGCGTGAGCACCTGCCGGTCCAGGCCCGCCGCGCGCAGCGCTTCGGGGATCGTGTAGATGCTCTTGCGGTCGTGCATCGAAAACACGTTGCCCATCGGCACGTTGCTGAACATCGCGATCTTCTGCCGCGCCGACTCGGTCAGCGGGCTCTGCCCGCGTGTGGCGATGATGTGCGGCTGCACGCCGGCTTCGAGCAGCTTCTTGAGACCCAGCTGCGCCGCCTTGGTCTTCTGCTCGCCCAGCGTCTGCGGCTCGATCACGTACGTCAGCGCGACGTAGCACACGTTCTCCGGCCCCTCCTCAAACGCCAACTGCCGCAACGCCTCGATGTAGAACGCGTTCTCGTAGTCGCCCACCGTCCCGCCGACCTCCACGAACACCACGTCCGCCTGCTGCGCCACCGCGAGGCTGCGCAGCATGTGCTTCACCTCCGAGGTGACGTGCGGGATCATCTGCACGTCACGGCCGAGATACCCGCCCTGACGCTCCTTCTCCAACACGCCGCGGAAGATCTTGCCCGAGGTCGTGTAGTTGTCCCGGCTGAGATTCTGATCGAGCAGACGCTCGTAGGTGCCCAGGTCCATATCGGTCTCGAGGCCGTCGTCCAGCACGAACACTTCGCCGTGGCGATACGGATTGAGCGTGCCCGAATCCAGATTGAGATACCCCTCCATTTTCACCGGCGAAATGCGAAGCCCCTTGTCCTTGAGCAGCTTCGCCAGCGAGCTCGAGAAGATGCCCTTGCCCAGGCCGGACATCACCGTGCCGAACACCATGACGTATTTGTGGCGACCCTTGACGTAGCCCGCGGGAATCGGGTTGAAGAACTCGGTCTCGTGGCTGGACCGACCCGCCTGGCGCAGCAGATTGGCCGAATCGGCGGCAGGATTCGCGGCATTCCCGGAAGTCGGCACGTATTCGGCGTCGGAGGCGTTAGGCGTGGGGGGCATAGCCCACCGTACCGCGCCGGACCGGGACAAACAACGCGAACTCTCCCGAATTCTCGATAGAATCTATGGGATGTCCGACACGCAAGCTGAGATCCTGTTTGTTGTTCGAGCCAGCGACGATGGTGGCCTGATCGCTGAATCGATCGGCCCGTCCATCTTCACCGAAGCCGACGACGAAGACGACCTGCGTCAGTCGGTCCGCGACGCGGTGGCTTGCCACTTTCCCGACCCGGCGCTGCGTCCCAAATCGATCCGTCTGCACTTCGTTCGCGACGAGGTGATCGCGGCATGAAGATGCCACGTGATGTCTCGGCGGATCATCTGGTCCGACGATTGAGCGTCCTGGGCTACGGCGTGTCGCACCAGACCGGTAGCCACGTCCGCCTGACCACCGCACGCGACGGGGAGCACCACCTCACGATCCCCGACCACAAGCCCATCAAGGTCGGCACCTTGTCCAGCATCCTGCGGTCGCTCGAACGCCACCACCGCCTCACCCGACCGGAATTGCTGGCGCTACTCAAGCTCTGAGGGCGATCGCATCGTCGACCGCTCGCTCATCCTGTCGCGAAAGCTCCGCCATCCCCTCCGCCCAGAAGTCCCGAAACGCCGACGCGTCGGTGATCTCCGCCACCGCTCGCCGCAGTCCCGGCCACGGTTGGAGATGCGCGGAATACTTGCTGATCCGCTGACGGATCGTCCGCAGCGCCACCGCCTCACCGCGGTGCGCCGCCAGCTGCTCGAAGTGATCCAGCACCCGCCGCGCCCGCTCCGCCCGCGGCAACGGCTCGGCATCCAAGCCCGTCGCCAGCCGGTGCGCGATGTCTCTGAACAGCCACGGCTGGCCCATCGCGCCGCGCGCGACCATCACGCCGTCGCAGCCGGTGACCCGGATCATGTGCTCCGCGTCCGCCGCCGTCGTGATGTCGCCGTTGCCGATCACCGGAATCTCGGGGTGCCGCCGCTTGACGCCCTCGACCGTCGCGGCGATGCCCTCCAGCCGGACGCTGGGCTTGAAGCGCATCTCCGTCGTCCGGCCGTGCACCGTGATCATCGCCACGCCCACGTCGCACAGCCGCGGCGGCAACGAATCCATCACCAGCGATGCGTCATCCCAACCCAGCCGGATCTTCGCCGTCACCGGCACCCGCACCGCCTTCACCACTTCCGCCGCCAGCGCCACCGTGCCGCGCGGATCGCACAGCAGCTTCGAGCCGCCGTGCTTCTTGGTGACCTTGTCCACCGGGCAGCCCATGTTGATGTCGATGATCGTCGCGCCGCGTGCCTCCGCCCACCGCGCCGCCTCGCACAGGATGTCGGCGTCGCAGCCGTAGAGCTGCATCGCCACCGGCCGATCTTCGTCGTCCGTCGCCGCCCGCCACATCGCGCGGTCGGCCTCGCGCAGCAGCGCGTGCGGGCAGAGCAGTTCCGTGCACGTCAGGCCCACCGCGCCATACGTCCCGTCGCCGATGTCGCGCGGCCCGCCGAGGTCCTGCGTTGCGCACGGCACGCCATGTACGCTGCGCACGACCTTGCGGTACGCCAGATCGAAATACCCCGCCACCGGCGCGAGCAGGAGATTGGTTGCGAGTTGGACGCCGCCGACGTTCAGCACCCCCGCAAGATACCGCAGCGCCGAGATTGCACGCCGCCGTCACCCCATCGCCGCCCGTGCCTCAAGCTCCCCGGAATCCTCGGCACCGACCGGCACCGCCAGCGAGAACGGCAGCGACGGCCGCGCATCGCCCAGGGCCGTCTCTTCCATCGCGCTGGGCGAAAGCGTCGCGGCCACCGAACTGCCGCTCAGCGGCACGCTGCGCGGTCGCCCCGGGCCGTCCTGCAGCACCCGCACCAGGTCACGCACGCGCGTCACACCGGGTTGCTTGGGGTCTTCGGGCTTGAAGACCTCGCGGCGCAGCCGGGTCAGCAGCGCATCCTGCCGCACACTCGGCCGAATCAGGCCGCGGAAATCCGGGTGCTCGTCCAGCCGACCGAAGTTGCTCACCAGGCTGAACAAATCCGCGGCCGGCCCCGGCGGCGAATACGCCCGCGCAAAGGCGCTGCTGCGGATCGCGCCCTTGTCGATCATCCGCATCAGGTCCCGCCGGATCTGTGACGCCGAGAGCATCTCGGTGAACAGCTTCACGAGCACCGGGCTGGTGGAGATGTCTTCCCCCCGCCGCAGCGCCGAGCCGAAGTCCACCGCCTTGACGCCGTTTTCGGTGATCACAAAGTTGTCCAGCCGCAGGTCCAGGTGCACCACGTTGGCCGCGTCGTGCAGCGCCTGCACCAGCTCCGCCGCCTGCGTCGCAAACGACAGCGGATCCACCGGATCGCCGCCCAGCCGCAGCCAGCGCGACCGCAGGCAGCACACGTACCCCTTGTCGCCGTACTCCAGGTCCAGCACATCGGGCACGTGATCGCGCAACTCTTCGGGCAGGTCGCGCTGCAGGATTTTCAGAAACCCCGCCTCACGCGTCAGGAACAGCGGGAACACCTTGCGTCGCAGCTTGTGGATCGTCTGCTCTAGCGCCTCGCCCTGCGGCCGATCTTCCGGCGCGAGATTGTTCAGCAGCCGGCGGGAAATCTGCTCGGGCATCGGGATGCGCTTCTGCACGCAGTACCCGCCTTCCACGCCCGGCCAGGGCTCGAGCCGGACGTCGTACGAATGCCGCAACGTCGGGTTCTCCGGCAGCTCCAGCAACACCTTGCGCACGACAAACGCAAAGCCGAGCGTCTGCGCCCACGGCTTCCACCACGTCCGCGCGGCGAACTCCACCGCCACCGGTTCGTGATCGATCCGCCACTCGTCGCGGCTGCGGAACAGGCGGTGCAGCTCGGCGGCCTGCGCCTGCGTTTTGGCCGCGATAACCGCCTGGCCGCCCCAGCGCAGCCGGTCGAAGAGCGTGTAGGGGCAGGCCCGGTCCGCGTCGGCGACGAAGAGCCAATCCAGCGGGACGTTCGGGTCGTCGTGGCGTGCGTCGCGCTCGAGCCGGCGGACGTCGTGGCGGTCGTGGACGAAGCGGTCGCGCAGCTTGGCGCGAAACGGCACGGGTCCGAATCCCGCGAGGCCGGACGCATCGCCACGGCGATCGGCGTCGCGGCTGGGCTTTTGCTTCGGGTTGGCGGAGGTGGGCTTGGCCATCCGTGAACAAGCGTGGCAGGAAGGAAACGGCGGCGACGGCTTCAGGCGTCGGGCGAGGAGGGCGGTTGGGGTGCGCGCCGGGCCCGACGGCGACCCGCCGCGTCAGAGCCTACCGCGTCGAGCACCGAGTCGATGTACTGATCGATCAGTTCGTCGCCGCGGGCGTCGTCACCGGGTTCGCCGGGCTCGGGTTCCGCGGCGCGCTGCGTGACATAGGCCGGCTCGGCGGACGACTTCGCTGACGTGACTGGCGCTTCCACGGCCGCATCGGACGGTGCCACTTGGGGCGACGCTTCGTCGGACACGTCGCCCGAAGCTTCGGCCACATCGTCGATGTCCGACGCGTCATCCGGGGCCGTGAAGTCGATCGCCGTGTCCTGCGCCGACATCGGCCCGGCCTGCTCGCGGGCTTCGAAGTCGTAGTCGTACACCGAGTCGTCCTCGGCGACCTTCGCGATCAGTTCGCTCGCGTCTTGCGGAGCATCGGCATCGCCGGGTTCCGTGGCGAAATCGATCGGCCCGACCTCGGAAATCTCCGCGGCTTCGTCGGCGTCGCGATCGGCCTGGCTCGGCCGCTGGCCGCGGTAGATGCCGGTCTGACTGACGGGCTTCTCCACCGTGCCGTCCTGCCCGCCGTGCGTCCGCACCGCCGCCGCGAACATCCCCGAACCCTGCGTCCGCCACGACGGATCGAGCATCGGCGAACCCTCCGCCGGCGCGGCGTACTTCTCGCGAAACTTGCCGCTTTCGATCTCGCGATTGAACACCGTGCCCAGCACGTTGGCTCCCACCATCCGCAGCTTCTGCAACGCCGCGTCAATCTTCCGACGCGGCTCATCACGACCGACCACCAGCAGCACGCCCCGGCAAGCCCCCGCCACGAACACCGCCTCCACACACCGCGGCACCGTGCCCGTGTCGAACAGCACCACGTCGAAATCGTCGGCCGCATCACGCGACATCCGCTCCAAAAACGTCCGCGACAAACGCCCCGCATCCCCGGGCTTGATGTGCGCCGCCCCGAGCAGCGTCAGGCCTTTCACCCGCGTATGGATCACCGCCTCGCTCAGCGGCGCGCCCCGCAGGTACGCGCCCAGGCCAACCGGCTGATCATCAGGGAACGCGAGCAGGTCGCGGTCCTCGGGCTCCAGATAGTTCATCGCGCCCAGCGCGTTCTCCAGCGTCTGGCCGGTGGGTTCGAGGTCCTTGGTCAGGCCCGAGCCCGCCGCCGCTTCGTCCAGCTCGTCGTGGCGATCGGTCAGGGCCGCGTCGACCACCAGCACGCGGAGCCCGCCCATCACCAGCGAAGACGCCAGCCCGATCGTCAGACTCGTCTTGCCGCTGCCGGTCGATGCGCTGGTCACGCAGATCGTTTGCGCCGTGCGTCCGTCCAGCTGCGCTTCGACCACCGCGCGGATCGCGTGCACCGCGTCGGCCAATCGGGACAGGTCACGCTGGATCGCGGCGGCCTGCTTCGGATCGCTGCTGGTCTGCGCCTTCGTGTTGACGTGCGGCACCACGCCCACCAGCGGCGCTTCACGCTGAGCCCACGGCTCGGGGTCGGCCCGACGCATCCGCGGATCAACAAACGCCGCAATCACCACCCCCAGCAGACCCAGCAACCCCCCCAGACACGCCCCCGCCAGCGAACGCGCCACCCGATCGTCCACCACCGGCTCGGACGACGAATCCGTCACCACCCGGCTGCCCACCGGCTTGAGCACCACCGCCGGGCGATCCGCAACCTGCGCGTACGACTCCTCGGCGAGCTGCGTCCGGCGACGGGCATCGCGCAACTCATCCTGCCACTCCAGCGCCCGCCGGTGCTTGTCCTCCAGCCCCGCGACCCGCTGCCGCGACGCCACCAGCGACGCTTCCAGCGACGCCCGCTCGCCGGCCATCTCGCTCAGACGCACCGCGACCAGCCGACGCTCGTCCTGCGGCGCACCCACCCACGCCGCCGGCAGCACCCGCGTGTCCGCCGCGATCGCGTCGATCTCCTCCGCCATCGCCAGCCAACGCGCTTTGAGTTCCGCCGCCACGCCACGCTTGCGCTCCGCCAACGCTTCGATCAAGTCGATCAACAATTCAGCCCGCTCGATCAGCAACTCGGCCGTGCGCTGGTCGTTCTCGGCCAGCACCACCAGCGCCGTGTCCCGGCTGACCTTCAGGCGATTCGAATCGTCGAACCATTGCCCGATGCGCTCGAGGCGTTCATTCAGCGTCGCCGCTTCGCGCTGCGCGTTTTCCAATGCGGCGGAAAGCGCCACGCCATCCACCCACGACAGCGCATCGATCTTCTGCTGCAGGCCGTCGCGCGTCGCCCGCAATTGGTCCAGCTCGCCCAGCAGCGCATCGGCGCGCTCGGCGGTCTGCACTTCCTGGTGCAGCGTCGTCTGCTGCGCGTACGTCGCCAACGACTGCTCCAACGCCGACCGCGCCGACGCCGCGTCGTCCGCCTCGACGCGGACGCTCAGGCCCGTCGGCGGCGTCGGCGTCACCTCGAACGCCATGTGGCCGTCCACGAACGCGTCGGCCGACTCGCCGAGCACCACCGCCTCGCGCTGCACGACACCCCGCACATCGTCGCCGCTGGCGGCGGGGCGGTCGGCCCCGCCGGTCTGCATCGGACGCAACTCCACGCGGCCGTCCACCGCGTAGCGCACCGTCGAACTGCCGTAACCCGCGCCCAGCCCCAGCAGCAGCCCGATCACGCTCGCCAACCCCGCCCGCTTCCAACGCCCCCGCATCGGCCACCAGAAGCCCGGACTCAGCGGCGACGGCTTGTTCGGCCGCGTCGCGGAGACGTCCACCGATCGGCCCATCGCGCCGCCGGATCCCCCCGCGTGCCGGGCCGGCAACCCCCGTTCGTCCAGGTCCGTCCGCCGGTCGCGACGCTCACGCCAAAGCTCGGGCATCGCGCCCGATCGCCCGGCCCCCGATGTGTCGTGCGTTTCGGCGTCGCCGCGTTTTTTCTCGCTCACCCGCGAAGCTTATCGGACATCGGCCCGACCGTCGAGACGGCATGAAAAAGCCGCGAGGCGGTCGCGGCTGATTCATGAGTTTCGAATTGGTCCATCGCGTCGAGCGGCCGGTTGGCCCGTGAGCTCACTTGCCTTTTTTCTGCGCGAGCTTCTGGAAGAACTCCCGCGCTTCACCGACCAGGTAGAACGAGCCGGCCACCACGATCAGGTCGTCGCGCGACACGGCCCGCGACGCCAGGCTCAGCGCCGCGTCGAGGTCCTTGGCGGTCTGGGCCATCTTGCCGGTGGCCTCGGAGAACCGGCGGATCAGCAGGTCCGGCTCCATGGCCCGGGGGTTGCTCTTGGCTTGGGTGAAGATCACCTTGTCCGCGCCCAGCGAAACCTGCTTGAGCATGCCCGCCACGTCCTTGTCCTCGCCGCAGCCGAACACCAGCACCAGCGAATCGAAGCTCAGGTTCGAGCCCAGCGCCCGGAAAAGCGCCTGCAGCGACGCCGCGTTGTGCGCGCCGTCGAGGATGACGCGCGGCGCCTGCCAGACTTCTTCCATCCGGCCGGGCAGGTACGTCGCGTCCAGGCCGGCGATGATCCGCTCGTCGGACATCGTGTAGCCCAGGCCGCGCAGCTTGTCGATGATCGACAGCGCGATGCCGGCGTTGTGGGCCTGGTGTTCGCCCTTGAGCGGGACGGCGAGGTGCTCGAACCGGCTGTTGGCGGTGGTGAGGCACACGCGGGTGTGCGGGCCGAGCTCGCGGTTGGCTTCGAAGCGGTAGGAGAAGTCGATGTCCTTGCCGGAGATCTCCACCTGCGTGCCGGCTTCTTCGGCGGCGGTTTTGAGCGTCTCGCGGACCAGAACCTCCTGCTCGCAGGTGATCGCGGGCACGCCGGGCTTGAAGATGCCGGCCTTTTCCTTGGCAATCAGGTCCACCGTGTCGCCGAGGATCTGCATGTGGTCCAGCGAGATCGAGGTGACGGCGGTGACCAGCGGGACGCACACGTTTGTGCAGTCCAGCCGACCGCCCAGCCCGACTTCGAGCACGGCCAGGTCGACCGCCTGCTCCGCGAAGTACAGGAAGGCGGCGGCGGTCATGATCTCGAAGAACGTGAGGTTCAGACCGGTCTTGACCTCGGCCTTGGCGACCTGCTGGAACAGCTCGATGGCCGCGGGATAGGAGACCATCTGGCCGTCGATGCTGATGCGTTCGCGCAGGTCCGACAGGTGCGGCGAGCTGTACAGACCGGTCGTGTAGCCGCAGGCGGTGAGCATCGACGCGGTCATGCCGCAGGTCGAGCCCTTGCCCTTGGTGCCGGCGACGTGGACGGCCTTGATCTGCTCGTGGGGGTCGCCCAGGGCGGAAAGCAGCTTGCGCATGCGATCCAGCCCGAAGGTCCGCTCGTCGTAGGAGATCGAGCGGGTCCGTTCGTGATCCACGTGCCCGAACAGCCACGCCTTTGCTTCGGCGTAGTTGCTGAGCTTGGGAGCCCGCTTGGCCGTCGTCCGGGACTTGGCGGCGGGAGCCGTCGCCGGCGACTTGACTTTACGAGTTCCGGAATTTTTGTTCGGTTTTTTGGAGGATGTCTTGGTGGGGGCCGGCATAGCCCTTCAAGCATAGTGAAAGCCGCTCACCAAGTCAATCGGACGATCGTAAGTTGTTGTTTCGAAGACTTTTGCGCGGATAACCAATTCGTTCAGGTCTTGTATATGTTTGCCGAATCGACCGTATTCCACGGATTATTCACGAGCCGCAGATCAGCTTAGCGGCTCGATCCGCGACTGACCCTGCATATACGGCCGAAGCGGCGCGGGGATCGTCACCCCGCCGTCCTGGTCCTGGTGCACCTCCAGCACCGGGATCATCAACCGCGGCGACGCGGCCACCGTGTTGTTCAGGCTGTGGCAGAACAGCGTCCGTTTGCCCTTGGGGTCGGACGGATCCCGGTACCGCAGGTTCAGCCGGCGGGTCTGGTAGTCGTACAGCCGCGAGGCCGAGTGCGTCTCGCCCCAGCCACCGCCCCCGGAGGTGTCCGCGGGCGTCTCGGCCGCGCCGACCCCGCCACTGGCCCGGGACGGCATCCAGCACTCCAGATCGATCATGTCCGCGTTCTTGGGCCCCAGATCGCCCGTGCAGCATTGCAGCAGCCGGTAGGGCAGCGCCAGCCGTTGCAACAGCGCCTCGACGAACCCGATCATCTTGCGGTGCCAGTCCCGGCTGACCCGTTCGTCCGCTTCGCAGATCACCACCTGCTCGACCTTGTCGAACTGGTGAATCCGGTAGAGCCCCGCCGCGTCCTTGCCCGCGCTGCCCGCTTCGCGGCGGAAGCACGTCGACACCGTTGTGTAGCACTTGGGCAACGCATCGGGCGTGAGGATCTCGTCCATGTGGTACGCCATCAGCCCGACCTCGCCCGTGCCGGTGAGCGCCAGGCCGCCCTCGGCCGTGGGATTGGCGACGTCGTAGACCTGCTCCCGGCCGTGCGGGAAAAAGCCCGTGCCCACGAGCGTGCGGTGCCTGACCAGACAGGATGCGGACAGGGGGGTGAACCCGTTCTCGACGGTCATGAAATCGAACGCGAATCGCAGCAGCGCCTGGTGCAGCCGCATGCCCTGCCCGGTGAGCACGTAGCTGCGCGAGCCCGCGATCTTCACGCCACGCTCGAAATCCACCAGCCCCAGCGACGCGCACAGCTCCGGGTGCGACCTGGGCGAAAAGCCTTTGTTGGCCTCGAACGTCTTGGTGGGGTCAAAGCCCGTCGGCGTCCAGCGCGATAACTCGACGTTGTCGTCCGCCGACTTGCCCACCGGCACATCCGCGTCGGCGGGCTGAGGCATTTCCAGCCAGAGCGCATCGCGGGCCGCCTCGAGCTGCTTGAGTTGCGGCGTGAGCTCGTCCTGCCGGGCGTTGATGGCGTTGGGTCGGGCCTGGAGCGTCTGCATCTGCGCCTGCAGGGCGGCCGTCTCCGGGTCGGTCGCCTTCTTGAGCCGGCCGGCGAGCTGGCCGATCTCCTTGCCGATCGCGTTTTTCTCGGCCGTCAGCGTCTGCTGCTCGGTCAGCAACGCCCGCATGTCGGCGTCGGCTTCAAGCAGGGCATCCACGCTCGCAGGATCGCCGTTTTTGTTCCGGACACCGGTGCGATAATGCTCGGGACGGTCGCGCAGGTCTTTGAGATCGATCATGGACGCGGCATCCTACCTGTCGCCTGGGCAGCGCGGAGCGGCCGGCTGCGCCGAAGCTGCCCGAAAACCCCCACGTCGCCCGATAGAACACAAACTACGATACCGTCCTGAATTGTCGCCATGCGCCCGACTCAACGCCCCCAAACCCGACGCTCTCTTGTCTTGCTGACCACGGCGACGCTGCTCTGTGCATCGCTGCTGCTGTCGGCCTGCCAGACCAGCCGCCTGGGTGACGAGCCGATCGAGCTGCGCCTCGCCGAGCTCCCGCCCGCGGTGGCCGAGCGGTACGAATCGCTCGCCGGGTCGGCGTCCTATCTGGATCAGCGGACCGTCGCGGCCCAGGCGCTGCTCGAACAGAGCAACGACGCCGCGTTGGAAGTGCTCGCCTGGGCGCTCGAGCCGTCCCGGTCCAGCGACATCAACCAGGCCGTCCTGCAGGCGATGTTCGCCTCGCCCGCCGAGCCGTCCGAAGCGCTGTGGTGGCCACTGCTCAAGCGCATCGATTCGCTGCCGCCGTCGCTGACCGCCAGTTTTGCGCTGGCGACCTCGCGCTTCGAGGGCAAGCCGTACGCCGAGCAGCTCACCCGCATCGCCCAAGACCCGTCCCGCTCGGTCGTGGCCCGCATCAACGCCGCCGCCTCGCTGGGCCAGCGCCGCACCAAGCCGTCCGCGCAGACGCTGCTGGACCTCACCGACGCCCGCCAGCCCCCCGCGCTGCGCGACGCCTCGTTTGCCGCGCTCGGCACGCTCACCGGCCGCACCGATCTGGGCGCCGACGCTGCCGCCTGGTCCCGCTGGTGGGAACAGGCCAAGGGCCTCAACGCCGCCGACTGGGAACGCCAGCTCCGCGAGAACCTCGTCCGCCGCGAAG
Source organism: uncultured Phycisphaera sp. (assembly GCA_964543215.1). Lineage (GTDB taxonomy): Bacteria > Planctomycetota > Phycisphaerae > Phycisphaerales > Phycisphaeraceae > CAZIXN01. The sequence continues at coordinate 18,450 of CAZIXN010000026.1, forward strand.
CCACCGCCGACATCACCTCCGACCAGCTCGTCGACCGCCTGCGCGAACTCAACACCACGCTTTACCGACTCGCCCGCGCCGAGGACAAGCCCCGCGTGCTCACCGACCTGCTGGGCGAGTCGCTCCTGCCCTTGCGCGAGCTGGGTGTGTCGCTCGCCGAGCAGCGCCTCGCCTCCGGCGGCGACTTCGACGAAGCCCTCCGCGCCAAGCTGCGCGAGGTCCTGGTCGCCGAACCCGCGGAACTCCGCCGACGCGTCGCCACGCTGCTGCGCGACCTGTCCGATGGCCCCGCCGCCGACCGCGTCGCACGCCGCCTCGCCGACGAGGCCGAACACGTCACCTCGGTGCAGGCCGCGTACCTGCTCCTGCTCGAGCGCTCACCCCGCGCCATCGCCGTCGCCCCCGCCCAGGCCTTCCTCCGCGATTCAGCGCTGCAGTCCCAGGCCGCCGCCGCGCTCGCCAGCGCCGCCCGCGCCGGCCTGCTTCAGGAAAACCAGAAACGCAGCGTGCTCCGCGATCTCCGCAGCCTGCTCGAACAGAACGGACAGAACCCGCCGCCCTCCGTGGTCACCCTCACCGGCCAGGTCGGCCAGGAGGCCGAGTTCGAACGCATCGCCAACTGGCTGGACCACCCCGAACCCGCCGTCCGCCGCGCCGCCGCCCAGGCCTGGGCCGACTCCCGCCTCTCGCTGGTGATCCTCGCCGAGCGCGCCGACGACCCCATCATCCAGCCCATCGCCATCACCGCCGCCCGCCAGCGCGGCATCAACCCCCAGACCCTCCGCACCCTGGCCATCTTTCCCCCCGCCGCCGGCACCGCCGCCCGCGAAGCCTGGGTCGAAGCCCTCATCGCCATGGCCGCCCGCGTCGAACCCGACCAGGCCCTCGCCGCCGCCCGCGCCTTGCCCGTCGAAACCCTCGCCGGCCCGCGCGAAGCCGTCCTCACCGCCGCGCTCGACGCCGCGCCCCTGGGCCAGCAACCCACCGCCGCCTACCTCGCCATGCTCCTGGATCGCGCCGAGCTCCGCCTGCTCACCGATCGCCCCAAGCTCGCCGCGCTGGATTTCGAAGGACTCGTTCCCCGCCGGCCCCAACTCACCGTCGAACAACGCGAACGACTCGACCGCGGCCTGGTCACCGCGCTGCTCCAGACCGACCAACTCGTCAAGGCCTTCGGCGTCGCACGGCGACTCTACGAAGGGCCCAACGGCCAACTCATCCAGCCCGCGCCCGACGACCCGGTCATCGATCTGTTCGTCTCCGCCGCCGAGTCCCACGTCGAAGCCGGCCGAAACACGCAGGCCCGACGACTCCTCGAAGAACTCCGCATGCTCCTGGGCCCGAGCATGAAGCCCGACCTGGCCGTCCGCATCGGCAACGTCGAAGAACGCGCCCAGCCCGCCGCCACCACCGGCCCCCGCGGCCCCTCAAGCAACGCCGCCCCCGGTGCCCCGACCACCACGACCCGCGAAGCCGCCGTCAACACCGACGCCGCCGATCGCTGACTCCCCGCTGAGTAAAGGCCGACACGAACAATGAGATGATCCGTGGTGCCCCCAGGCGCGCACGTTGCGAACGCGTGGGAATGGTGGGGGGAGGGGGGTGGGCCAGACGGGAAGGCGAGGTCTACGCCGACATCACCCGGCCCGGCCTGTCTCGCTCCGAGCAGCTCGAAGCGGCCCAGTCGGGGATGAACCGCCGGGAGCGGGCCGACGTGGCGACGCTGCTCGACCGATCGGGCCTCGCCATGAGTCCTGGGGCCCGGAACTTTCTCGAGGCGCTGCTCGGCCGCGCCCCGCTGTCCGCCGAGGGGCCGCTGTCGGTCGATGGGGATCAGAAGGACGGAATCCGCGGGCGCGCGCGCCCCGGGGACCAGGTCGAAGCCATCAACCTGAGCACCGCTCCGTCGGGGCGGCTCCATCTCACCGACACGGTGGTCATCGGGGAGGCGGGGCCGGATGGCCGCTTCGTCGGCCGACTCCCCGACCTGCGGGAGGGGGACATCGTGAGGCTGCGGGCCCGCGGCCCCGGCCGGACCCCCACCGATTGGCTCACCGTCCGGGCCTGGGGGCTCGAGCGTGCGGACACCCGAAACGCGGTGGTCAACCTGGAGCGGATGGACCTCGTCCTCCGAGAGGGTGGCATCGCCGTCGCCCACAACACCGCTCGGCCCCTGTCCGAACCGGGGGCCATCGTCCGGTTCGAGAACGCCCGCACCGGCAAGACCAAGGAGGTGACCGTCACCGAGGCCGGGTCTCTGCCCGAAGGCCTGACCCTCGACGGGCGGCCGGGCGACCGGTTTCGGGTCGCGGTGTCCGACGGCGCGAACAACCGAGATTTCCGCGAGGTCGCGGGCACGCTGGTCGCGCCCGGGCAGACGGCGGGCGGCGGGGCCCGGGACCTCCCCGACCCGCTGCCGACGAAGGGAAACCAGGGGCCAGACGGCGAGGCGAAGGTGCCGAAGGCGCGGTTCGAGGGGCCGCTGTTTTCGGACGGCCCGTCCGCGGCCGATGTGCGGCAGGGGGCGATCGGCAACTGCTACTTCCCGGCCGCGCTCGCAGCGATCGCCCACGCGCGGCCGGACGCGATCCTCGAGGCAATAGAGCCGGTAGGGGACGACGTCTACCGGGTGCGATTCTTCGAAAATGGGTCCCGGCGCCGCCCGGTCGAAGTGGAGGTCGACGCCGACCTCTACGTCCGGTCGTTCGGCGGCCCGATCTATGGGAGCACGCCGAGCGGCGCGACCCGGTCGGGAATGGAGCTGTGGTACCCGCTCATGGAGAAGGCCTACGCTCAGTGGAAGGGGGGCTACGAGGCGATCGGCAACGGCGGGATCGCCGGCCGGGTCATTTCGGAGGTCCTCGGGGGCTCGTACGACTACGAACGGGTCAACCCGGGCAACGCGCACGCCATCTACCGGATCGCGTCGGCAGCGGCGGAGGCAGGGCGGCCGATGGCGGCGGGCACCCACGGTACGGAACAGGCTGAAATGTACGCGAATTCAGGCATTTATGCCAACCATGCCTACTCGGTGCTCGGGGTCGAGGAGGAGGGCGGAAAGCGGTTCCTTCAGCTTCGGAACCCGTGGGCCCAAGGAGAGCCGGGAAACGACGGAAAAAACGACGGGTTCTTTCGATTGAAGCTCGAGGACTTCGTGAAGTACTTCAGTAGCCTGCACGTAGCGAGAGTCTGATGGCGATTCCGCCCGATCCCATCGAGGAGGTGATCCCCGCCTGCGGCGCCGCGGTGCTGGCGGAGGTGCTCTCCGTGCTCGAACCACAGAAGCCCCGGCGGGGGGCTCCCGCGGCCACCGGTCCACAGCCGACCTCGGCGCCGACGCGCGCTCCTCGGCAGCTCGTGAAGCTCCGGATCAGCGAGGTGCTGTTCGGCGACGGGTTTTCGCCCGGGTCGGAGTGCGTGGTCGAGAAGCCGCCCGGGGCCTATTCGCTTCGGGTGGGGGTCGTTGGGCCGTTTCTTCTCGGACCCGGGCTGCCGGCCGAAGTGCTCGGGCGGTATGGCCCCGACACCTACCCGATCGACGAGCTGAAGCGAGCGGCGCACCGGGCCGGTCTTCGCTGATCCTGGTCAGGCGAAGAGCCAGGTCTTCGATGTGCTGGTCAGGCGGGGACTTCGGCGGGAGCCGAACCCGCTGCTTCGGTCGCCTCCCCCAAGATCGCCTCGATCTCGGCGATCCGGGCCGCCCGCCGGGGGTCGAGCGGCCCCCGGGCGCTCGCGATCTCCCGGATGATCTCGAGCGCACTCGTGCGGTCTTCGGGGCGGGGCAACAGGCGGGGGAGGGCGGCGATCGCCTCCTTGGGCCGGTCGAGCAGGAGCGTCTGCTGTTCCCGAATCAGCGTGCGGAGCGCGGGGGAATGAAGCGGGCCGTCGG
>CAZIXN010000027.1:0-2399 GCA_964543215.1 uncultured Phycisphaera sp.
AGGAAGGGCCAAAGCTCATCGAAGTCGGCAAGGAGGGCGTCGCGGTGGTTGGTGAGGTGTTGGGTGATGCCCAGGAGGTGGACGGGGCGTTGGTAGCGTTGGGTGAAGCGGTAGGACAGTTCGGCGAGGGTCTGTTCGAGGCCGGGGGCGGAGGCGTAGCGTGCGAGCCAGGCGTGTCGGATCATGGCGTCGACGGTGCGGCGCATGGGTTCGGGCATCGCGGCTTGGGCTTCGGGGGACTGGAGGGCGGCGTGGACGGCGGCGATGAATGGGGGGCGGGCCGGCAGACCCAGCCCTGCAAGGGCTGGGCTTCCAGCGATTTGACTGCGTTGGGGTGCGGTGTCCCAGCGAATTGAGAGGGCGTGGTCGAAGAGCAGGTCGGCGACGACGCCGGCGAACCGGCCGAAGGCGGGGGTGAGTCGGGCGCGGGTGCGGAGGAAGGCGGGGTGGGTGTCGGTGATGCGATCGACGAGGCGGTGGCGGGCGATGCCGGCGCGGACGGCGGGCGGCAGATCGGGGCGGGTCTGGGCGCGGGCGCCGCGGTAACCGGGCAGGTCGCGGGCCAGGTCGGGCAGGAGGTTGCCGACCAGCAGGAGGGGGGCGAGGGGTTCGGCGAGGCCGGAGAAGGTCGAAAGAACCGGAGCGCTTGCGGTAGCGGCAGAGCGGGGTTCGGCGGGCGGGGGTGGACGATCGGCCGGGGTGATGCCGGCGAGGACCAGGTGGACGAGGAAGTTCACGCGGGCATGGTGGCAGATGTCGGGGCGGTCATGTGCGTGAATGCGAAACGGGTTGGGGGTTGCGTACCCACGGAAGCAGGGGTGTCGGGAGACGCGCGATCAGGCGGCGAGGGCGGGGACGGGGATGAGGGCGGGGGTGTCGAGGAGGAGGTTGGCCATATCGTGGGTTTCGCGGAGGGTGGCGTCGAAGCCGGGGGCGGCGGTTTCGAGGGCATCGCGGAGGGGCAGAAGGCGGAGGGCGTCGAGGGCGGCGGGGTCTTCGGCGAGGAGGAAGAGGATGAAGCAGGCCTCGGCGGCGCGGATGGGCGTTCGGCCGACGGTGGTGGCGGTGACGGGGTGTTGGGGGTCGCCGAACAGGCCGTCTTCGGGGTTCTGGAGGTCGGCGAGTGCGGCGAGGGCGGCGGCGTGGGCGTGGCGGAGCTGTTCGGCGTGTTCGGGGTGGAGGCCGGGCTGGAGGAGCCGGCGTCGAAGGGCGGCGGCAGCGAGGGCGGTGAGCAGTGCGTCGGGTCGTCCGGTGTCGTCGGTCCACGGGCCGTGCGGTTGCTGGCAGTGCAGGAGTCGGTCGGTGAGATGCCGGGCCAGGGCGGTCGGGCCGTGGGTGAGCTCGCAGACCCGGCGAAGGGCCAGGGACCAGGCGGCGGCGGGGACGCTTTCGAGGCGGACACGCAGGGGCAGCGGCCAGGTCATTCCGGACTGGGCGAGGTCGGCCCAGAGCCGGTCGGGCTGGCTGGCGTCGAGGTGTCGGCTGATGCGGAGGAGGCTGAGCATGTCCGTGTCTCGGCGGCGTTCGGGGGCAGGTTTGGTGCCTGATCGGATGCATCATGCACCAAACAGAATCCAAAGTCAAGGCTTCATTTCAAGTTTCTGTTTGGGTACCGGATCGGGGTTTCGCGCGTCCGTTCTCGAGGCTGACGCGTCGTGGGGTGCGGGTCGAACGGGCGGCGTTCAGGGATGTGGAAAAAATGTTGTTTGTCTCGGCCCTGGCACCGGTTCGCGGTCGCGATGGGTCCTGGGCGGCGGGGTTGGCTGGCCGTTGGGGGGAAATGTGGATTCTGACGTCGTGGGCGTGGGTGGGCGCATAAAAAACCCCCGCTCCAGGGCTCCGATCCTGTGAGCGGGGGCGCGCCACGGCTGAGATGGGGGTCGATGAGGGGGGATTTCCTCGTCGGCCGATGCATCCTATCCAGCCGCTTTGCAGGGTGTCAATGGCGAAAGCTCGCGGTGGGCGGATTTTGTGCAAGTGATGTTTTGTAATGGGTTTGCATGTTTCGTAGGTTGCTGAAGGGGCGGTCGGGCATAAGTCGCGGGTCGGGCGGTGGTTGCGATCGATGTGGGGCATGGGGTCGTGGTCGTCTGGGCCGGGAGAGCGGAGTGTGGGGTCGCCGAGGGGCGTTGCGTCGGCGCATGTGCGGGTGGGGGTGGGGGTGTTGGGTCGGTGGTTGGGCGAGGTGGGGAGCGGATCGGCGGAGGTGTTGATTGCGCGTCGGCGGTCGGGTGCGGTGCTGGGCGGGCTGTGGGAGTTTCCGGGTGGAAAACTTGAGCCGGGCGAGTCGGCGGAGGCGGGGGTGGTGCGTGAGTTGCGGGAGGCGTTGGGGGTGTCGGTCCGTTTGGTTGGGCCGTTGAGCGTGGTTCAGCACGTGTACGAGCACGGGGCGGTGCGTT
>CAZIXN010000027.1:2499-22275 GCA_964543215.1 uncultured Phycisphaera sp.
TCGTGGAGGCGGCGTCGGCGTGGATGGCGGGCGGATTGGCCGCTTTGGCGTGTTGGTGTGGGCGCTTTGGGGTTCGAGGGTGGGGGTGTGGGGATTCGCGAAACTGGGTGGCGGGCATTTTGAGATGGCGCGTCGGGTGAGGTGAAGCGGCGGGTGCGGGCGGACGATGCAGGGGGCATGTGCAATGGCTGTCAACCGGGGCTGCACGAGCAGCTGGACGCGACGCTGAGCAAGGCGGCGGAGGCGGAGCGTCGCGTGGCGGAGGTCGAGGCGCAGCTGGCCGAGGCGACCGCGGAGCTTCGGGACCGTGAAGCGCGGACCAAGCAGGTGCTCAACACGGCCAACGATGCGTTTCTGACGGCGGACATCGCCGGGCGGATCACGGACTGGAACGACGCGGCGGAGACGCTGTTCGGCGTGTCGGGGGAGGCGGCGCTGGGCAGTACGGTGGATCGATTTCTGGCGCCGGTGTCCGGGCCGATCGATGAGGCCAATCCGTTATCGGATGTGCTGTCGGCGTGCGGGGATCGCAACCGCGGGGAGATGGTCGCGGTGCACGCCGATGGCCGACGCTTTCCGGTGGAGGTGTCGATCTCGCTGATGATCGACGAGGACCGTTTCGTGTTCAACGCGTTCGTGCACGACATTTCGGCCCGTCAGGACATGACGCGTCGGCTGATGCAGAGTCAGAAGCTCGAATCGATCGGTCAGTTGGCGGCGGGGATCGCGCACGAGATCAACACGCCCACGCAGTACGTCGGCGACAACGTGGAGTTTCTGCGGGAAGGGTTCTGCGATGTGCTGGGGGTGCTGGAGGCGGCGTCGTCGTTGGTGGCGGCGCTGGATGCGCGGGCGGAGGATTTCGATCTGCCGGCGTCGGTGGCGGCGGCGGCGGAGGCGTACAAGCGGGCCGAGCGTGACGCGGATGTGGCGTTCCTGCGCGACGAGGTGCCCGCGTCGCTGGCGCAGGCGGCCGAGGGCGTGCAGCGGGTGGCGACGATCGTGCGTTCGATGAAAAGCTTTTCGCATCCCGGCGGCAGCAGCGCCTCGGAGGCGGCGATGTCGGCGATCGACCTCAACGACGCGGTGAGCAGCACGCTGACCGTCTGCCGCAGCGAATGGAAATACGTCGCGAATCTGGAGACGGATTATGCGGCGGACCTGCCGGCGGTGACTTGTTTTCCGGGCGAGCTGAATCAGGTGGTGCTGAATCTGGTGGTCAACGCGGCGCAGGCGCTCAGCGAACAGGGGCGGGGCGAGACCGGACTGGGCACGATCACGGTGCGGACGCGGCGGGACGGCACGCAGCACGTCTGCATCGACATCGCCGACGACGCCGGCGGGATTCCCGAGCACGTCCAGCCGCGGGTCTTCGATCCGTTCTTCACCACCAAGGGCGTGGGCAAGGGCACGGGTCAAGGCCTGGCGATTGCGCACCGCGTGGTGACCGAACAGCACGGCGGGACGCTGGATTTCAAAACCAAAGTCGGGTCGGGCACGACGTTCACGATCCGCCTGCCGATCAGGCCCAAGGCGTCGTCCGCCGAGAGATCAAGGCCTGTTTCGTCCTCCACCTCCACGCTTCCCGGAGCCGCCGCATGAGCTCGCTTCCGTCCACCACGCCGCTGCGCATCCTGTTTGTCGATGATGAGCCGGCCATCCTGCAATCGATGCGGCGCAGCCTGCGCGGGCAGCGCGAGGTGTGGGACATGCACTTTGCCGAGGGTGCCGAAGCGGGTCTGAAGGTGCTGGCCGAGGCGAAGCGGAGCGGCCAGAGCATCGACGTGGTGGTGTCGGACATGCGCATGCCGGGCATGGACGGCGCAGCGCTGCTGCGTGAGGTGCAGGCGAAGTTTCCCGGCGCGATCCGCTTCGTGCTGTCGGGTTATTCCGAGCAGGAGATGACGGTCAAGCTGGTGAACACGGCGCATCAGTATCTCAGCAAACCGTGTGATCCCGCGACGCTGATCGCGGCGCTTCACCGGGCGCTGCACCTGCGGCAGAACCTGCGGAGCCCGGCGCTGCAGACGCTGGTCACCAAGCTCAGCGTGCTGCCCAGCCCGCCGACGCTGTACCAGAAGCTCACGTCGCAGCTCACGAACCCCAACGCGACGCTGGACGACGTGGCCGCGACGGTCGAGGAAGACCCCGCGATGGCGGGCAAGATCCTGCAGTTGGTGAACTCGAGTTTCTTCGGGTACGCCGCGCCGGTGAACAGCCTGCGTCAGGCGGTGGGCCTGCTGGGCCTGAGCCTGCTTCACGCGCTGGTGCTGTCGATTCACCTCTTTGAACAGGCCAAACGCCCGCACCCCGCGACGATCGGGCTGCAGGCGCACAGCTTCCGCGTGGCGAAACTCGCGCAGACGATCATGCAGGACCTGGACGATCGGCCGTGCGCGACGGCGGCGGCCTACACCGCGGGTCTGCTGCACGACCTGGGCAAGCTCGTGTTGTCGCTGGGGATGCCCGACACGTACTCGGCGGTGATGCGCGAGTCGCGCAACGTCGATGAGCCGTTGCACGAACTCGAACAGGCCGCGATCGGCGCTTCGCACGCGCAGGTCGGTGCGTATCTGCTGGGGCTGTGGAACCTGCCGCAGCCGATCGTCGAAGCGGTGGCGTTCCATCACCGGCCAATGGACGCGTTCCCCGACGGCCGGCCCGATGCCGAGGGCGTGTTTGCGGTCGACGGCGCTTCGCCGCTGTTGGCGGTGCACGTGGCCGATGCGCTGAACCGCAAGCAGGGTCTGGACGCTGCGTACGTCGAGGCGCTGGGCCTGTCGCATCGCCTGGACGACTGGAAGCATTGGGCCGAGTTCCCCCCCGGCGCGGCGGATCGTCCGCGCCGCACCGATGCCGCCTGATTCCGTCGAGGCAGACGCCATGAACGAGCCGAGCGCCAACCTTCCGCGTGTTCTGCTGGTCGATGACGACCCCAACCTGCTCGACGGGCTGCGCCGGAAGTTGCGCAAGCAGTACGACCTGACCACGTCCGAAGGGCCGATGGCGGCGTTGGACATCCTGGGCTCGGCGGAATGCAAGGCGCAGCCGTTTTCGGTGATCGTGGCGGACATGCAGATGCCCGGGATGACCGGCGTGCAGATGCTCGAGAAGATCGCGCCGGCGCATCCGGAGATGATTCGGGTGATGCTCACCGGCAACGCCGACCAGGGCACCGCCGCGCAGGCCGTGAACCGCGGCAGCGTGTTCCGCTTTCTCACCAAGCCCTGCGACACCGAGACGCTGACGGCGACGATCGACGCGGCGGTGGCGCAACATCGGTTGATCACCGCCGAGAAGCAGTTGCTGCAGCAGACGCTGCGCGGCTCGGTGAAGCTGCTGGTGGACCTGTTGGCGGTGGTTGATCCGGCGGCGCACGCGCAGGCGATGTCGCTGAAGTCGCGGATGGCCAAGCTGATCGGGCCGTTGGAAGTGCCCCGTCCGTGGGAGGCGGAGATCGCGGCGTTGGTGAGTCCGCTGGGCTTCATGGCGATTCCCGCGGCGCTGCGGGAGAAGCTGGACCGCCCCAGCCGGATGTCGCCGCAGGACAAGCAGCAGGTGGCCGCGGCGCGCGAGCAGATCGCGGCGCTGGTGCGGAACATCCCCCGGCTTGAAGGCGTCGCGGACATCCTGCGTCACCAGAGCGCCCGCTACGACGGCGGCGACGCCAGCGGCCAAGCGCCCAAGCGTGACAAGCTGCCGCTGGCCTCGCGCATCCTGCACGCCCTGTACGACGTGGCGGAGCTTGAGCGGTCCGGGCTGTCGGTGCCGGCGGCGGTGGATGTGATCGGCAAGATTCCCGGCAAGCACGATCCGGTTGTGCTCAAGGCCATCGGGCGCCACGTCACGCCCCCCCAGCAGCGCGTGCCCACGCCCGTGCCGGTGAAGGAATTGATCATCGGGCAGGAGCTCGCCGCCGACGTGATCACGCGCGACGGCCGGCTGCTGATGCGGCAGGGTGCCGAGCTGACCGAGGCGGGCAAGGCGGCGCTGCTGAACTTCCTGCACGCCGGGCAGATCGCCGGCGAGGTGGTGGTGTTTGTGAACGCCAGCGTCAAGACCGCGGCGTGAGTCGAGAGGGTTCTTTGCCGGGTATGCTCCCGCCTCCCGCAATCCCCCGCGAAAGGCCGAGCAATGCAACGTGCGACGATTCCCGCGGCGATCCTTTTCAGCGGGCTGATGTCTGCGGCCTGGGGTCAGGGCGATGACCCCGCCGCGCTGGTCGAAGCGCCCCAGCCCGAGACGTTCGTGCGCCTCTCCGCGTACTGGGAGAACGACGGCGCCGTCGCCCTCAAGCCCTGGCACGCCACCGATCGCCACTACACCAACGGCTTCGGCGGGACGCTCACCTGGCAATCCGACACGGCCGGGGACCTGCTCGATCGCTTCCTGCCCGACAGTGACGGCGCGGCCTTTGGCGTGGGGTTCGGCCACGAAATCTACACCCCCGCCAACCTGCTGCGCAACCCGCCCGCTCCGGACGACCGGCCGTACGCCGGGTATCTCTACGGCAGCGCCTTCGTGCAACGGCAGGTCGACGATGCCGACGTGTCGCACTTTGATGCCCTGCGGCTGGACCTGGGTGTCGTCGGACCCAGCGCCCACGCCAAGGGCATCCAGACCGCCATCCACGACACGTTCACCGGCGACGACCCCTCGGGCTGGTCGTCGCAACTCGGCGACGAGTTCACGGCCCAGCTGCAGTATCAGCGCAAGCTACGCGTGGAGGCGGGCGGATTCACGCTCGGCGATACACATTTCGACGGCCAGCTCATCCCGCTCGCCGAGCTGAACGTAGGCACGGTGCGGCGGGATGTCGGTGCGTCGGTGATGTACCGGCTGGGCGTGAACCTGCCGGATGACTTCGGCCCCGACCAGCTGCGCGACGTGCAGTCACTCACCGGCAATCCCACCGGCCACGCCACCGCGTCGGGGCACCCGCTGGGCGACGACTTCGACGGGCGGCGCGGCACGTGGAGCGTGTACGGCTTCGGTCGGCTCGGCGGGCGGTACGTCGAGTGGAACACGTTTCTGGACGGCAGCTATTCGCGGAACCCCAGCCCGTCGGTGGACAAGGAGCCGTGGGTCGGCGAGGCCGAGGCGGGGTTCGTGATTGGGTATGTGCGCGGAACCCACAGCTTCGAGCTCGGCTACGCGACGACGTGGCTGACCGATGAGTTCGAGCAGCAGAGTGGCCGGGACAGCTACGCGTCGGTGAACCTGCGTTGGGCGTGGACATACTGAATCGCGCAGGGCGCAACCAAAAGCCCGTGTCCGAACGAATCGAACACGGGCCAGGGGAGTTCTCTCTCGCGCTGGGTTGAGGCGTCAGCGGTTGCGGCGTCGGCCAACGAGCGCCAGGCCGGCGAGCGCCAGCGCGGCGGTGGGTTCGGGGACGGCGAAGCCGTTGAAGCTTGGGGCACTGCTGCTGCCCCAGTTGTTCAGGACGCGGTCGAGTTCTTCCTGGTCCACGTTCGCGGTGGCGAAGCCGTCGGCGTTGGCGACGAAGCCGGCCGTACGGGGCCCGCCCCAGTTGTTGAGCACGAGGTCCAGGTCGCCCTGTTCGACGCTGCCCGAGTCGTTGTAGTCGCCGGCCAGACCAGCGAGGATGCGGTTGAGCGTGATCTGGCTATTGGTGAGGTAGTCGATCGTGAAGCCGGAGAGCCCGGCGATGGCAGAGAATTCCGAACCCAGGAGCGTGCCCGAGGCGTAGTTGGCCAGGACGTAATCCGTGCCCGTAAAGCCGGTGGTGTCCAGGTCGAGCGTGAGGTGGGTGATGTCGAGCGTGCCGTCGGTCGTGATGGTGGCGCCGTCGAGCAGGTTGAAGGCGAGGGTGCCAGCGTTGTTGGCGTCGCCTTGCAGGGTGGCACCCAGGCCGATCGAAACGTTGTTGTTCACGGCGAGACGGCCGCCGTCGAGCGTGACGGTGAGCGATCCGCCGTTTTGGGCTTCGATCGACGTGGCGTGGAGGTAATCGCTGTTGCCGCGGAGGATGATGTTGGACGTGCCGGTGACGGTGCCGGTGCCGTTGCCGCCGGTGAAGCTGGCGACGCCTTGCGGGTTACCGCCGGTGATATCGCCGCTTAATTCGAGGGTGAGGTCCTGCGTGCCGCCGGCGGCGTTGGTGCTGTTGGAAGCGGCGGCGTTGAAGGCGACATCCGCGGTTTCGCCGATGGCGATGTTGCCGTGGTAGATGCCGGTGACGGGTTCGAAGACGTTGAAGTCGGCGGCGACCTGGACCGAGCCGGAGATCAGGTCGATGTCCTGGGCGATGGTGCGGGAGAGCACGGCGTTGTTGGCGGCGGCGCGTTCGATGAAGGCGATGACGTCGCCGTCGCCGTTGGCGTTGTTGCCGCCGACGACCACGCGGTTGGCGGCGTTGCCCAAGGCGTTGCCGTCGCGGAGTTGGACGGCGGTATCGACGTGGACGGTGCCGGTGAAGGTGTTGTCGCCGTTGGGGTTGGCCATGACCACGAGCGAGCCGTCGGTGCCGCCGGCGTTGAAGAGCTTGAGGTCGCCGGTGCCGGAGATGGTGCCGTTGAGCCAGAGGAAGCCGGCGCGGAACGGCTCGTTGAAGCCGGCCACGCGGACGTTGAGGGTGTTGTCGAGGGTGATGTCGCCGGCCCAGCGGACGGTGCGGATGCCCGAGGCCGGCGGGGCGAGGGCGAGGGTGCGGTCGCCGGTACCCGAGGCGACGTTGAGCGGTCGGCTGATGTCGTTGGCGGCGCCTGCGTTGATGAGCAGGGTGGCGCTGTCGGCCGAGCCGGTGAGCCCGAGGTTCACATCCCCCAGGCCGAAGGTGCCGCGGGCGGCGACATCGACGATCTCGGATCGGACCTGCACGGTGCCGCGGGCGATCGTGAAGCCGCCGGTGAAGGTGTTGTTGGCGTTGCGTCCGCCTTCGAGGAACTGCTCGCCGTAGAAAGTGATGCCGCCGGGGGAGGCGCCGTCTTGCCCACGGATATTGGTGCGGAAGGGCTGGGCGGTGTTGTTGACGAAGTCGACGTTGTTGTGGAGGGTGAGTCGGGCGTCGATGCGGTGCTGGCCGTCCGAGCCGGACTGGACGGTGATGCCGGTGTTGAGGGTGATTTCGCCGGTGGCGCCGGAGGTGCCCAGGACGGTGTTGTTGTCGGCGTCGGCGTTGAAGGTGACGGAGTTGAGGGTGCTTGCGTCGAGGACCAAGGCGGTGCCGCCGGGGGTGCCGGGGGCGCTGAAGACGATGTCGTCGCCGTTGGTGAAGGGCACCTCGCCGACCCAGTTGAGGGGTTCGTTGAAGCTGTTGGCGGCACCGCCGCCGGCGTCCCAGGTCAGGGTGTCGGCCGAGGCGACGGCGGACAGCAACGCGGCGGGGACCGCCAGGGCGGCGAGCGTGGGGCAAAGCGAGCGCAGGCAGGTCATGAAAGTCTCCTCGAAGGGGGAAAGCAGGGGCGACCATCGGTCGGGGGCGAACGGCGGAACAAGACGTAGCCGGAATGGGGGCGTCCAGCGAATGCCTTGGACTAGATAAAAAGAGGAAAGCAAAGAACCGCGACGCGAATCAGCATACCCGGCCAATCGGCGAATACAACACATTAATCCGGAAAGTCAAGAGGATTCGTCAAGAAGTCGCCCCGGAAATCTGACTCGTGGACTATACCAATATCCGATACGGAGTCGTCATGGACGATAGCCAAGCGCAGCGTCGCAGCGTTTCGCCGAGCGACACGGCGTTCACAACATGCATTCGAGGGGTTCACCGACTCAGGACGCCGGCGGGGTCGCGGCGGGGGCGGCGACCATACGGGGGAAGCCCAGACGTTCGTAGATGCGGCGGTTGAGGTCGGCCAGCAGGGCGTTGACCTTGCCGGGGTCGCGCTGGGCCTTGAACGAGCCGGTGAGGTTGGCTTCGCCGAGCAGGTCGACGAAGCGGTCGGATCGGGTTTCGAGGTTCAGGGCGGCCTCCCACATGTCCGCCGCGAGGCTGGCCGGGCCGGGCTTGCCGTCGAGGTAGAGGAAGCCCGCGCCGCTGTACAAGCCGAGTTGGCCGGGGTTGCGTCGGTCGTCGTCGGGGTCGTCGGCGAAGACGAGATAGGTGATGGTGCAGTTGGTGGCGGTTTCTTCCAGCGGGGTTCGGCCGGCGCGGGGTCGCCAGAACAGACGGACGATCACCGCCTGGGTCGGGTCGGCTTCGGGGCCGTCGATCAGGACGAAGGTGACGGTGTTGTCGTCCGCGTTGCCGTAGTAGGCGGTGTCGAAGTCGCCGCGGAGCGTGACGGGGGCGCCACGGCCGGCCTGCGTTTCGAGCTGGCCGCGGACGGTCAGGCCGTTGGGCGACGCGACGGAGCAGGACGCGAGCAGCAAGAAGCTGGAAGCCAGAAGCAAGGACGCCAACGTCCGGGTGCCACGGACTTCGGTCCGTGCTCGCGTCGCGGGAACCGTTCGGCACGGACGGAAGTCCGTGGCACCCGGGTTTCTGAATTCGTTGCTCACGGAGCGGCCCCTTCGATGACGACCTTTTCGAAGGCGGAGGAGGATTTGGGGTCTTGCTCGAGGTCCTTGCCGGGATTGGGCAGGCCGAGCTGGGCCAGGGCGTCGCGTTCGACGACGCCGCGGAGTTGTTCGCGGGGGATGCTGGGCAGGGGGGTGCCCTGCGTGAGGGTGTTGACCTGGTAGAGCGTGACGATGGCGTTTTCGGGCCGGCCGAACGGGAAGCCCGAGGCGAAGAGCACCTGCGGGGTGACTTCGGCCTGATAGGCGGCGACCAGGGCGTTGTAGAGCTGCCACGGCCGACGGACCAGGCCCGAGACGTCGGTGAAGACGGTGGGGTGCTTGGCCAGCAGCGCGACGGTCTGGTACGGCCAGGGGTCGCCGAAGCCGCCGACGACGAGCTTGAGATCGGGGAAGGCCCGGGCGATTTCGTCGAGCAGGAACGGCTGGCCGAACTCCATTTTCGCGGCCCGGGCGAGCCGGGAGCCGGCCTCGATGTAGACGGGCAGCTTGCGCTGTTCGCAGGCTTCGTAGAGCGCCATCGCCTGGGTGGCGCAGGGGTGAAAGCCGGCGGCGGCGGGGCTGACGCTCACGCCGACCAGCCCGAGTCCGACGGCCTCGTCGAGCTCGTCGATGGGGTTGCCGACGGACGGGTCGATGCCCGCGAAGCCCAGCAGGGTCTCGGGGCTCTGGGCGACGGCGTCGGCGACGGCCGGGTGGCCGATGCGGGCGTCCAGGGCGTCGGCGTGCAGGCCGTGGACGATCGCACAGGACACCGGCGCGGTCGCGGCTTCGTGCGACTCGAAGGACGCGGTCTGGCGTTCCCAGGGTTCGGGACGGCGGCGACGGGCCTGCTCGGCCACGTCGGGCCCCAGGGCGTCGAGCGAATCCCAGATGCGGGTGTGCAGGTCAACGATCATGCGGCGAGCATTTTACGGGGTTTGGATCGCAAGCGTGAGACGGGGGCCCGCATGTCAATGCGGGCCTTCACGGCGGTTCACCCGTGATTCGCTTGGTACGCCTCCGCGTCCAGCAGCGCGTCGAGCTGGGCCGGGTCGCTGGGCTTGACGCGGATCATCCAGCCGGCGCCGAAGCAGTCGCGGTTGATGGTTTCGGGGTCGTCGATGGTGGCCTGGTTCACTTCCACGACCGTGCCGTCGATACCGCAGTACAGGTCGCTGGTGGCCTTGACGGATTCGATCTCGCCGAAGGTGTCGCCCGCCGAGATCGCGCCGCTTTGCTTGGCGATTTCCAGGAAGGTGATGTCGGTGAGTTCATCGACGGCGAATTCGCTGATGCCGATGGTCACGGTGCCGTCGGCTTCGAGCTTGTGCCATTCGTGCGAATCGAGGTATCGGCGGTCGGTGGGCGTGGGCATGGCCGCAGCGTAGCGAAGGTTTGCGAGCCGGGCACTGCGTGCCCGGTCCGGCGACGCAGTCGCCGGCTCGCGGCAATCGCGTTGTCAGCGTGAGTACCGCCCGCCCGCCGCGGTGTTCTGCTTGCTCAGGCGTTTGTGGACGTAGAGCGCTTCGAGGACGAACTCGCCGGCGGAGGCGAGCTGCTGGGTGTCGGCGGGGTCCAGGCCCAGCTCGGGCGCGAGTTTCTTCGCGGCGTGCAGCAGGCCATCGACGTGTTCCATGGAGGCGACGGCCTCGGCGGCGGGAATGTCGTCGCCGAGCGTGAGCTTCAAACCAGCCGTGAACGCGTCGGCGACGTGCTCGTAGTCCTCGATGTCGGCGACGTGGTCGAACACGGTTTTCACGGCCTCGCCCACCAGCGATTCGACGAGGCGGTCTTCGGTTTCCTGGCCGTCCTCGGCCATGAGCAGCTCGATCTTGCCCCGCGTCGCGGCGAGCATGTGCGGCAGATCGCAGACGCGCGGCAGCACCGGGTTCTCGCCGGTGATCAGCGCGCGCCGCTCGGCCGAGCTGACCAGCGTTTCCATGCAGGCAATCGAGCAGCGCACCGACACGCCCGAGGCCTGATTGATGTGCGAGGATGTGCGGGCCTGGGCGACCATCGTTTCGATGACCGTGGCGAGATACGCGGGGATCTCGACTTTGGGCGTGTTCAGCTCGCTGGGGTCGCCCTGCGTCCCGCCGCCGTTGCGGGAGATCCACGCGTTTTCGCCGGTGATTTTCACGGATTCGGAGACGGTTTTGGGGTAGTGCGTGCGGATGACGCTGCCGATGCGGTCCTTGAGCGGGGTGACGATTCGACCGCGGTTGGTGTAGTCCTCGGGGTTGGCGCTGAAGATGAGCGCGAGGTCCAGCGGCAGGCGGATGGGGTAGCCACGGACCTGGATGTCGCGTTCTTCGAGCACGTTGAACAGGCCGACCTGGATGCGCGGCGCCAGGTCGGGCAGCTCGTTGACGGCGAAGATGCCGCGGTTGGTGCGGGGGATCAGGCCCAGGTGCATGGTTTCTTCGTCGCTGAGGTACCGGCCTTCGGCGTGCTTGACGATGTCGATCTCGCCGATGAGGTCGGCGATGGTCACATCGGGGGTGGCGAGCTTTTCGTGGAAGCGGTCGGCGGGCGACAACCAGCGGATGGGCGTGTCGCCGCCGTGCTCCGCGACGAGGCGCTTGCCCTTGCGGGTCATCGGGTGCAGCGGGTCATCGGGCATCTCGCAGTCCGCGATCACCGGGCACCACGGGTCCAGCAGCCTGGGTAACTGGCGGATCATGCGCGTCTTGGCCTGGCCGCGCAGGCCCAGCAGGAGCATGTCGTGCCGGGCGAACACGGCGTGCACGATCTGCGGCAGGACGGTGTCTTCGTAGCCGCGCACGCCGGGGAACAGGTCGGCGAGGCTGCCGTGTTTCCGCAGGCGGGCGATGAGGTTTTCGCGGAGTTCCTGCTTGACCGGGCGGTAGCGGTACGGGGTTTCGCGGAGCTGTCCGAGGGTTTGGATGGCGGGGGCGGCGTCGCTGGGGCGGGTGGCCGGGGGGGAAGCGGTGGGCATGCGTCACGGTAGGCGCGGCCCGGGCGGAAAGCACGGCCGGCGAAGGTTGGTACGCGGGCGGCGGTCGGGGTGGCGGGGATGCGTGGCGAAATCACGCGGGTTGGGGTAGGGTTTCCGATTCAGCGTCGCCCGTGGTGGGGAGGGGGATGCCTCGACGACTCTGAATCTGGAACCACGCCCGTGACCGAAGCTGCGACGCCCAGACCCTCCGCCAACGATTCGCCAACCCGGACGCGCGTGCTCGTGGCGGTCAGCAGCCCGTGGGCCAGCGAGAAGCTGATCACGCCGGTGGCCGACCTGGCCAAGCGGCTGGGCGGGGATGTGGTGATCGCGCACGTCGCGACGCTGCAGGACCAGGACGACCACGAATCCGAAGCGACCGAGCGTGGCGAGCAGACGCTTGGGCTGATGGTCAAGGGCCTGGGCGAAGCGGGCGTCTCGGCCGAGGGCGTGATGCTGTTCTCCGACGACACGCCCAAGGCGATCCTCAACACCGCACGGGCCCGCAAATGCACGATGATCGCGCTGGGCCTGACCGGCAAGGGCGCACTCAAACGCCTGATCTCCGGCGACGTGCCCGCCAACCTCATCCGCCAGACGGACCTGCCCGTGCTGCTGCTGCCGGCGAATTGGGACGGCACGCTGTAAGGAAGTTTTGAGTTTTGAGTTTTGAGTCCTGAGTCTTGAGTCCTGAGTCTTGAGAGGTGAGTCTTGAGAAGCCCGCGGTCATCGGCCGTGGGTTGCTCGTGAATCCCGCTCCGCCCACCACAACCCCCCGATCGTCCGCAGGATCACCACGCCCGCCTTCACGCTGCCCCGCAGCGAGCCGCTGATTTTGCTCACGCCGGCGCGCCTCCGCCGGTACGGAACATCCAACTCCACGATGCGCAAGCCCCGCGTCGCGGCTTTGAACTGCATCTCCACCGTCCAGCCCCACGTGCGGTCCCGCATGTCCAGCACGCGCAGCGCCTCCCGCCTCACCACCCGCATCGGCCCCAGGTCGCGGTAGCGCTGCCCGGTCGTCAGCCGCAGCAGCACACACGCCAGCCGATTGCCGAAACGCTGGTGCGGGTCGAGCGCCCCACGCTGTTCCGGCACGCGCCGGCCGAGCACCAGATCCGCCGTCCCCGCCGCGATCGGCTCAAGCAGACGCGGCAAATGTCCCGGATCGTCCGCCAAATCCGCATCCAGAAACGCGACCGCCACGCCCCCGGCCGGGTCGCTTAAGCGACCCAACGCGCCCCCTAAACCATCCGCCCCCTCCAACCACGCCAGCGCCCGGAGGCACGCCCCGCCGTACCCCGGCCGGCTTTCCGTGACCACGACAAACCCCGCGTCCGCCGCCAGCTGCCCCGTGCCGTCGGTCGATCCGTTGTCGCAGAGCACCACCTGCCGAATCACCCCCGCGTCCCGCAACGGCCGCAGCGCCTCGACGAGCGCCGGCAGGTTCGCCGCCTCGTTGCGGGCGGGGATCACCACGTCGCACACCGCCGCACTCCGAGACATCACGGCCTTTCCATCAGTCGGTGTAAAAGTGCGGTCGCAACGCCTCGGCGTCGATGAACCGGCTCGCCTGCCGGAAGATCGCCCGCAGCGTG
This sequence comes from uncultured Phycisphaera sp., assembly GCA_964543215.1. Classification (GTDB taxonomy): domain Bacteria; phylum Planctomycetota; class Phycisphaerae; order Phycisphaerales; family Phycisphaeraceae; genus CAZIXN01. Next base: position 15,526 of record CAZIXN010000027.1, read on the forward strand.
CCGCCCTTGAGCGAACGATGCAGCGGCAGGTGCAGCACCTGTCGCGCTCCGACGGGCACGGACCGCGACAGCTTCACATGACTTCCCCGTGTCGCCACCCGCTGAAAGCCGAAGCCTTCGAGAACGCGGACGACCTCGTTGCCCGACCGCACCCGCAACCTACCCGGCATGAGAGATCGGCCCCATTTCGAGCGTGACCAGCAACGTCGGGTTCGCCACCAGGCCGTACTCCGCCGGGTCCGTGTCTTCCAGCGCGAGGGCAACCACCTCCCGGGCGTTGGCAAGGGTCTCGTCCAGCGTGTCGCCCTGCGTGACGGCACCGAGCTGCGGACACTCGGCGACGAAGCCGCCGCCGTGCTCCCCGTCGGCGGTGATCAGAATGTGGACGTTGCGGTGCATCCCTCCAGCTTACGCGACGGAAGCCGGGCCCCGATCCGACCGCGAGCTACGATAGCCCAACCATGCACATCGCCGACATCTTCGCCGCCAACCCGACGACGTACTCCTTCGAGTTCTTCCCGCCCAAGTCGCCCCAGGCCGCCGAAGAGCTGTTCGCCAACATCCGCGACCTCTCGGCTCTGCGGCCCAGCTTCGTGGACGTCACCTACGGGGCCGGCGGCTCGACCCGCGACCTCACGCACGAACTCGTCTCGCGCATCCAGCGTGAAACCGAGATCCCCACGATCCCGCACCTGACCTGCGTCTGCCACGACGAGGCCGAGCTGAGCGCCATCCTCGAACGCTGGACCCACGAGAACGTCGGCAACATCCTCGCGCTCGGCGGCGACCTGCCCCGCGACAAGCCCGACTGGGACCGCGCCAAAGACGCCTGCCGCTACGCGGGCGACCTCATCACCTTCATCAAGAAGTTCACCGGCAAGCACGGCCACCCCGACCGCCGCGGCTTCGGCATCGGCGTGGCCGGCTTCCCCGAAGGCCACCCCGGCACGCCCAACCGCATGGCCGAAATGGACCATCTCAAGGCCAAAGTCGACGCCGGCGCCGACTACATCTGCACGCAACTGTTCTTCGACAACCACGACTTCGAAGACTTCCGCGACCGCTGCGAGCTGGCCGGCATCACCATCCCCATCGTCGCGGGCATCATGCCCATCACCAGCACCAAAGGCATGCGCCGCATGGCCGAACTCGCCGCGGGCTCACGCTACCCCGCCGCGCTGCTGCGCTCCCTGCAACGCGCCGGCGAAGACGAGGCCGCCGTCGAATCCGTCGGCATCCACTGGGCCACCGAGCAGTGCCGCGGCCTGCTGGATATCGGCGTGGCCGGCCTGCACTTCTACACGCTCAACAAATCCGACGCGACCCGGCGGATTTATCAGTCCCTGGGCGTCGCCACCTCGCCCTCCTCGGCCTTGAGCCGGGGATAAACCGCGCCCGCCGCGACCGCGCATCATGCCCGGCCGCGAGCGATCCGATAAGGATTGCGTGTCTCCACGCCTCGCTCCGAGAGTCTGGCGGTCGTTGTCGGCGATGACGGTGTCGCTGGCGTTTGCCTGCGCGGGGCTCGCCGACTCCGGCCGGGAAGCGCTCGCCGCGGCGCGGGCTTCGGTCACGGATGCGCTCGATGCGCTCGAAGTCGATCAGCGCAACGCCGCGCTCCGACAAGCCGCGGAGCAATACCGCACCGCGCTGGCCGACGAAGCGCTGCCGCCGACCGAAGCGCAGCACGCCCGCCGCGCGCTGCGGGCGATCAACACTCTGTTGGCTTCGCCGCCAGGCCCCGCCCCGCCCAAACCGACGTCCACGTCCGCCGCGATGCCGGAGACGGCACCGTTATCGCCCTCGTCTGGCGAATCCGACGTCCCGCTCCAGCCCAAGGTTTCCCCGGGCCCGATCGCCGCCGTGGCGTTGCGCCCGCCGGGCGAAGCGCGCTCGACGCTCGCCGTCGCGGAGGCCGTGCTCGCCGCGCACCTCGACCAAGCACCGGACACCGCCGAGCGCCGCGCGTGGAATGACGCCTGGCACCACGCCCTCCGAGCCGGCACCCACCGCGACGGCCGCTTTGGCCCGGGCCTGTCGCCGCCGTCCACCGCCACCGATGCGCTGCACACGCTCATCGCCCTGGCCGCGCTGACCGTCGATCGCCCGCTCGACACCGCGCACGCCCCGATCCTCGCCGCCACGCTCATCCTCGAACAGTCGCCCGCCGGCGGGTGGCGCGACCCGCTCTCGCCTTTCGCGCACCCAAGCGCCCACGCCGACGATCCCCGACCCGACCAACGCCTCGCCACCGCCGCGAACCTGCTGACGCTCCGCTGGATCGCCCTGTCGCCCGGCCTGCCGCCCGACGTGCTCGCCGACCTGCACCACGCCCGACAACTCGGCCAGTCACGCCTCGCCGAACTCCTCGCCCATCCGCCGCACCTCGACCCCCAGCGACCCGGCACCTTCTCCGACGACCTGCTCGATCTCGTGCTCACGGCGCTGGAGAACCACGGGCCCAACGACCGCGCGTTTCGCGCCGCCCTCGCCGCACGACTGCATCCCCAGCTCGCCACGATCACTCGCGGATTCCCCGAATCTCCATGATGATCAGCACCTGCGCCTCGCCGCCACGCATCCCCGTGGTCATCAGCGCACGCCCGAGATTCAGCGGCAACGGCTCGACCCGCTCGTCCCGAATCCCGCCCAGCGGCGGCGGGCCTTCCGGCTGCTCGGGCTGCTCCCCCTCCGGCAGGCCCTGCTCCGCCTGAAGCACCAGATCCAGCGCCTCGCCCGACGCGACGCTCTGCTCGTCCGCCGGCGCACTGGGCCGGCCGTCCGGGCCCGGCTCGGCTTCCTGCCCGCGCAAGGGCAAGTCGCGCTGGTCCACCGGCAACGTCCGCGGCGATCGCGCCAAACCCATCACCAGATACCGCGCCGCCTCGCCCTCCTCGGGCACGGCCACACGCACCGACAACTCTTCAAAAATGCGGCCGTCCAGCAGCTTTTCCTGCGGTTTCCTCGGCCGGATCACCTGACGCGGCTGGTGGTGCTGCGGCGTGAGCGTGACCAGCGTGAACCCTCCCCGCTGCGGACGAAGCTCCATCAGCATCGCCACCGTGTGGCCGGTGAATGTCTCACGCTGCGGCGCAAACGGCGGAACCGTCAGGTCCGCGAAAAACTGCGCCCGGATCGGCCGACTCCGCACCAGCACCGTCGGCTCATCTCCGCCCCACATCTGCCGTCGACGGTTACCCCAGTTCGGCGGCAGCGCTTCGAGAAACGCCGCCAGCTTGTCCTTGGGCAGCAGCCCGATCCGCAGGCCGTTGCTGTTCCACACGCCGCGCGTGATCGCCGGGAACACGCCCGCGTCCACCACCGACCACGCCGGCTCCAGCGACACGTCCATCGGCAGGTCCACCAGCGTGGTGAAAACGATGGCCTTCGCGCCCTCGGGCGGATTCTCGATGCCCGGTTGATCGCCGGCCATGTCGATCTGCGGACCCTTGCCAGGGTCAGGGCCTTCGGGAGGCGCGACGCCCGCCCCGTCGCGGGACGTCGTGGCCGAGTTCGATGTCGGCGCACCGGACTCCGACGGCGGGGCCACGCAACCCGCCGGCACGCACGAACCCAGCACCACCGCGCACCACAGGCCGGCAAAACGATGAACGCTCATCGCGCAAGTGTAAAGCCCCGCGACACCGATCCAGGCGTCGCGGGGCAAGCGGTCAACGGCCGGCGATCACGCCACCGCTCACGCGGGCAGTTCGAACCACAGCAACTGCATCCCCGCGTCAGCGGCCGCAGTGAAGCTCAGCGTGCCGGGCGCTTCGACGGTCACAGCGTCGCCGGCTTGCAGCGCGGCGGCTTCGATCGCGCCCCGGCCGGTCGCCACGTGGACGTACGCCACCCGGCCGGGCTCGACCCCGAGCGTCACACGACCGCCGGGCGCTACGTCCGCGACCGACACCACCGCATCCGCCTGAATCATCGCGGCACCTCCCGTGCCCAGTGGATTCGCCAGCGCGACCCATGCGTTGCGGCGCTGCTCCGGCGTGGTGGTGCGCTCCTGGTAGTTCGGCGGTAGGCCGCGTGCTCGTGGTTCGATCCAGACCTGCAGGAAATGCACCGGCTCGGTCGCCGAGGCGTTGAACTCGCTGTGCGTCACGCCCGACCCGGCCGACATGAGCTGCGCGCTGAAGGGTGGCAGCGTCGCCACGGTCCCGGTGGAGTCGCGGTGCGCCAGCGAGCCGTCGAGCACCCACGACAGGATCTCCGTGTCGCGGTGCGGATGCGTCGGGAACCCGGCCAAGCCACTTCCGGGGGCGGGGGCGACGCGGTCGTCGTTGAGGACGCGCAGGCCGTGATAGCCCGTGCGCTGCGGGTCGTGATACCCGCCGAAGCTGAAGCTGTGCATGGAGTTCAGCCAGCCCATGCGGGTGGGGCCGCGGGTGTCGGCGGGTCGGATGGAAAAGGCGGGGTTGGGGCTGGTTGTCATGGCGGCGTCCTTTCGCAAAAAAGCGTGATTGATCGTTGAAACAACCTTCCGGGCCGTTGCTTTATTCCAGGCGATCAGGGACGGCCGCCGACACGCCCGACATTCAAGCCCGACCTACACTCCGCCTTGCCCATGCCCACCGCGACGCAAGCGATCTCCGGGCGGACCGGGTGGCTGGACACCTGGATCAAGGCGGCTCCCATCGAGACGCTGCTGGCCACGCTTGCGCGGGGGCAATCCGCCTCGGTCCGCGGGTCGCGCGGGTCGGCCGCAACCCTGCTCGCCGGCGCCGCGGCACTGCGCCTCCAAAAGCCCGTGCTCTACGTCGTCGCCCACCTCGACGAGGCCGACGATGCGCTTGACGACCTCGAACGCTTCGCCGGCCCGGGCGTCTCCGCCGAACGCTTCGGGGCGCTCGAAGTCCTGCCCGGCGAGTCGTCGGTGAATCTTGAACTGCTCGCCGAACGCCTGGGCGTGGTCGAGCGCGTCGCCTCGGGAAACTTCGTCGGCCCGCGCGTCCTGGTCGCGCCGATCACCGCGCTCATGCAAGGCGTGCCGCAGCCCGAGGCGCTCGGCGAGTTCTCGCTCCGCCTCGCCGAGGGCGAGACGCTGCCGCCCGCCAAGCTGCTCGACTGGCTCGACCGCGCGGGCTTCTCGCGCGAGGACGCCGTCGCCCAGCCCGGCGACTTCGCCGTGCGCGGCGGCATCGTCGACCTCTTCCCCGTCGGCGGCTCGGCCAGGCTGCCCGACGGCACGCCCACGCCCCTGACCGCCATCCGTCTGGACTTCTTCGGCGACGAACTCGAATCCATCCACGCCATCGACCCCGAAGCCCCGGGAAGCAAACACCGGCTCGGCGTCGTGGCGCTCATCGGCGGCTCGGCCGTGCAACTCCAGACCGACGCCCAGCGCACCAACCTGCTGGACCTCCTGCCCGGCAGCGTGATCCCGATCCTGCACGAGACCCTCGAGCTTTCCGAACAGGCACGCGGCTACTACGAACGCCTCACCAACCCCGCCGGCATCGACGAACCCAAAGCGGTGTTCAAGAAACTCACGTCCCGTCAGCACGCCGAAATCAACGGCTACTCCTCCGGCAGCGCCGTGGGCACGCAGATCGAGCTGCCCGTCGAACCCATCCCCAGCTTCGATCGCGATGCGCAGAAAGCCGTTGAAGAACTCGGCGAACTCGCCGGCGATCCATCACGCCGCGTGATCGTGCTCTGCGGCAACGACGGCGAACAATCAAGAATGCGCGAATTGATCGCCGAGTTTGCTCCCAGCCACAGCGCTCAAATCGAAGTCGAACTCGGCGCGATCCATCGGGGGTTTGGTTTGCGGATTCAATCTGAAATCTCAAATCTGAAATCCAACATTCTCCTGGTCCCCCACCACGAGCTGTTCCATCGCTTCGAGACGCGACGCCGCGTGCGCAAGGTGTTCGGGCAGACCTCCACCGGCGGCGATGCGTTCTTTGATCTGGATGTCGGCGACTACGTCGTGCACCTCGACCACGGCATCGCGAAGTTCACCGGCCTCAAGTCGATCACGCCCAGCAAAGCCGGCAAGCAGACCCAACCCGGTGAGTACCTCACGCTCGTCTTCGCCGAGGGCGCGCTGCTGCACGTGCCCGCGTCGCAGATCGACCTGGTGCAGAAGTACGTCGGCGGCTTCGAAGGCCGGCCGCCGCTGTCCCGGCTGGGCGGCAAGAAGTGGAAGCGGCAGAAGGAGCGGGTCGGCGACGCGGTCAAGGATGTGGCGAAAGAGCTGCTGCAGGTGCAGGCGGCGCGACAGACCCAGCCGGGCATCGCGTATCCGCGCGATACGAAGTGGATGGCCGAGTTCGAGGCGGAGTTCCCGTACGACGAAACCGAAGACCAGCTCGCGGCGATCCAGGCGGTGAAGCGGGATATGAGCGAGCCCCGTCCGATGGACCGCTTGATCTGCGGCGATGTGGGCTTCGGCAAGACCGAGGTCGCGGTGCGTGCGGCGTTCAAGGCCATCGAGTTCGGCAAGCAGGTGGCGGTGCTCGTGCCCACGACCGTGCTGGCCGAGCAGCACGAGCGGACGTTCCGCGCCCGGCTGGCGGATTATCCGTTCAAGGTCGCGTCGGTGTCGCGCTTCAAGACGCCACAGGAAGCGCGCAAGGTGCTCGACGAAGCGGCGGCCGGGCGCATCGACGTGCTGATCGGCACGCACCGGTTGCTGTCGCAGGACGTGAAGTTCGCCGACCTGGGGCTGGTGGTGATCGACGAGGAGCAGCGCTTCGGCGTCGAGCACAAGAACAAGCTGCTGAGCTTCCGCCTCAC
>CAZIXN010000028.1:0-21414 GCA_964543215.1 uncultured Phycisphaera sp.
GCGGCGCTGAAGGCGGGGATGGAGACGCCCTGCGTGACGGCCAGCGCGATGACCTTCCGCCAGTTGGCCTGGGCGGCGTGGATCGCTTCCTTGAAGTACGGGTCCAGAAGCAGGTTGGTCAGCTTCGGATCCTTGGTGTACGCGTCGGTGATCTTCTGCAGGAACCGTGCCCGGATGATGCAGCCGCCGCGGAAGATCTTGGCGATCTCGGCGAAGTCGAGCTTCCACTTGTATTCACCCTGAGCCTCGGCCATGAGTTGGAAGCCCTGGGCGTAGCTGACGATCTTCGAGCAGTACAACGCATCCTTGATCGCGTCGATGAGGTTCTGCTTGTCTTCGGTGACCTTGGGGGCGTCCGGGCCCTTGAGGACTTTGCTCGCGGCGACGCGCTGCTCTTTCAGGGCGCTGAGGCAGCGGGCGTAGACGGCCTCGGCCATCGCGTTGGCGGGGATGCCCAGGTCCAGGGCGTTGGCGCTGGTCCACTTGCCGGTGCCTTTTTGCCCGGCGGTGTCCAGGACGATGTCAACAAACCAGTTGTCGGGATGGGTCGGGTCCTTCTGTTGCAGGATATCGGCGGTGATCTCGATGAGGAAGCTGTCGAGGTCGCCCTCGTTCCACGTTGAAAAGACCTTGGACATCTCACCGGGGTTCATGCCCAGCAGCGTCTTCATCAGGAAGTACGCCTCGCAGATCAGCTGCATGTCGATGTACTCGATGCCGTTGTGCACCATCTTGACGTAGTGCCCCGCCCCGTCGGGGCCGAGGTACGTCGTGCAGGGCTCGCCCTCTTCCAGGGTGACCGGCTTCTTGGGGTCGTTGCGTTCGATGGGTTTGCCGGTTTTGGGATCGACCTTGGCGGCGATGGCTTCCCAGATGGGCTTGAGTTCCTTCCATGCATCGGCGTTGCCGCCGGGCATGAGCGACGGGCCGAAGCGTGCGCCCAGTTCGCCGCCCGAGACGCCCGAGCCGAAGAAGCGGATGCCTTTTTCGGCGTAGTGTTTTTCGCGGCGGATGGTGGCGTTCCAGTTGGAGTTGCCGCCGTCGATCACCAGGTCGCCCTCGTCGAGCAGGGGCAGCAGGCCGTCGACGACTTTGTCGACGGCGTCGCGGTCGTTGGGAAGGACGGCGGTGGATTTCACGAGCAGCACGATCTTGCGCGGCCGTTTAATGGACCTGACGAAGTCTTCGAGTTCGGCGTGGCCGACGACGCGGTTGGCGGAGGGCTCGTTCGCCTTGCAGTGGGCGATGAAGTCTTCCATCGTTTCGGTGGTGCGGTTGTAGACCGAGACGGTGTAGCCATGGTCGGCCATGTTGAGGACGAGGTTCTGGCCCATGACGGCCAGGCCGATGAGGCCGATGTCGGAAGCTGCTTCGGGCACGGGTTGATCTCCGGGTGCGGTGGTTCGCGATACGGCGCGAGTGTAACGAGAAGGGGTTGACCGATGCGGACTTGGTCTACAGTCCGCCCATGCCGTACCGCCGCGTCGATGTCACCCTGCCGCCTGATGATCAGACCGACCTGCTGGACCTGTGCGGCAATGAGATCGAGGTGATCGACCGCGTCGAGGTCGCCGGATTGGACGGCCGCCGAGCGGTGGCCATGCTGATGGAAGCGCACCACGTGGAAGGCCTGCTCGACAAGCTGGAGCACCGGTTCGACGGCGACGGTGGGTTCCGAGCGACGGTGGTGGAGGTGCACGCCACGCTTCCGGCACACGAGCCCGATGATGCCGACGGCGATGAACCGGGGCAGAATGCGACCAACGAAGACGAGGAGAAGAAGAAGCGGTTTGGGCGGATTTCGCGCAACGAACTGCTGGAGGACCTCAAGCCGGGCACGACCATCGACGCGATGTACCTCACGCAGGTGTTTCTGTCGTCGGTGATCGCGGCGGGCGGGCTCATGAAGGACAGCCCGGCGGTGGTGATCGGCGCGATGGTGATCGCCCCGCTGCTGATCCCGAACATGTCGCTGGCGCTGGCGACGACGCTGGGTGATTTTCGGATGGGCGGCAAGTCGCTTCTGACCAACGCGGCGGGTCTGCTGTTGGCATTGGGCTTTTCGGTTTTGACGGGCTTGCTGATGCCGTTCGATCCGGGGGTCGGTGAGATCGCCAGTCGGACGTCGGCGGACTACATGGATGTGGCGTTGGCCCTGGCGGCGGGTGCGGCGGGAGCGATGGCGGTGACGTCGGGCGTTTCGGCGAACCTGATCGGCGTGATGGTCGCGGTGGCGCTGCTGCCGCCGTTGGTGGCGTTCGGCCTGCTGCTGGGACAGGGCGAGTTCTTCCTCGCGCGCGGGGCCGGGTTGCTGACGGCGATCAACATCGCGTGTGTGAACGTGGCGGCGGTGGGCACGTTCCTGATCCGGGGCATCCGGCCGAACCGCTGGTACGACAAAGAACGCGCGACGAAGGCGACGATGGTGAGTCTGGCGGTTTGGCTGACCGTTCTCGCGGGGACGCTGCTGCTGATCGGGTGGATGGACTTCGATCCGCCGAAGGCGGCGGGGTAAGGCGTGACCCGGGGCTTGGCGTTGCTCGGGGTTCGGCTTGATGCGAGGCGCGAAAAAAAACCCGGTATCGACACGGGGCCGACACCGGGGGGTGGGTGGGGCAGGAGTGAGCCGCGCGTTCAGCGCTTCGAGAACTGGAAGCGGCGGCGAGCGCCGGACTGGCCGTACTTCTTGCGTTCGACTTCGCGGGGGTCGCGGGTCATGAGCCCTTCGTCGCGGAGGGTTTGTTCGAGCGTGGGGTCGTAGCCCTTGAGGGCGCGGGCGACGCCCAGGAGGATGGCTTCGGCCTGACCGGTGTATCCGCCGCCCTTGACGTTGACGAAGATGTCGAGCTTGCCGACCATGTTCGTGACTTCGAGGGGCTTGCGGCAGGCGGCCTGGTGCTGCGGTTCGGAGAAGAAGGAATCGATCTCGCGGTCTTTGGCGACCGGGCCGGAGATCTTGAACACGCCCTTGCCGGAGTCCTTGGCGGGTCGGACGCGGACGCGGGCCACGGCGGACTTGCGTCGGCCGGTGCCCCAGACGAACCCGCCGGCGTCGGGCTTGGCGGCCTCGGAGAGGGGGCGGACCTTGGGGGATTGGGCGGCGTCCGTGATGGGCGCTTCGAGGGTGGCGGTGTTGGAGTCGGGCATGGTGGGGGTGTGGGGAGTGGGTCCGGGGCTTCGCGTTGCTCAGTCCTGGGCTTGCGTTCGAAAAGGGGATCAGGCGGTTTGGAGTTCGAGCGTGGTCGGTGCCTGGGCCTGGTGGGGATGTGCTTCGCCGGCGTAGAGCTTGAGCTTCTTGAGCTGGGCTCGGCCGAGCTTGCTCTTGGGCATCATGCGGCGGACGGCGGTTTCGAGGAGCCGCTCGGGGTGCTTACCGTCGAGGACTTCGCGCCAGGTGGTGATTTTTCGGCCCGAGGGGTGGCCGGAGAAGCGTTCGTGGAACTTGTCGTCGAGCTTGGTGCCGGTGACGACGACGTCGTGGGCGTTGGTGACCACGACGAAATCGCCGACGTCGTGGTGCGAGGTGTAAGTGGGCTTGTTCTTGCCCTGGAGGATGAAGGCGATTTCGGCGGCGAGGCGGCCGAGCACCTGCCCCGTGGCGTCCACGTGGACCCAATGGCGGGGGAAGTCGTCGTTTTTGGCGAGGGTGGTTTGGCGGTTCATGTCGGTCGACCGAGGGTCAGGGGGAGGCGATCGAGGCGGCGACGTCGGCCGGCGGACCCGGGTTTCCTAAGAGGAAGGCCCATGAAAGGTCGGCCCGGCCGTCACCCGCGAACGCTTGGGAACGGTCTGCACGGGGCGCAGTGGGGCGACGGGAACGCCGACCCTTCCACCGTGAGTGGAACGTGGCAGTGTACCGGAGGCCCGGGGGGTGTCAACCGAGGCGGCGAAGGGCGGGCCAACGAACACCGCCCGGCGACGAGGCCGGGCGGTTTCGGTTGGGGGGCAGGGTGTGGTTGTGGATGGTTTGGATTAGAAGCGGAAGACCTGTTCGTCGGTGGGTGGCTCCTGGGCGTCGTCTTCGTCCTGATCGACATCGGCGGGGATGCGGGCGAATCCGGCGGGCGGGCCGTCGTTGCGGATGCCCTTGGGTGCGGGGTTGCCTGCGATGAAGTCGGCGGCGTCGGGTTCGTCGGTGCGGTGGGTGTCGAGCTTGACGAGTTCGGGCATGAAGTCTTCGTGGAGCACGCGCTGGCTGCGGCCGTAGAGCAGACGCAGGGGCAGGGCGAGCAGGGCCGCGGCGGCGACGATGGCGGCGAAGGTGGCCAAGGCGAATTTCAGTCGGTCGTCGTGCACGGGCTCGGACTCGGCGACGGCGGGTTGGAGCACGCGGGCGGAATCGCTGAGGCGGCCGGCCTTGCGGTCTTCGGCCATGTGATGGATCAGCAGGCCGCGGCCGTAGGCCTCGAGGACGGCGCCGACTTGGGCGGTGTCGCTGCCGTGGTAGGCCAGTTCGACGCGGCCGGGCTTGCCGGTGGCGGCGAGGTTTTCGCGGAGGATGGCGTCGAGCTGTGCGGGGGTTCCGGCGATGCGGACGCCCAGCTGGTCCATCTGGTTGAGGGCTTCGGCGAGCACGGGCTCGCTCAGGAGCGTTCGCTTGTAGTCGGTGAGCCACGCCCCGGGGGGCAGTTCGGCGGCGTCGCCTTCGGGCTGGACTTCCACGGCCATGGTTGCGCGGTAGAGCGGCGTGGCGAAATGCGAGCCGACGAAGAAGCTGAAGCCCACGGCCAGGATCACGGCGATGACGGTGGAGGTCACGAGGCTGCCGGTTTTGTTGGTGGCCCATCGTCGGACCATCGCGGCTTCGGACTGTTCGAGGAACTGCTTGACCTCGGCGAGGGCGGCGCGTTCCTTGTCGATGCCGGCGAGACGCGCGGCGTCGGACGCGGCGATCGGGGCCGACGCGGCGAAGCCGGCGGGGCCGGCGGGGCCCGCTTCTCCGGCCTGAGCCCTGGCGAGTTTGATGTACTGCCGGATTTTTTCGCGGCGCTGCTTGATGATCTCGTCGGCCTGCTTGAGCTGAAGCTTGCGGTCGAGCACCCGCTGGCGATCCGCGGCGATCTGGGCGGCCTGTTCGTCGAGTTCGTTGCGGCGGCGCTGGAATTCCTGGTCGTTGATCTCGGCGGCGGCGTCGTCGTCGAAGTGGTGGCCTTGAGCGAGTTGGTTGTTCAGGGAGTCGATCTGCTCGCGGAGGAGCTGGACCTCGGCGATACGGGCGTCGAGGTCGTGCTGCACGTCGTCGAGCTGCGCTTCGCGCTCGGCGAGCTTGCCGGCGAGGGCTTCGACACGCGCGTCGGTGTCGCTGTCACGATCGGTGTGGTCGGCGGTGGCGGCGTCGGATTTGGCCAGGGCGGCGTCGAGGCGCAGCTGCAGATCGTCGGCCGATGCACGGGCGACCTGGAGTTCCTCGGCCTGAGTCTCCAACTGGCTGCGAAGGTCGGCGATTTCGATCTCCCGCTCTTCGACGAGCGCCTGGAGCTTGTCAAGCCGGAGGGAGGCGTCGGCGGCGGGCTCGACCGGCGCGGCTTCGGGGCTGTGGTGGCCGAACGTGAAGCTCGGGAGGTCGTCATCTTCGTCCGACTCGGCCGAAGAGACGTCGTCGATGGCACCGAAGGCGGGGGGCAGGGACGGCGCGGCCTGAGCGTTTGCTTCGGCGGCGGCGAGCTGTTGACGCAGCTCGGACAGTTCGTCGACGCGGGTGTCGAGCTGGTCGCGCAGCCGGACGAGTTCGGCTTCGCGCTGCGCGATGAGCGTTTGGGCACCGGTGAGTTCGCCCTGCGCGGCGGTCAACGCGGCGCGGTGCGTGGCGGTTTCCTGTCGAGCGGATTCGAGTTCGGCGACGGCGGCTTCGTGGGCCTTGCGCAGGGCGGCGAGCTCTTCGGCCTGTTGGTTGAGTTCGGCCTGGCGCTGTTCTTTGGCGACGGCGTCGAGCTTGCCGTCGTTCGCTTCGGTCAGGAGTTTCTGGCGGGCCTTGGTGAGCGACGCCTCGCGGGCTTCGAGTTCTTCGGCGCGGAGTTCCTGCTCGAATTTGGCCTGGCGGTACGCCTCCTGATTGCCTTGCAGTTCGGTGCGCTGGGCGTCGAGGTCCTGCTTGGCGGCGTCGAGCTGGATCTGGCGCTCGTCCAGGCGTGTCAACTCGGCGTCCAGCTCGTCGCTGAGGCGGTCGAGTTCCTTGGCTTTGGCTTCGAGGTCGGCGGCGCGTTCGTCGAGCTTGGCGCGTTCGGCTTCGAGCTTCCGGGCCACCTCGTCGAGGCGGGCTTCCCGTGCATCAAGTTCGGCGTCGCGCTGGTCGGCCTTGGCGACACGGTCGGCGAGCAACTCGCGGGCTTCGTCGAGCTTGGTCTGCGCGTCTTGGAGTTCGGTGAATCGCTGGTCGACGTCCGCCTGCTTGACCTTGGCTTCGGCCAGACGTGCGGCGGCCTGCGCGGCTTGGTCGGCGGCGAGTGCTTCGAGTTCGCCGACTTCGCCCAGGCGACGGGCTTCCTCGGCTTCGAGTTCGCGATGTTTGGCGTCCAGTTCGTTCTCGACGTCGGCGGCGTGCGCTTCGAGGTCCCGTCGGCGGGATTCGAGGCCGGCTTGCGCGGCGTCGAGTTCGGCGAGGTCGGCTTCGAGTTCACGGCGGCGCGTATCGGCGTCGGCGCGATCCGCTTGGAGTGCGGCGAGCGCTTCGACGTGGGCGGCGCGGTCGCGCTTGAGTTGTTCGGCCTGGTCGTCGAGTTCCTGCTGGCGGTCTTCGAGTTTGCGCGAACGCTGCCGGACCTGTTCGGCCTGGGCTTCGCTTTGGCTTTGCCAGCTGCGCAGCGCACCGAGGCGACTTTCGAGGTCGCTGAGCAGATCGACCGCGGCGTCGTCGGGCTGGCTGAGCGGGGCGGTGTTGGCGGGGCGTTGGGTATTGGAAGTGGGCATCGTCTGGATCTCTCGGGGCAGTGGGCGTGACAATCGTCCATGTCGATGATCGGGTCGGTGTGGTCCGAACGTGAGTTGCCCAAGCCGCAAAAGCGCAAAACTCGCGGACGTTGGCGGATTCGCGGCGGGATGTCATGCTTACCGGACGTGACGCCTGCCGACGCCGCCCTTGAGTTCGAGAACTGGTCCGCCGGCTACGCGCCGGGCCGGGCGGTGGTCCACGCGGTTTGGGGCGGCTGGCGGCGCGGTGTGGTGACGGCGCTGCTGGGGCCCAACGGCTCGGGCAAGTCCACGCTGCTGCGGTCGGCGATCGGGCAGTTGCGCGACACCCAGGGCAAGGCCAGGCTCGGCACCGACGATCCGCGGGCGTTGTCGGCGGCGGAGCGATCGCGGCGCGTGGCGTATCTGCCGCAGGCTTCGGGCGTGCGGTTTGCCTTCACGGTGCGGCAGGTGGTGGCGATGGGGCGGTTCGGTCTGGGGCGGGGGGACCATGCGGCGGCGGTCGAGCGTGCGCTGGGTCGGTTCGAGTTGACGGACCGCGCAGAGCGGGTGTTTGCCGAGTTGTCGGGGGGGCAGCAGCGGCGGGCGTTGCTGGCGCGTGCCTTTGCGCAGGCGGATCATGCGGGTGCTCTGTCGCTGCTGGCGGACGAGCCGACCGATGGATTGGACCTCAAGCACGTCGAACACGCGATGTCGGCGTTGCGAGAGCTTGCGCACGGGCCGAGCCGGTTGGCGGTGGTGGTGGTGCTGCACGACCTGAATTTGGCGGGCCGGTTCGCGGACGAGGCGTGGCTGCTGCACGACGGCCGGTGTGTGCAGCAAGGTGCGGTGGCCGAAGTGCTGGACCCGCGTCGGCTTGAAACGGTGTACGGGCTGCGTCTGCGGCGGGCCGTGGTGGAAGGGCGTGACGGCTCGGCGGGCTGGTCTGTGCTGATCCCCGACGCCGCCGGCTAAACTCGCGTCATGCCGAACATCTCCACCGATGTCCTGATCTACGCGGTCGTGATCGTGATCTGGGCGGGCTCTTGGCTGGCCACGCAAGTGACGGCCCACCGGCGCAAAGCGGCCAAGCGTGCGTCCGACCCGCGTCTCCAAGCCGGGCCCGGGGCCGATGTGCGGGATGAGTTCACGCAGTCTCGCCGCCGCCCGGCCGAGCGGGACCTACGCGACGAGCGATCGCCACGGCGGGAGCAAGCCAACGCGACCCAAGGCGCCACGAAGCAAACCGCCGCAGAGTCATCCGATGCGGCCGCGATGCAGGCGCGTGTGGCCGCGTCGCCCAGCGGCGCGAACCCGGTGGCTCCGCCGGAGCTGGGCACGCTGTTCCGTGACCCCAAGGCGTTCCTCGAGCAGATGCAGCAGTACGCGGAAGCGCAGCAGGCTCCGGCCGCTTCATCAACGCCGGCGGCTTCCTCGGCGCCGGCCCGGGCCACGGCGTCGCCGAATCGGTCGGGCAGCGCAACGTCACGTTCGACGACCTCGACCGATCGGCCGGTGATGCAGCGCCCGGCGCGTCCCGTTGCGCCGGTTCGTTCGCCGCAACCGCCCCCGCGCCCCGAGGCCGCGACGGCAGCGCCCAGGCCCAAGAGCGCGGCAATCGGCAGCGCCCAGCGGGAGGCGCAACCGGCGGCGCGGCGCGGGACGCCGGTCAGGCAGCGCCTCGGCCTGATCAACCACGACGACCTCCGCCGGGCGATCCTGCTCAGCGAGATCATCCAGCCGCCCGTGGCGCTGCGGCCCAACCATCTGAGCGACCGGCCCGCGTGAGCGACACGTCGCACCCGCTGCCGCAGTGGGGCGGTCGCCCGACGCCCGATGCGCGGCTGGACCGCATCCGCCTGGTCGTCGGAGATATCACGGACCTGCCTTCCGAATTGGGCGTGGACGTGATCGTCAACGCCGCGAACGAAGCGCTCGCCGGCGGCGCGGGTGTGGACGGGGCGATCCATCGCGCGGCCGGGCCGGCTTTGCTGAAACACACGCGAACGCATCACGCGACGGGATGTCCTACCGGCTCGGCCGTGGCGACGCCGGCGTTTGGACTGGAGCAAAAGGGCATCCGGCACATCCTGCACGCGGTGGGCCCGGTGTGGTCCGGGCAGCGCGACACCGGCGTCCCGGGCGCACCGGGCGACGACTCCGCCAAGCTCGGCGACACCTACGAAGACACGATGCTCGCCGCGTGCTACACCCGCTGCCTGCGGCTGGCCACCGGGGTCGAGGCCAACGCGATCGCGTTTCCGTGCATCAGCACCGGCGTGTACGGCTTCCCGAAACCGCGGGCGGCACGCATCGCGCTGGGCCATGCGCTGGGCCACTTCCAGCAACGCCCCGCGCCGGAGTTTCCGCGGCTGGCGGTGCTGGTGTGTTTCGGTGACGACGATGCGGCGGTGTACCGAGAAGCAATTGAATCGCGCGACACCTGGATGTTCAGCAACACCCGACGCTGAAGGTCGCAACCAGCAATCAGCGTTTGATGCGGGCCGAGCCGCCTTTGGCGACGTGTTCGAGTTCGGCGAGGGTGAGTTGGCTGGTGTCGCCGACGGTGGACATGATCAGTGCGCCGTGCGCGACGCCGAGGTTGACGCAGGCCTGGGGGTCGCGGCCGGTGAGGAAGCCGTAGGCGAAGCCGGACGCGAAGCCGTCGCCGCCGCCGACGCGGTCGCAGATCTCCAGTTTCGGCAGGTCCGGGCCGTCGTAGAACGTGCCATCGTGCCAGAGGATGGCGGACCAGTCGTTGATGAGCGCCGTCTTGACGCCGCGGAGCGTGGTGCCGACGACCTTGATGTTGGGGTAGTCGGCGACGACCTTCTTCACCATGGCTTTAAACGCGCCGGTATCCAAATCCGCAGTGCTTTCAATATCCACACCAAGGACCGGGTAGCCGAGCACAGCTTCAAAGTCCTCTTCGTTGCCGATGAGGCAGTCGATGTAGGGGACGAGCGGCTTGGTGGTTTCGATGGCTTCTTCGCTGGTCCAGAGTTTGGAGCGAAAGTTCAGGTCGTAGGAGACGATCGTGCCGGCCTTGTGGGCGGCCTTGACGGCGGCGGCGACGGTGGCGCGGGTTTCCTTGGTGAGAGCGGCGTAGATGCCGCCGGTGTGCAGCCAGCGGACGCCGCGCCCCCGGAAGAGGTGGTCCCAGTCCACCTCGTGGGGTTCGATGCTGGCGGTGGCGGAGTGTCCGCGGTCGTAGAGGGTGACGGCGGAGCGTTGGCCGTGTCCGACTTCGGTGAAGTTCAGGCCGATGCGGTTTTTGGCACCGATGCCGTCGTATTTGCGGGTGACGGCGTGGGTGAGGTCGATGCCGGCGGATCGGGCGTGATTGGCGATAATCGCACCCATGGGCGAGGTGTTGAGTCCGCCGACCCAACCGGTGCGCAGGCCCAGGCGAGCGAGGGCGTAGGCGACGTTGTATTCGCCGCCGCCGACGTGGACTTCGAGCGTGGGCGAAAACTCGATGCGTTGGTGCGGCGGGGGCGAGAGGCGGAGCATGCACTCCCCCAGGGCGACGAGGTCGAGTTCGCAGTCGGCGGCGGGTCGGAGGTTCAGGCTCATGACGACAAGGTAATTCACGGTTCGCGGACGGTCGTTATCAAATCGCGCGGCCGGTTGTCCGCAATGGCCAAGTCCGGCGGTGCGTCGGAGGCCGAATCGATGAAGGGTCGGCGGTACACTCGCCTGGCGCGGGCGATCGCTGTGGCGTCCGTTGGTTTTCGACACCCCTTCGAGTTTTGCCGTGATTTCACTCAAGCCTGATGGTCGGTACGCCCTGGTGATTCCCACGAGCATGGGCGTGCGTCTGACGCCCGAGAACGGCCAGCCGTTTCACTGCAGCGACCGGTTCGTGATGCAGGCGACCAGCGCCGAGTCCAACGTGGGCAGCGTGTGTTCGTACTTGCTTGCGAATGATCAGGCAGGCCCGAAGGTGAAGATTCTGACGGCGTTCGTGAAGGACAGCCCGGTGTCGCGTTTCATCAAAGACCATCTGGCGTCGCGTCATATGGCGTTTGAAGGGCCGGAGTTCGACGCGGGCGGGCCGTGGGGCTACCGGCACCAGATGAATCTCGCGGACAGCGGCGCGGGCAGCCGGGGTCCGCGGGTGGCCAACGACCGGGCCGGCGAGGTGGGACGGATGCTCAGCGCGAAGCACTTCGACCTGGAGCGCATCTTCGGGCAAGAGGGCGTGCAGATCGTGCACCTGTCGGGATTGATCGCGGCGCTTTCGCCGGAGACGGCGCAGTTCTGCCTGGACGTCGCGCGGGCGGCGAAGGCGCACGGCACGCGGATTTCGTTTGACCTCAACCACCGCGCGAGCTTCTGGAAAGGGCGGGAGGCGGAGCTTTCGAAGGTGTTCAAGGAGATCGGCGGCCTGGCGGACATCCTCGTGGGCAACGAGGAAGATTTTCAGTTGTGCCTCGGGGTGAAAGGCCCGGAGGCGGGGGGGCAGGGCATCGCGGACAAGATCGAGAGCTTCAAGGAGATGATCACGCGGGTGAAGGTGGCGTTCCCGAACGCGTCGGTGTACGCCACGACGCTGCGGGAGGTGGTCAGCGCGAACGTGCACGCGTGGGGGGCGCTCGTGTCGGCCCCCGGAAGTTCCGGTGACGACGTGCACGTGCTGCCGCCGCGGGAGATCGGCGTGGTCGATCGCATCGGCGGGGGCGATGGTTTTGTCGGCGGTCTGCTGTACGGGATCGTCAAGCAGTGGGATGCGCTCAGGTGTGCCCAGTTCGGCTGGGCGAGCGGCGCGTTCACGGCCACGCTGCTGACCGATTACGCCCAGCCCGCGGACGAGGATCAGATCTGGAGCATCTGGAAAGGTAACGCGCGGGTGCAGCGCTAGACGCGTCGCGGCGGAAGGCGAGGCATGAAATGGAGCTGAGCATGTTGTTCGGGAACGGCAGCGCGACCACGGTCATCGATCAGGCGGAGCGCGATGCGCTGGTGGCGCGGTGCGTGGAGGCGTGGTGCGGCGACGGCGTGCAGCGGGTGCTGCTCGTGCCGCCGGACCACACGCGGCTGAACTCGTTTGCCGGGCCGATCACGGCGACGATGTACCGGCTGCTTTCGCAGCGCGGCGTGGCGGTGGACGTGTTGCCGGCGCTCGGCACGCACAAGGCGATGTCGGCCGAGAAGCTGCGGATGATGTTCGGCGAGTCGATCCCGCTGGACCGGTTTCTCGTGCATCGGTGGGATGAGGGTTTGGAAGAACTCGGCGTGATCGATGGCGCGGAGATCGATGCGCTGTCGGAAGGCCGGCTGAGCCGAGCGGGTCTGGCGGACGACATGACGGTGGCGGTGAACCCGGCGCTGGTGAGTTCGGCGTACGACGTGGTGGTGTCGATCGGTCAGGTGGTGCCGCACGAGGTGATCGGGCTGGCGAATTACACGAAGAACCTGATGATCGGCGTGGGCGGCAAGCCGGTGATCGACCGGTCGCACTTCCTGGGCGCGGTGTACGGGATGGAGCGGATCATGGGGCAGGCGGACACGCCGGTGCGTCGGCTGCTCAACGCGGCGTTCGACCGGTTTGTCCGGCCGCGGGCGAACGTTCAGTTTGTGCTGACGGTGGTGCAGGACGCCCCCGGAAGTGGGGTGACCTTGCGGGGGTTTTATGCCGGGGACGACGACGCGACGTTCGCGGCGGCGGCGGAGCTGTCGAAGGTCGTGAACTTCGACGCGCTGGACGAAGAGATCCAGACGTGCGTGGTGTACCTGGATCCGCATGAGTTCACGAGCACGTGGCTGGGCATGAAGGCGCTGTATCGGACGCGGATGGCGATGGCCGACGGCGGCCGGCTGATCGTGCTGGCTCCGGGGCTGGAGGAGTTCGGCGAGAACCCGCGGACCGATCCGCTGATCCGCAAGTACGGCTACTTCGGCACGGAGCACACGCTGGACCTGCTGCGGACGCAGGACGATCTGCGGAGCGAGCTGTCGGTGGCGGCGCACCTGATCCACGGCAGCTCGGAGGGGCGGTTCGGCGTGACGTATGCGGCGGGAGACGCGGTGAGCGCGTCGGACGTGCGCGGCGTGGGGCTGGACTGGATGCGGTACGACGAGGCGCTGCGGACGTACGACCCGGCGAAGCTGTCGGCGGGTTGGAACGACGTGGCGGGGGAGCGGGTGTTTTTCGTGCCGAATCCGGCGCTGGGGTTGTGGGCGGCGAAGCAGCGGTTGTGAGCTCGATCCCTGCAACGAAAAACCCACGGACGGTGTCCGTGGGCTTCGTGGGTTGATGGATGGGAACGGGGGCGCGTTCAGAACGACCGGCGGACGTTGACGCTGGTGCCGTTGCTGCGCTTGCGGTTGAGGATCTTTCGGCCGGCGGAGGTGCGCATGCGGGCACGGAAGCCGAACTTGCGGGCACGCTTGATGAGAGAGCGACGTTTGGGGTAGTGGGTGGACATGGCTTGGGTTCGGGTCGGGGATGGATATCCGGGGCTTCGCGGGGCTCGGCCCACTGATTCGGGGGGGGATTACTCGACGGTGAGGAAGTGGGACTGGTAGGCCACGTTGCCTCGGGTGTCGCGGGCACGGATGGACAGGACGTGTCCGCCGGGCACCAAGCGGGGGAGTGTAAAGGTGAACGCCTCGGTTGTCGAGTCGTAGATCAGGTCATCCGGCAGGGCGGGCCGCCAGGGCTCGTCGTCGGCGATGCGGAACTCGACGGCGAGCAGGGGGCTGGTGGCGTCGGTGGCCGACCCGGTGTAGACACCGCGGTCGGTGCGGGAGGGCGCGGTGGTCTGCGTGAGTTCGAGGGCGGGCGGGGAGTTATCGATGACCAGGGGCGCGGAACGACGCGAGCCAGCCCGGGCCGAGCCCGCGGGGTTGTCGAGGCGGTCGTGGGCGACGACGCGGAGGATGTACCGGCCGTCGGGCATGGTCTTAGTGTTCCACTCGAAGGGCGATTCGTCGAGGTCCTCGGCGACGGTGAGCCAACCCCCCGGGAGTTCAGCATCGGATGAAGTGATCGGCTGGGCGTGGATGTCGAAGCGGAGGCGGTCGCCGTTGGGGTCGCTGGCTTCCCACTCGATTTTGACGACGGTGGGCGTGGGTTTGTCGGGGTCGTCGGGCGTTTCGCCGTAGGCGGCGGTGAGTGAGGTGAGGCTGGGGGCGAGGTTGGGGCGGACGTAGGCGAGTTCGACGCGGTCGATGGCGGGGGTGGGCAGGTCGCCCTGGAGCTTCGAGCCGAGTTGCAGGCGGTACTGGATGAATCGTGCGGGCGGGCTGGCGATTTCGTAGAGCGCGAGACCGGTGTCCAATTTCGATTCGAGATCTGTGTGGGTTGGGGTGGCTTTTTCCCACGGCGACCAGGCGGCGGCATCGGGATCGGCGACCGCGCCCGAACGGGTTTGGACGGTGACGGACAAACGTGGCCCGCGATCGAGCGCGACCAGCAGCTTGCCCCACAGACTGATCTGCTCGGCGTCGAGCGCTGCGGAGGTATAGGCGCCGCCGGAAGACGCATCGGCTTGCGTGAGCGTGCGCAGCGTCGCCGGATTCGCGGTGGCCAGGATCGTGGTGCCGTCGCTTCCGGGGGCGACGCGGTAGACCTGCTCGGCGTCGAGGTCGGCGAGCACGGCGGCTTCCTGGGTGTCGAGCTTGACTTCGTACAGCTGGCCTTCCGAGCCGGTGGCGATGAGGAGTCGGCCGCCGGGGGTTTGCTCGTCCAGATGCAGGCCCAGCACCATGACGGACTCGCGGAAGGCTTCGGTGACCAGGCCTTCGGGCGAGATGCGGTAGACGGCGTTGCCTTCCTTGGCGGAGGCTTTGGGCGAGCCGGCGGTGCGGGCACGCGTGGCTTTAGGCTGGGAGGCCGAGGATTTTCCGCCGGCGGCGAGCTTGCCGCCCTTGGCGGCGGCGGCGAGGCGGCGCTTCACTTCGTCGCGGAGCGCGTCGTACTGCTGCGGGCTGATCTCGGCGGATTGCGTGGTCTCCACGTCGGCGGGCTCGCCTTCGGGATCGAGGTCGGCCGGCTCGTCGATCTCGGGGGTCGCCATCGACGCGGAGTCGTCGTCAAGCACGCTGTCCGCGGCGGCGGCGTCTTCAACGATGTCGATCGCGTCGGAGCTTGCGCCGCTTTCTGGGTCGCCTTGCATCGGGACGGGGTCGGCGGGTAGCTCGGGCAGCTCGGGCTCGTCGTCGGGGATGACGCTCTGGTCTTCGTCCTCGAGCGCTTCGCCGTCGGGTCGGCCGGTGTCTTCTTCGTTCGCACCGTCCATCCGGCCGGGCTTGGCCTGGTTGGCGTCGGCGGTGCCGGCGTAGAGCGTGCCATCTTTTGCCACGATCAGCGCGGCGACTTCGGGTTCGGCGGCGTCGTAGATCGCCCGGCTGCTGCCGTCTTCATCGATGCGGTAGATCAGGCCGTCGGTGTCGGTGCCGGCGTAGACCGGGAAGCCGATCGAGCCGTCTTCATCGGGCGTGCCGGCGAGGGTGAGGATGTTGGCCTGCGGGGTGTCGAGGACCACCTCGACCGTCGGCTCGTCGCCCGACGCATCGAGCCGGACGATCCGGCCTTCGGTGCCCGTGGCCGCAAAGGTGACGCCCGCTTCGGGCAGATGCAGCACGTCCCAGAGGTAACGCGTCTCGGGCACGGACATCACGGTTTCGTGCTCGCCTTGGCCGCTGGTGTCGAGCTTGATCAGACGCGAATCGTCGCCGCTGCTGACCGCCGCCACCAGCACGCCGTCCGCGGTCACCAGATCGAACACCTGCTCGCCGGGCACGCTGAGGATCTCCTCGACGCTCATCGCGGCCACTTCGGCGTCGTCCGTATCGGCGTCGGACGATGCGTCAGCGTCGTCCTCCGCGTCCTCCGCGGCTTGGGCTTCAGCTTCCTGCCGCTCCACCACCTTGAACACCGCGCCCTCCGGCCCGGCCGCGACGTAGGTCACGCCGTCCAATTCGACGACGTCGTAAATCACCGTGTACTGCGTCGGCAATTCGGCGAGCAGCGCGGTGGTCGGCGCGAGTTCCAGGTCGCCCAGCGTCGTGACGGCCGTGCCCTCGAACTCGCCGGGCTCGAAGTCGGCCTCGGTGGAGTGGACGAACCGCTGCGCGATCACCGCGTGGCTGGGCAATGCCGCCGCCACGAGGACACCGGTCAGCCCCAGGATCACGCCCGACTTGCACACTTGGATTCGCCGTTTCATACAACCTCGCAAAGCGTCTCAGATTCAGATTCATCGGGCCCACCACCGGGCCGGGCATCCTAAGGCCAACGTCGCGCCCACCGCCTCATGAGCCGGGAGCCGGCTCATACCTCACTCCGCCGGCTGCACGCGCACCACCACGCTCTGCTCGCCCGTCACCACCCGGCCGACCGGGAGCCGCTGCAGAAGCTCGGGCACGAACGGGCTGCCCGGCTGCACCGCCGTGGTGCCGACATTCTGCAGCAAAGCCGCATGGTGACTCGGCAGGTTCCGCAGCGACGCGTTGCCCACCGCCAGCGACCTGCTGCCGCGATCCGGCCGAAGCATCGCCACATGGATCGTGTCTCGTTCCAGCGTCAGGAACTGCTCGAACACGTCGAACAACTCGTCCGCGCTTTCGATCACGGCAAACTTCGGATCGTTCATCACCGTGAAGTTCACGAAGTCATCCGCCCCCGCGGCGACGATCGGCAGCTCGCCTGCGGTCGCATCGCTGGGCACCCGCATCTGCACCGTGTGCGCCTGGGCCGGGCCGTCGTAAGCGCGGGTGACGATGCGCACGGTCACCGTGTCCCCGGGCTTCACCACCGAAGGGCTCACGCTCATCGACTCGATGAACGTCAGCCTCACGCCCGGCTGGACATCGATGTCGTACTCGGCCGACACCAGCTCGACTTTCTCAAACTCGTTCTGCAGCAGCGTGGTCATCGTCGGCCCGAACTCGAACGCAAACGCACGGGCGCTGCCGAACGGAATCAGCAGATCGATCGGCAGCGTCCGGCCGTTGCTGAACGTGAACCGGCCCGTGACGTGCGTTGTGTTTTCTTGCGGCGGATTGCTCACCGCGACCATCGAGACGATCGGCATCAGCACGGCGATGCTCGACGTGTAGGTCGGGTGGTTCACGACTTCATAGTTGTATTCGCGCGTCGCCTGCTCGGGCATCGTGACCCGCACCGTCACCGGGCTGGTCTCGAACGCCCGGCCCGGCACGCCCGCCACCGCCGCCGCCTCATCCTGCACCAGCGAGCCCGCCAGACCCAGCACCCCCGTCCACTTGAAGCTGATGCTCCGCCGCGACACGACGTAATGCGTGTACCCCGTGGCCATCGGCAGGGCGGTATCGCCCACGCCGTCCATCGCGTGGCCAAAGCCCACCACCGTCCCGTCCGGCAGCACATCCGTCACCGTCCCCGCCGCCGCCGGCACGTAGTCGCCGAACGCCAGCGGGACCGCCAGCACGCTGCCGGGCTCGAGCTTCACCCGCGAGGGCTCCACGTTCGAGGGCACCGGGCCGTCCGACATCCCGCCCTCCACCGACATCGATCCGAACGAGCCGCCCGCCACCGGCATCAACCCCGAACCCACCATCATCGGCGCAATCGCCGACGCCGCCCCCGCCGAACCCACGTTCACCGGAAGCGACAGCGGCATCGATTCCAAACCGCCATCGCGCTCCCGAAGCCCACGGACACCGTCCGTGGGTGGCGTCCCAAACACCCCACGCCCCCACGGCGTCCGCGAAACAATCTCCGTCGACGCCGACACCATCCCGCTCTGCCAAACCCCATGGGCCCCGCCCGCCGCTTCACCAAAACTACGCAGCACCGCCACCGCCGCGCCCGGCCGCGTCCGCAAACCCCTCTCGTTCGGACTGGTTGCGTCAGCCACCCGTCCCGCCCGCGCCCCCGTCTCCCGCATGTACGCAATGGGCTGCACCCCCGCCAGGCACTCGTTCGTGTCCGCATACCCGAACGCGAACGCCCCGATCAACCGCCCGCCTTCCCCCATCACGCCCGATTCGCCTTCCTCCCACAGATAAATCGGCGAGCCCGACATGCCCTGCACCGGCCCGTACTTCTGCATCCGCTCGTCCACGCAGTCCACCCAGATCACCGAACGCTTCGGATCACCGTTGAACACCACGCTTTTGACCACCACCGGGAACGCTTCGATCGCGTCGCCGTGATACACCGTCAGCCCGTAACCCTTCATCCCCACCCGCACCTCCTCGATCGCCATCGTCGGCTGCGCCTCCGTCGGGGCCCAGGCCGGCACTTCAGCCCACGCACGAACCCCCAACACCATCACGACCATCAGCACCACAAGCCCACGGACACCGTCCGTGGGTCGCGTACCAACCAACAAAATCCACCGCGGCACTGGTCCGTTCATCGCACACCTCATGGGTTCACCCGCTTGATCGCCGCAACGCCGCCGCACACCCGCCGGGTGGCACGGCCGAAAACCGCTACGCAGACGTGAAAAATCCTTTGACAACAATCCAAGCCTAGCCGATCATCACGACGGACGCTGACGCGACGGACGCCCCCGAAAGACTCCGCAACGCGGCCGATTCCCACCGGCCACATCTTCCGGAACCTTGCAGGGCGACCGTCACGACACCGCTCCGGGCAGGTCCGCTGTGCCCGCCGGTTCGGATGCTCTGATCGACCTCTCCCCGGTTTCCCGCTCCGGGTCCGAACCCGCTCCACAGAACCCTGCCGACAACCGGCCGCGACGCGGTGCGTTCGTCACGCACCCCCGCAGGCCCGGCCATCGCCCGCGCGCGGCACCTCCTGCCGCACGCCACTGGGAGCAACGCGTGACCGACCATCCCCGCCCGAAGCCCGACCTCGACGGAACCGACCCAATCGCCCACATCCAGTCACGCCTCGCCCATCAGTTCAACGATCCGCTGCTCCTCCACGCCGCGCTCACCCACGCATCCCACGCCGACCAGCGCGTCGATTCCAACGAACGCATGGAGTTCCTCGGCGACGCCATTCTGGGCATGGTCGTCTGCGAGCACCTCTACACCGCCTACCCCGAACTGCTCGAAGGCGAAATGACCAAGATCAAGTCCTGCGTCGTCTCCCGACGAACCTGCGCCATCGTCGCCGAAGAACTGCAACTCACCGACGCCCTGCGCTTGGGCAAAGGCATGGCCGGACGAACCAAACTCCCCGCCTCCATCGCTGCCGCCGCTATCGAATCCGTCGTCGCCGCCCTCTACCTCGATGCCGGCCTCGCCCTCGCCCGCGACTTCATCATCCAGCACTTCGACCCCCACATCCGAGACGCCGCCGAGTCCACCCATCAGTCCAACTACAAATCCGCACTCCAGCAGTTCGCCCAGCAGCACCTCGCCGACCTCTCCGAACACCCCGCCTACATCCTCGTCGACGAAAAAGGCCCGGACCACGCCAAAGCCTTCGCCGTCGCGGTCGAAATCCAGGGCCGACGCTTCCCCGAGCAATGGGCAAACGCCAAAAAAGAAGCCGAGCAACGCGCCGCTCGCGCCGCACTCGAAAACATCGGCCTGGCCATCCCCCACCCCGACCTACCCGACGCACCGCCCACGCTCCTGGCCGGACGCGATGCCGACCGCATCGCCGAAAAGTTCCGAAACACCCTCAAAAACGCCGACTAAACGTACAACCGAAGCGCACGGACAACGTCCGTGGGTTCTCCGACCCGCCCGTGACCAACACGTTTTCCACTCGCAGGATTTTCGACGAGACCCTCGGCTTGACACGACGCTCACGGTTCGGCACAATCTCCCCTTCGCCGGCAAGAAGCCGGTCAGCGAAAGCCCACGGAAGTGTTCGTCACGACGACGAGGCAGTTCCCACGAAAGGCACGTTTGATCCCAAGCAGACCGAAACATCGTTGACCCCTCGGGCCTGATCGCGTCAGACCGGCTCTGGGCACGACGCAAAGCCCGCTTGACAGCAGACGTTCGATCGCTAGAATCCGCCGCCCAACTCCGAGTTGGGCCTGGGATGTAAGCCCCGGATTTGGTTCTTTGACAAGTGGATACGTTTGGTGTGTTGCATGCGAAGAGGCGTGCGTTGAACCAGGGCTCCCCGCCCGTAGTTCCCCGTGCGTCTCAATATGTGTGACACCGAGATGGATTCCCGTTGGGCTGCCTATGTGCCCGACGGGATGTAGAAACTCAAGTAAGTGCTCTGAGGTGCTTGTCTCCCCGAGCCGGGATTTTTCCCGGACTGGTTGCTTCAACAACCAGTACATCCGAACTGGATCGAACGTGGTCTCCACGTTCGAGTGGTTCGGCCAACGGTCGGGGTGAGCAAGCTACAAAGGGCGTATGGTGGATGCCTTGGCATCGAGAGGCGACGAAAGACGTGAGAGCCTGCGATAAGCTGCGGGGAGCCGGCAACTAGGCCCTGATCCGCAGATTTCTGAATGGGGAAACCCGGCCGTTTACGGTCATCCATACCCGAATGCATACGGTATGGAAGCGAACCTGGTGAACTGAAACATCTAAGTAACCAGAGGAAAAGAAAGCAACCGCGATTCCGGAAGTAGCGGCGAGCGAAACCGGACAAACCCACAGACCCGTGAAACGCTTGAATGGCGTACCAAAGAAGGTGAAAGTCCTGTAGCGATGAGTGGGGTAGCCCTAGAGTAGGATCGAGCTCGTGGAACTCGGTTTGAACACGGGGGGCCCACCCTCCAAGGCTAAATACTACTCGATGACCGATAGTCAACCAGTAGGGCGACTGAAAGGTGAAAAGTTCCCCGATAAGGGGAGTGAAATAGACCTGAAACCATACGCTTACAAGCGGTCGGAGCCGTTCTTCGGAACGGTGACGGCGTGCCTTTTGCATAATGAGCCGGCGAGTTCATCTCTGTAGCAAGCCTAAGTCGTACCCCGACGGAGGCGTAGGGAAACCAAGTCTTAACCGGCGACCAGTTGCAGGGGTGAGACGCGAAACCTGGTGATCTACCCATGGCCAGGGTGAAGGGACGGTAACACGTCCTGGAGGCCCGAACTCGTAAACGTTGAAAAGTTTTGAGATGAGCTGTGGGGAGGAGTAAAAGTCTAATCATACCAGGATATATCTCGTTCTCCTCGAAATAGTTTTTGGGCTAGCCTCGCGTTACATTCATTGGGGGTAGAGCTACTAGCTGGAGCTGGGGCCCTCACCGGGTACCCACTCCAATTAAACTCCGAATACCAATGAATTTTGTCGCGGGAGTCAGTCCATGGGGGATAATCTTCATGGACAAAAGGGAAACAACCCAGACCGCCATCTAAGGTCCCTAATGTTATCTCAGTTCGAAAGGATGTCAGGATCCGTTTGACAGCCGGGATGTTGGCTTAGAAGCAGCCACCATTTAAAGAGTGCGTAATAGCTCACCGGTCGAGGGTTCTGGCGCCGATAATGATCGGGAATAAGGTAACAACCGAAGATGCGGACTCCGTAAGGAGTGGTAGAGGAGCGTTCCATGCAGCATCGAAGGCGATCGGTAACGATCGTTGGAGCGCATGGAAGTGATTATGCCGGCTTGAGTAACGATAAAACAGGTGAAAATCCTGTTCGCC
>CAZIXN010000029.1:0-5451 GCA_964543215.1 uncultured Phycisphaera sp.
GGGGGGGGTGGGTGGGTATAACTTTGTGATGTTTGAGGGAGCGTTGTCGCGGGTGTCGTTGAAGTGGTCGGCGCCGGTGGTGTTGGCGGCGGCGGTGTTGGTGGCGGTGGTTTCGATTGGGGCGGCGACGTATTGGCAGGGCCGGGAGGTGGCGACGGCGCTGGAGTCGCGGACGGTGGAGCAGGTGCATGGGCGGATCGCGGATCGGTTGGAGAGTCTGTTGGACGGGCCGGTGCGTTGGAACCGTCAGGTGGTGGCGTTGGTGGGGCGGGATCGTTTGCCGGTGAGCAACGTGCGGCGGTGGCGGACGGTGTTGTTTGAGCAGTCGCAGAGTTTTGATGCGACGATTGCGGGGGTGTGTTTTGGTGAGGCGGAGCGGGGGCGGGCGGCGTGGGTGTTTCGTTACGAGGGTCAGGGGCATCACGACTGGGGCGTGCGGGATGAGCAGACGGACTGGGCGTTGCACGAGTACCGGCTGGACGGTGCGGGTGTGGTGGATGAAGCGGTGGAGCCGAAGCGGTCGGCGTATGACCCGCGGGCGCGGCCGTGGTACACGATGGCGGAGGGGGCGGGTCATGCGTTGTGGGGCGAGCCGTACGTGTGGATCAGCGAGGGTGCGGCGACGGAATCGCTGGGTTTGCCGTACATGACGCCGGTGTACGGGGCGGAGGGGGAGCTGCTGGGGGTGGTGGATGTGGAGCTGGGGCTCGGGGAGTTGTCGGCGTTTCTGGCGCGGGTGAAGGTGGGGCAGAGCGGTCTGGCGTTTCTGATGGATCGGGAGGGGCGGTTGGTGGCGACGTCGGTGGGGGCGTCGTTGTCGAAGGCGGGGGAAGGCGGGGTGCTGGAGCGTTTGGCGGCGACGCAGAGCGACGATGCGCGGATCGCGTCGGTGGCGGGCTGGTTGACGCGGGATGCGCGGCGGGTGGTGGAGAGGCAGGTGGAGAGGCAGGTGGAGGGGGAGGGTGCGGAGGATGCGGTTGAGGCGTCGGTTGATTCGGGCGCGGGCTCGTTGGGTGGCGAGCTGATCAAGGCCTGGCCGACGGTTTTTGATGGTCGGTACGCGTTGTCGGGCGAGCCGGCGATTGTGCGGATGACGCGGTTCACGCACGAGCAAGGGTTGGAGTGGCTGATCGTGACGATCGTGCCCGAGGCGGACGTGACCGAAGGCGTGGAGGCGATTCGTCGTCGGGGGATGGCGCTGGCGGGGGCGGCGGCGTTGGCGGCGCTGCTGCTGGGGATGGCGGTGGCGGGGTGGTTGATTCGGCCGCTGATCCGGGTGAGCGAGCACGTGCAGCGGATCGGCGCGGGCGACCTGGATACGGAGTTGCGGCTGACGCATTCGCCCGAGGTCGGCCGGCTCGCCGACGAACTCAACGCGATGCAGGCGGGGCTGCGGGATCGTCTGGCGATGCGCAAGTCGCTGGCGATGGCGATGGAGGTGCAGCAGAATCTGCTGCCGGACCGGGAGCCGGCGGTGCCGGGCCTGGACCTTGCGGGGCACAGCATCTACTGCGACGAAACCGGCGGCGACTACTACGACTTCATCGAGATCACGCCCGGCGAGCAAGGGCAGGGCGTGTCGGTGGTGGTGGGCGATGTGATGGGCCACGGCATCGCGGCGGCGATGTTGATGGCCACGGCGCGCGGCGTGTTGCGATCGCGTGCGCGGCAGCCCGGAACGCTCGCGGATCTGCTGGATCACCTCAACGAACTGCTGAGCGAAGTGACCGATGGCAAACGGTTCATGACGATGCTGATGCTCAACATCGATCCGGCGAGTCGGACGGTGCGTTGGGCGTCGGCGGGGCACGATGCGCCGTTTGTGTATGACCCGGTGAGGGATGCGTTTCTTGAACTGGGCGACGAGGACGGCGGGCTGCCGCTGGGCGTCACGGCGTTCGCGGAGTACGAGGAGTACACGCTTGAGCAGTTGCCCGTGGGGTCGATCCTCGTGGGTTCCACCGACGGCATGTGGGAGTCGCGGAACCCCGCCGGCGACATGCACGGCAAGGAGGCGTTGATGCAGATCATCCGCGACCACCGCGACCGCAGCGCCCGCGACATCGCGGCGGCGATGCACGACGGCCTCGCGGCGTTCCGCAGGGAAGCGCCGCAGGAAGACGACGAGACGTACGTCGTCGTGAAGCTCACCGCCGTGAACGGATAGGATTGGGGGATGGCCGACTTCACGCCCGGACAGAAGAAGATTGTGGATCGGTATTACGCGAACCACGACACGATCCAGAGCACGAAGCTGGCGGAGCTGGTGTCGGAGTTGTGGCTGGCGGACGATGCGAAGGCGGCCACGCGGCTGTGGGGCAAGGCGCAGGTGGCGCTGATGCGGCTGGGCGTGGATGCGACCAAGGTGGCGGCGGTGGTGGGGGCGCAGGATGTGGAGGCGCTCGCGCGGCTGGTCAAGCAGGCGGACACCGGCGCGGCGGCCGGGCAGCGCGGCCGGGAGGCGAACGAGACGCCCAAGGCGGCAAGCTCGGCTGGTGCGGCGTCACGCGATTTCCTGCCTTCGGTGGCGGATGGGCGGACGATCGGTCAGATGCGTGAGGCGCAGGCGAAGGCGTCCGGCCACGACTCGCTGGATGAGGAGAATCTGAAGAAGGCGCTCAAGGCGTTCCGCAAGAAGCTCAAGTCGATGCGGCGGGATGATGAGTCGAAGCTGGGGAGCAAGTACGTGACCTCGGGGAGGACGTCGCAGATCAGCGCGATCGAGGCGCCCAAGGATTATCCGCCGGCGGTGTGGCACAAGCTGGTGGAGCTGCAGCGGCTGTGCGACGCGGGCAAGGGGTTGTACGAATTGCCCGAGGACCGTGTCGCCAAAAAAGGTTGGTGAGCGTTCCGGGGGGGGCGCAGGCATCGCGGGGTTGGGTTTCATCTCTGTAGGAAACACTTCGACATGAAGCTTTCTTTTCACGGCGCGAATCGTCAGGTCACGGGTTCTTGTTACCTGCTCGAGAACGCGGGGCGGCGGGTGTTGGTGGATTGCGGGTTGTTTCAGGAGCGCAAGTTTCAGTCGCGCAACTGGGAGCCGTTTGCGTTTGATCCCGCGAGCGTGGACATCATGCTGCTGACGCACGCGCATCTGGACCACTGTGGGCTGATTCCCAAGCTGGTGCGTGACGGGTTCAAGGGGCGGATTCTGACGACGCAGCCGAGCGTGGCGCTGGCGGAGATCGTGATGCGGGATTCGGCGCGGATTCAGGAGGAGGATGCGCGTTACAAGAAGAAGCGGCACCAGCGGGAGCATCGCACGGGGCCGCACGCGGTGGAGGCGTTGTACACGGAGGATGATGCGCGTCGTGCGGCGAGCCGGCTGCAGCCGGTGGCGTTCAACGCGTGCCACGAGCTGGGCGGGGGGATGTCGGCGTGTTTTCACGATGCGGGGCACGTGCTGGGTTCGGCGTCGCTGACGGTGGAGGTTGAGGTGGGCGGCGCGGATGGGGCGGGCGGGGCGGAGGGTGTGGGTCAGGCGGCGGGTGTGGGCGAGCGGCGAACGGTGCTGTTTTCCGGGGATGTCGGGCAGCACGACAAGCCGCTGATTCCGGATCCGACGTTTATTCGCGCGGCGGACTACGTGGTGCTCGAATCGACGTACGGCGACCGCAACCACCGTGAGGAGGGCGACATCCCCGAGCAGTTGGCCAGGCACGTGAACCACGCCGTGACGCGCGGCGGGAACGTGGTGATTCCGACGTTTGCCATCGAGCGGGCGCAGGAGTTGTTGTTTCATCTGGCGTCGCTGGTGTACGAGAAGAGGATTCCGCGCGTGCCGGTGTTTCTGGATTCGCCGATGGCGATCAACGTCACGGAGCTGTTCGAGCGGTATCCGGATTTTCTGGATGAGCACACGCGCGGGCTGCTGCGGGCGGGCGAGCACCCGCTGGATTTCCCGGGGCTGTACCTCAGCCGGAACCACAACGACAGCAAGGCGATCAACGCGGTACGCGGCACGGCGGTGATCCTCGCCGGGTCGGGCATGTGCACCGGCGGGCGCATCAAGCACCATCTGGTCCACAACCTCTCGCGGCCCGAGAGCACGATTCTTTTCGTCGGCTATCAGTCGCCCGACACGCTGGGCGGCCAGATCGTGCGCGGCAGGAATCCGGTGCGGATTCACGGCCGGGAACGCGAGGTCAAGGCCGACATCGCGCAGCTGTATGGCCTGTCGGCGCACGCGGACCACGACGGCCTGCTTGCGTACCTGGATGCGGTGCAGCCCCGGCCCAGGCGGCTGTTTCTCACGCACGGCGAGGAGCGCGTCGCGGAGAAGTTTGCGGAGGAAATCCGGGAAACGCGGCAGATCGACGTGTCGGTGCCGGAGTACGGCGAGCGCTTCACGCTGGATTGATCGGCCGAGTTTGGGAAGGTTCGGCGGTGGTGTCGCTGGTCGGGTGACCGAGCGGATCGCTCGGCTCAAGGCGCTCCGCGGAAGTCGAGGATCATCATTTCCGCGCGGGTGACGCCGTTCCAGGTGTTGAGTTTGGGTTCGAAGATGACGTCGAGCCGGTCGCCGACGCCGAGCGTGTCGCCGTCTTCGCCGCGGCCGAAGGCGATGCCGCGCAGGGTGCGGTTGCCGATGCGCAGTTCGAGCGTGAGGTGTGCCGCGGACTTGCCGACGCGGCGGGGCGGGCGGTCGATCACGGCGTTTCGGAGTCGCAGGCGTGGGCTGGGGTTGCCCATGCCGAACGGGGCCATCTGCTGGATGGCGCTGAATACGGCGGGATGAAGGTCTTCGCTTTGCGCGTCGTGGTCGTAGCGGAGGGTGGGCGTGAGGTCGTCGGTGCTCAGCAGGGTGTTGACGTGTTCGACGAACGCGGCGCGGAAGGCGTCGAGGCGTTCGGCTTTGAGCGTGAGGCCGGCGGCCATGGCGTGGCCGCCGCACTTTTCGAGGTGCTCGGCACAGCGGGCGAAGGCCTGCTGGACGTGGACGCCGCGGACCGAGCGGGCCGAGCCTTTGAGCAGGAGATGGCCGTCGCCTTCGTCGGGCGCGTGATAGAGCAGGACGACGGGGCGGTGGAAGCGTTCGACAAGGCGCGAGGCGACGATGCCCACAACGCCGGGGTGCCAGGCGGGGTCGTCGAGCACGATGGCGCGTTGGTCGTCGGAGGCGTGGCCTTCGATCTCGACGCGTTGGACGGCGTGGTCGAAGACTTTGCGTTCTTCGGCGCGACGCGCGTCGTTCTGTTCGGTGAGGAATGCGGCGAGCTCGTCGGCACGCGGGCCGGCGGCGGTGGTGAGCAACTCGACGGCCTGACGCGCGTGCCCCATGCGGCCGCACGCGTTGAGGCGTGGCCCGAGCACGAAGCCGACTTTGTAGGCGTCGACGTCGTCGCCGGTCTGGTTGAGGCCTGCGGCGTCGATGAGCGCGTTGAGCCCGACGAATCGCGTTTGCTTCATGCGACCCAGGCCGACGGCGGTGAGCACGCGATTGCTGCCGCG
>CAZIXN010000029.1:5551-21030 GCA_964543215.1 uncultured Phycisphaera sp.
GCGTTTGCTTCATGCGACCCAGGCCGACGGCGGTGAGCACGCGATTGCTGCCGCGCAGCTCGACGAGGTCGGCGACCGTGCCCAACGACGCGAGGCTGATGAGTTCGAGCAGGAGTTCCTGCAGGTCGCGCGGGAGTCGGTCGGTGCCGAGCGCGGTGCGTGCGACTTGCCAGGCGACATGGAACGCCACGCCGGCCCCGCACGGGGG
The DNA here is from genome assembly GCA_964543215.1 of uncultured Phycisphaera sp. Classification (GTDB taxonomy): domain Bacteria; phylum Planctomycetota; class Phycisphaerae; order Phycisphaerales; family Phycisphaeraceae; genus CAZIXN01. The sequence goes on from CAZIXN010000029.1 coordinate 5,760, forward strand.
CGCATCCTTCGTGGCGTCGTGATCGCCCGGCAAATCAGGGTGGACGAGGGCCGCGCAGTCCGGGAGGGCTTCTTCGGGCAGGGCGTGATGATCGGTGATGATCAGCGGCATGCCGATCGCGCGGGCGTGGTCGGCGCACGTGGTGGCCGTAATGCCGCAATCGACCGTCACCACGAGCGGCGGCGGGGGGACCGTGGCGGCATCGCAAGGTGGCTGAAGCGACGGGCAGGGGACGTACGCGGCGATGGCGTCGAGGGCTTCGGTGTTCAGGCCGTAGCCTTCATCCACGCGGTGCGGAACGTAGGTGGCCACCGGCGCGCGGTCGGGGCGCGTGCCGTGCAGCGTGCGGTGCAGCGCGACAAGGGTGTGATAAAGAATCGCCGAGGCGGTGATGCCGTCGACGTCGTAGTCGCCGTAAACCACGATCGGATGTTCGCGGTGCACGGCGTCGGCGATGAGCGTGGCGGCGTGCGAACAGCCCGGCAGGGTGGCGGGGTCGGGCAGGTGGCTGAGCTTGGGCCGCAGAAAGCGCTCCGCTTCCGCCGCGTCGTCGAAGCCGCGCTGAAGCAGCAGGGTCGCCACCAAAGGCGAGATGCGCAGCGATGTACTGAGGTTGTCCACGGATGCGGCGTCGGGGACCGAGTCGGTCCGGCGCTGCCAACGGGTCGGCGTCCTTGCCACAGGCATCGGCGCAGTCTACCGACGCCCGGCCCTTTAGCATGCCGACATGGCCCCACTCTCAGGATGCGCTTTTGTCAGTCGGTTCGGGATGTTTCTGTCTTTGGCTTTACTGGGGGCCTGCGCGACGGCGGGGCCGGGCGAATCGCCGTACGGGCAGCCGCCAAGATCGCAGGGCGGCGAGCCGGCGACCCGTGGCTTCGACGCGGCGGCAGCGCTGCACGGGCCACGTCTGAGCGAGATTGCCGACGAACCGATGGTGCGGATCCGGGTGGCGCGGGCGAAGGCGACGCTGACGATTTCGGCTGATGCCGGCGTGACTTTCCGCGCCGCAGGAGGTGAGCCCCTGCGCTTGATGGGCCCGGTGACCGTCGGGCGAGCGGCCGGGGTCTGGCGCTTGACCGACGCGCGCGGCGTCGCGATGGAGTTCCGCGGGCAGCGGCTCGAGGTCGATCCATCGTCGCGCGGGATCACGCATCTCCAGGGCGCCGCGTATCCCGGGCGCATCACGCTGCTGGCCGCCGAGAAGTCGGCGAACGGCCTGGACGCGATCAACACCGTGGGCATGGAGACGTATCTCCCCGGCGTGCTGCAACGCGAGCTGTTTGCCAGTTGGCACCCGGCGGCGTTCGAGGCCCAGGCGGTTGCGGCGCGGAGCTACGCGCTGTGGGAGATGGCGCGTTCGCGTCTGCGGGGCAAGGCGTTCGATCTCGAATCGACCACGGCAAGCCAGGCGTACGCCGGCGTGGCGGCGAACCCCAAGGCGGGTCAGGCGGTGGGCGCGACGCGCGGGGTGGTGCTGAGTTGGGAGGGGCGGGTGTTGCCGGCATTTTATTCGTCGTCGCACGGGCCGGTGGGTGCGGACGCGACCGACACGTTCGCCGGCCGGGTTGCGGATCTGCCACCGCTGCGTGGGCAGGCGCACGGCACGCGGGATGCACAGAGTCCACGGTTCAACTGGCAGGCCTCGCGGGACGCGACGGATCTGGCCCGACGTTTGGCGGCGTGGGGTGTGGCCGAGCGGCATCCGGTGGCGAGCGTGGCGCCGCCGATCCGGAGCGTGGAACTCGCGAAGCGCAGCGCGGTAGGTCGGCACGCTTCGTACGTCGTCACCGACGGGGCCGGCCGTCGCTTTGAGATCGCCGCGGATGCGTTGCGCCACGCGGCGAATCACGACACGCCGGGCCTGCCCAAGCCGGACAAGACCAACACGCTTTACTCCGGTCAGTTCGTGCCGGTGGTGCGTGGCACGACGGTGGTATTTACCCAAGGTCACGGCCACGGCCACGGCGTGGGGATGTCGCAGTACGGCGCGCAAGCGATGGCGAGTCAAGGTTCTGATCACCGGGCGATCCTGGCCGCGTATTACCCCAACGCAAAGCTGGCGCGGGCTTATTAAGGCCCGCGCCAGCGGTGGATTGACTGCGATCAAGAAAGCTTCAGTTCGACAAGCGGAACCGGCTGACCAGTTGCTGCAGCTGCTCGGCCTTGCCGGCGAGCTGCGACGCGGCCATCGCGGCCTGCTTGCCGCCGTCGGCGGTGGCGGCCGCCACTTGCGAGATCTGCTCGACGCTGCGGGCGACTTCGTCCGAAGCGGCGGACTGCTCTTCGGCGGCGGCGGCGATGCTGGCGATCATGCTCGACACGTCGTTGGCCGAATCCACGATCCGGCCGAGCGCGTCGCCGGCTTCTGAGGCCTTGACCACGCCTTCGGCGACCTGGTCGGTTCCGGCGTCCATGCGCTCGACCGCCTCGGTGGTTTCCTTCTGGATCGCACGGATGGAGTCGGCGATCTCTTCGGTGGCGGCGGTGGTGCGGTCCGCGAGCTTGCGGACTTCATCGGCGACGACCGCGAAACCTCGGCCGTGTTCGCCGGCGCGGGCGGCTTCGATGGCGGCGTTGAGCGCGAGCAGGTTGGTCTGATCGGCGATGTCGTTGATGGTGGCGACGATTTCGCCGATCTGTTCGCCGCGCTTGCCGAGCGTCCGGACCGAGTCGGCGGAGGACTCCACGGCGGAGGAGATGCCCTTCATGCCTTCGATGGTCGCTTCGACCACACCGCCGCCGTCGGCGGCGAGCTTGCCGGCGTCCTGCGCCCGGCCCGCGGCTTCGGCGGACTTGCGGGCGACTTCGATCACCGAGGCGGACATTTCTTCGATCGCCGCGGACACGCGGGTCACCTGGGCCGACTGTTCGTCCATGCCGCGGGCGACTTCTTCGGAGCTGCCGGCGATCTGGCTGGCGGCGGCCCCGACTTCGGTTGACGCCGCGGTGACGCTTTGGATCACGTCGCGCAGGTTCGTGGACATCTGGTTCATGGCGTCGGTGAGTTGGCCCAGCTCGTCCTGCGTCTTCACCGGCAGGGCTTCGCCGGAGAGGTCGCCGTCGGCGATCGCCCGAGCGCGGGCCACGGCCGGACCGATCGGCTTGACGAGCCGCGAGGCGAACCACCAGCCGAAGACCGCGACGAGGGCGGCGATGCCCCCGCCGATCATCAGCAGTTGCGCGCGCAGCGCAGCCGCCGCGGTCATCGCCTCGTCTTCATCCACTTCGACCACCACGGCCCAGTCAAACTGATCGACGGCAAGCGGCGCCGCGGCGGCAAAGTGGACTTCGCCGGCTTCCCGCGTCAATTCGAAGAAGCCAGCTTCACCCTTGAACGCGGCCTGGGTGGCTTCGCTCTGGCGGTCGGCCACGAGGATCGTGCCTTCTTCCACGAAGCGATCCTGCGACCGCATTTTTCCATCGGCACCCACGAGGTAAGCCTGGCCGGTTTCGCCCAGGCCGGCGTCGGCGTTCATCACGCGGTTGATCTCGTCGACCGGCGCCTGGAACACCGCGACGCCGATTTTTTCGCCGTCCTTGAAAACCGGGCTGCCGAAGAAGGCCGCCGGGCTGCCGTAGCTGGGTTCGTACGGCTTGAAGTCTTCCGCGAACACGACGCCCGGTGCCGGTGCGGCCAGCGCCTTGCGAACCACGTCGCCGAAGTTGGTGTCCTTGTACGGCCCGGTCAGGAAGTTGGTGGCGAAGTCGGTTTCCTTGTAGACGGAGTAGACCAGGTTGCCTTGCGTGTCGAAGAGGAAGATGTCGTAGTAGCCGAAAGATTCGAGATAGTTGCGGATGGTCGGGTGGAATTCCGCGTGATACGTGTTGTACGGCACGTCGGCGTTGTGACGATCCAGCGCGAGCTTGCTGCCCAGCGGGTGGGGGTTGTCGGAGATGTACCAAGCCTGCAGGAGTCGGCCGGCTTCGCTGCGCGGGAGGTAGTGGGCCGCGCCGCGGTACGTTGCCTGGGGGTCGCGGCTGGCGAGTTCGGACTTGAAGTCCTGGTCGTAGTAGCGGGCGACGCTGCTGGCGATGCCGCTGCCGGGTTCGGTGTTCAGGCCGGTTTCGGACGGCAAGTCGCCGAACGCTTCGGAGAACTTCTGCGTCGCGTCGATGGTCATCGCGTTCTGAGCGAAGTTGCGCATCTGCTCGTGGATGAATCGGAAATACGATTCGACTTGATCTTTGCGGTTGGCGGCGATCGCCTCGAGCTTGGCCGACTCCTGGGTGCGTAGCGCCGACTCGGCCTGGCTGAGGCTCAGAAGCCCGACCACCACGACCGCGCCCACGCCCGAAGCGACCGTCAGGCCGACCAGCTTGGATTTGATGGTGAGACGGTCCGCGTAGCGATACGCAAGAAACGCGATCGTCGCGGCGGCCACGACTCCGATACCTGTCCAGATTGCGAGCATGTTGATTCCTCTTGTCCGTGCTTCTTGGGAAGTGAACGCCGCCCCGAAATTCGCGGCGTGGAAGACTTCTCGGTTCGTCGAGGGTGGAGATGAATTCGTGTCGATCGCTACCGAGTGATTCAGTGGTTTCCCGACACGGGTCGTGCGGGTTGCGTCGCCCCGTGAAGCTTTGGTGGTGGGTCCATCGGAGGTTATTGACGCTTGAGTCACGCTGGATGGTGGCGGAGGCGTTGGCGCTGATTGCATCGGGCGGTCTTCTGGAAGGCGCTTCGTGTCGGCTTGTGCGGTTGTCTGCGGGTTCCACTCCCGAATGGCTTGCAGCGCTGATTCGATTTTTTGCGTCATCCAGATCGCGGTGGCGTGTTGCTGCATTTCATGGAGCGTCGCCGTTGCTTCGGCGATTGCGGCGGCTTGCGTCTGGGGTTCGCTGGCGGCATCGGACTGCAGCGCCAGTTCAACCACACGCTGCGCCGCCATGGCCATCCGATAATCCAGGTCGTCGGTCGCCAGGTCGCGGATGGCATGCATCGCCTGGGTCAGTCGGGCGAGCGGCGACGCCGTTGGCGGGCTTTGGGAGGCGAGATTCGGCGAGATCAACGACTCTGTCGCGGCCGCTTCGGAGGGTCCGACGAAGCGGACTTCCTCGGCGAGCGACGTGCCGACGACAACGAGCCAGATGCACACAAGGCCCGCAAGCCCGTCGTAGAGCGGTCGCCGGAGGCGTGTTGAATTGAGTTGGGAAATGCGCATGTTGTGGAACGATCATCGGATTGAATCGCGTGGTGCTTCGGCATGGGGCCGATAAGCCAGCCTCGGTCGGCATGGCTTACGCTGTGACGCGACGTGGCCAGACCCGACGCCCAGCCTTTGCCCTCGATTTCGCCTTGGCTGTTGCGCGGGTTTCGGGGGTATGTCCGGCGATACGTGCGGAAGCATTTTGATGCGGTGCGGCTGTTGCCCGGCGGAGCGTCGGCGTGGCCGGAGACTCCGGTGGGCGCTTCGGTGCTGGTGGTGATGAACCACGCGGGATGGTGGGACCCGTTGTCGTGCGTCCGGCTGAGCGAGGGGTGCGACGCGTTCCGAGCGCGTTCGCACTTTGCGCCCATTGATGCGGAGATGCTGGAGAAGTACGGCGTGTTCAAGCGGCTCGGATTTTTCGGCGTCGCTTCGGACGAAGCCAAGGGTGCCCGCCAGTTCCTCCGCACCGGCCGCGTGATTCTTGGTGGCGCGGGCGCAGGCTCGCGGGCTCTGTGGGTGACGGCTCAGGGGCGGTTTGCGGATGTGCGTGAGCGGCCGGTGGTGCTGCGTCCGGGGGTCGCGCATCTTCTGTCGCATCTGCAGGGCCAGCCGCGGATGAACGCGGTGGTGGTGGTGTTGTCGATCGAGTACGTGTTCTGGGATCAGCGGACGCCCGAGCTGCTGGCGGCGTTCGGGCCGGTTCGGGCGGTGGCGGATGGGGCGACATCCCAGGGCGACGGGCGACGCGTCGATGCGTGGCGGGCGATGCTGGAGGCCGACCTGACCGCCACGATGGATCGACTGGCGGCGGCGGCGATTGGGCGCGATCCCACGGCGTTTGTGGCCTTGGCATCGGGTCGGAAGGGCGTCGGCGGGATCTACGACCTCGGCCGGCGGATCAAAGCCGGGCTGACCGGGCAACGCTTCGATCCGCGACACGGCTGAGCGCAACGTCGATATGATTCGGCAGCACCGGACTTCCAAGTTTCAACCCCCGCGAGCCGACATGCCCGTTCAAGACGCCGACGTGATCAACGTGGACCTGCCCCCGCTGGGTGCGGGCGAATCCTTCTTTCTTCCCGAGGTGTTCAAGGGCCTGGGCACGACGATGCGGCACATCCTCGGCTCGGTCGGCGGCTCATCGCGCAAAGGCAACCGCGCGATGGAGTACCCCGAGCAGCGGCGGGAAGATCTGCCGGTCGAACAGGGCGGCCTGAGCGTCGGCAACTACCGCGGTGTGCATCGTCTGAACCGCGACGAGGACGGCCGGGTCCGCTGCGTCGCCTGCTTCATGTGCGCCACCGCCTGCCCGGCCAACTGCATCCACATCGAGGGCAAGGAGTCGCCCTGGGACGACCGCGAGAAGTACCCCGTCAAGTTCGACATCGACGAGCTGCGCTGCATCTTCTGCGGCATGTGCGAAGAGGCCTGCCCGGTCGATGCGATCGAACTCACGCCCGCTTACGACATCGTCGGCCTGACGCGCAACGAGATGATCTTCGACAAGGCGAAACTGTTGAGCGTGTACGACGCGACGGTCCAGCAGAAGCCGATGTGAGTTTCGCAGCAAGTGGCCGGTGGCAAGTGACCAGCGGCCAGTTCTCTTGACTCCTCCTTGCCACTGGTCACCGGCCACTGGCCACCGGCGATTTTCAACCATGCGTGATCTCTTCGTGCAATCATTGCGGATCGAGTGGGACCTCAACACCGCGTACGCCGCGTCGCTGGTGGCGGATCTGACGTTGGAGCAGATGACGGGGCGGCCCGGCGACGAGGTCGGGCCGGGTTTGAACCACCCGGCGTGGATCCTGTCGCACCTGAGCGTGTACCACCCGATCGTCGTCGCGCTGCTGCGGGGCGAGGCGTTCACGGATCCCAAGCAGCACCAGTTCGGGATGCTGTCCAAGCCCGAGGCGGACGGCTCGATCTATCTCCCGAAGGAGCAACTCGTGGCGGCATATGCCGCGGGTCGGCGGGCGGTCGTCGAAGCGCTCGACGAGGTTACGGCCGAGACGCTGGAGGCGCCGATGTCGCTCGAGCGTTGGCGCGGCAGGTTTCCGCAGGCCGGCTCGATCCTGCCGTATCTCATGGCCCACCATGAGTCGCTGCACCTGGGCCAGCTGAGCGCGTGGCGACGGGTGCAGGGCTTGCCGGCGGTTTGAGTTGCCGGCCCGAGGGCGCCAGCGCGTCGGGGGCGCGGCGTTCAGTTCGCCTGGGACTGGTGTTGGGGTGCCGTGGCGAAACCGGGGGACTCGCTTTCGGGGACGATGTCGACGCGCGCGGCGACGGTGTGGGCGCCGCCGCCGAGGATGAGGCCTTTGACGGGGGTGACGTCGGCGTAGTCGCGGCCCCAGGCGACGGTGACGTGGTCGATGTCGGCGATGCAGTCGTTGGTGGGGTCGAAGTCCAGCCAGCTTCCCGGGCCGTGGGGTCCGGCGCAGTAAACCGAGACCCACGCGTGGGAGGCGTCGGCGCCGATGAGTCGGGGTTGGCCCGGCGGCGGTTCGGTGCGGAGGTAGCCCGAGACGTAGCGCGCGGGTAGGCCAAGCGTGCGGAGGCAGGCGATCATGAGGTGGGCGAAGTCCTGGCAGACGCCGCGGCGCTGGGCGAAGACCTGGGAGACGGGGGTGGTGACGTCGGTGGCCTTGGTGTCGAAGATGAAGTCGTCGTGGATGCGGGCGGTGAGGTGTCGGGCGGCGTCGAAGAGGGGTCGGCCGGGGCCGAAGCTCTGTGCGGTGTAGGCGAGGAGCTCGCGGTGGCCGGCGGCCAGGGGCGAGTCGAAGGTGAACTGGTAAGCGTCGAGCCCCTCGGGTGAGATGTCGGTGCGGAGGCCCTCGCGGAGCACTTCCCAAGGCTGGCTGACGCCGTCGATCATGGGCGCTCGGCCGGTGACTTCGACGGTGCTGATGGCGGTGACGAGCAAGTGATCGTGCGGGCCTTCGAGGGTGAAGAGGGTGACGGGGTTGCCGAAGAAGTCGGTGCGCTGCGTGAGGCTGATGGGCGCCGGGGAGATGTCCAGGCGGTGCTCGAGACAGGTTTGGCGGGTGCGGGCGCGGGGTCGGAGGTGGGTGGAGGTGTGCTCGAGGGTGACGGGCGCGGCGTAGCGGTATTCGGTTTCGTGGCGGATGTGGTAGCGCATCGGTGCGGGGCGGCTGGGCTGGCGGTGGAGCGGTGACGGGGCGTCGCGGAGGATTGGGACGCCAGTGCTACTTCCGGGGGGTCAGATGGTTTCTTCTTCGTCGTTGAGGTAGCCGTCGTCGCTGGGCTGGGAAAGGGTTTGGCGGGGCTGGGCGTGGGCGAGGTATCGGCTGGTGAGCAGGTCGGAGAAGGCGGGCAGATCGGCTTCGAGGCGGTCGAGCAGCGCGGCGAGTCGGGTGCGGGTGCCGCGGGCATCGACGGCGGCGAGGTTGTCGGCCTCGGCGGTGCGGAGGGTGGCGATCATCGACAGGGCGTCGCGTTCTTCCTGGGTGCGCTGGCCGTCGCGTCGGTCGCCGGGCAGGGCGCAGGCGTGCTGCTCCATGCGGAGCAGTTGGAAGGCGACGCTGCGGGGGTTGGATTCGTCGAGCAGGAGCAGGTCGATGGCGGGCAGGGCGAGCATGGACATGCGGTAGCGCGAGCGGTAGGTCATGTCGCTGCTGGCGACGGCGAGCATGGCCGCCAGGACCATCGGTTCGTTGTCGTCGGGCTTGACCAGCAGCGCGTGCAGCAGGCCGATGAGCCAAAGCGAGCGTTCGATGCGTCGGCCCAGGTCCAGGAAGCGCCATCCGTGGCCGTGGGTCATGCTCTCGTTGGACAGCCCGGCGAAGGCGGCGAAGGGGACGGCGAGATGATCGAGACACGTGAGCACGTGGGTCGGGTCGAGGTGGTTGATGGCGTCCTGGCGGAGCGAGCCGCGCATCTGCCGGAGGATGCGCCAGGTGTCGAGACTGATGCGGTCGCGGACGATCGAGCCGAGCTCGAGCGCGCGATCGACGCAGAACGCCAGGGATTCGGGCGTGTCGCTGGCGAAGGCGATGCGGTGGATGTGCCGCATGGCGGCGGCGTGGTCTTCGAAGAGGTTGCCGGTGTCGACCGGTTCGTGGGGCAGGCCGGTGGCGCGGGAGAGGGCGTCGAAGAGGCGGGTCTGTTCGGGGCTGCCGTAGGAGGAGGTTTCTTCGGTGAGTCGCAGGAGGATGGCGCGGAGCAGGTGCGTGAGGTTCTCGGCACGCTCGACGTATCGGCCGAGCCAGTACATGCTGTCGGCGACGCGGCTGGGCAGGAGGTGTCCGGCGCGGACGACCGGGACGGGTTGGTTGTCGCCGGGCAGGAGCGTGAAGGGGCTGACGGGCGTGGGCGAGAGGACCCAGGTGTCCTTGGAGCCGCCGCCGTGCTGCATCGAGACGACCATGGAATCCTGCGCCGCCGAGACCCGCGCCAGGCCGCCGGGCATGACGGTGTAGCCGTCGTGCGTCGCGGCGACATAGACGCGGAGCATGAAATGCCGGGGCGCAAAGCCGTTGTCGTACCAGACGGGCGCGGTGGAGAGCGAGACGGTTTCCTGCGCGACGTAGCGGTGGGGGCGTTCGAGCAGCCGCTGTTTGAGTTCGTCGAGCTGGGTCCTGGTGAGTTGGCTGCCGAACACCGGCGACATCGGGTCGCCCGAGAAGGCGGCCTTGATGACCAGATCGGGCAGGTGTTCGAGGACGTACTTGAGTTCGTGGGGTTGGCCGCACCACCAGGTGGCCACACTGGGCAGCTTGAGTTCTTCGCCGAGCAGTTTCCCAGACAGCGCGGGGAGGAAGGGCATGATCGATTGGGTTTCGATCAGGCCGGTGCCCAGCGCGTTGGCGACGGCGACATTGCCCGCGGCGCAGGCCTGCACCAGGCCGGCCACGCCGAGCGTGGAATCGCCGCGCAGCTCCAGCGGGTCGCAGAAGCTGTCGTCCGTTCGCCGGAGGATGACGTCGATCTGCTGCAGCCCGCCGAGGGTTTTGAGGAAGACCTTGTCGTCGCGGACCGTGAGGTCGCCGCCCTGCACGAGCGTGAAGCCCAGGTAGCGCGCGAGGTAGGCGTGCTCGAAATACGTCTCGTTGTGCGGGCCGGGCGTGAGCAGCGCGATGTGCGGGTCCGCGTTGCGGCGGGGCGACATCGATACCAGCGCGTCACGCAGCTGCGCGAAAAACTTAGCGAGCCGACTGACGCCCACATCCCGAAACAGGTCCGGCAGGACGCGCGACGTGATCAGCCGATTCTCCAGCGTGTAGCCCGCGCCCGAGGGCGCCTGCGTGCGGTCGTTGATGACCCACCACCTGCCATCGGGGTTGCGCGCGAGATCGAACGCCTGCAACGTGAGGAATCGCCCGCCCGGCGGAACGATGCCGACACAGGGCCGCAGGAAGTTCGGATTCGCAAAGACCAGGTCCGCCGGCAGGTCGCGCTGTTTGATGAGGTTCGACGGGCCGTAAAGATCCGCGACGATCGTGTTGAGCAGTCGCGCCCGCTGGATCAGCGCCGATTCGAGCTCGGCCCACTCGTCGGCCCCGAGCATCAGCGGCACCGGGTCCAGCGCCCACGGCCGGTGCATGCCGCGCGGGTCGCCGTACACGTTGTACGTGACGCCGTTCTCCTGGATGACGCGCTGCGCCGCCGCCCATCGCTGCCGGATCGTCTCGGGCCCTAGCTCGTCGAAGCGGCGCACCAGACTGGTCCACGCCGGACGCAACTGCCCCTGCGTGTCGGCGACTTCGTTGAACGCCCCGCCCAGCGACGGATACCCGCGGATCAGCGAAGGCGACACGGCGGCGGGCGGGGGCAGACTCATCGAACGCGTCGCATGTCCAGCGTGGTCGGCATCTCGGGGCTGCGCGGCAACTGCCGCAGACTGATCGGCCCGGGCGTGTGGCCGAAACTCTGAAAACGCTCCACCCGCCGCGTCTCCGCCTCCAGCGCGTTGACCGGGAACGTCTCGTGCCCCCGGCCGCCCGCGTGGCTCACATGATAAGAACACCCGCCCACCGCACGCGAACCCAACCGGTCGATCAGATCAAACACCAGCGGCGCATGCACCGGGATCGTCGGGTGCAGACAGTTCGGCGGCTGCCACGCACGGAAACGCACCCCCGCCACGTACTGCCCCGGCACGTCCGTCGGCGTCAGCGGCAACTCGATCCCGTTCACCGCCACGCCGTGCCGATCCGGCAACAGGTTCGACACCATCACCTGAATCCGTTCCAACGACGAATCGACGTACCGCGCCGTGCCTCCGGCCGTCGCTTCTTCACCCAGCACCAGCCACGGCTCGACCGCGTGACGGATCTCGATCTCCACGCCGTCGTAATTCACCGTGCCCAGCACCGGAAAACGAAACTCCCGGTGCGTCGCAAACCACTCGCTCTGGAACGGCATGCCCGCCCGCTGCAGATCCCCGAGCACCTGCCCGAAATCCTCCCACACGAAATGCGGCAGCAGGAAACGGTCGTGCAGCCGCGTGCCCCAGCGCATCAGTGGCGCGACATACGGCGTCTCCCAGAAATGCGCGATCAGCGCCCGCAGCAACAACTGCTGCGCCAGCGACATCTTCCAGTGCGGCGGCATCTCGAACCCGCGGAACTCCACCAGCCCCAGACGACCCGTCGTCGAATCCGGGCTGTACAGCTTGTCGATGCACACCTCCGCCCGGTGCGTGTTGCCCGTCAGGTCCGTCAGCAGATGCCGGAACACCCGGTCCACGATCCACGGCGGCACCCAGCCCCCCGGAAGATTTCCGTTGCGCCCATCAGCACTTCCGGGGGTCGGCACCTGGTCCAGCGCGATGTCCATCTCGTACGCCGCATCCGGCCGACCCTCATCAATCCGCGGCGCCTGCGACGTGGGCCCGATGAACATCCCGCTGAACAGATAGCTCAGCGAAGGATGATTCACCCAGTACGCGATGATCGACTTCAGCAGATCCGGCCGACGCAGAAACGGCGAGTCCGCCGGCGTGCTCCCGCCCACCACGATGTGGTTCCCGCCGCCCGTGCCGGTGTGACGCCCGTCGATCTGAAACTTCTCGGTGCCCAAGCGCGTCAGCCGCGCCTCTTCGTACACCGTGTGCGTGATGTCCACCATCTCCCGCCAACTCGTCGCCGGCTGGATGTTCACCTCGATCACGCCGGGGTCGGGCGTCACCTTCATCACCTGCACCCGCGCATCAAACGGCGGCGTGTACCCCTCGAGCAGCACCGGCACCCCCAACGCCGCCGCCGTGTGCTCCACCGCCGCCACCATCTCCAGGTAATCCTCGATCGTCTTCTGCGGCGGCATGAACACGTACAACCGACCTTCGCGCGCCTCCACACAGATCGCCGTCCGCATCACCCAGTGCGCCGACTCGCCCGCCTTGGGCGCACGGTTCCACGGCGCCTCGCTCAGCGGCTCGGCCCAGCCGTACGGCACGGACGTCGGCTCGGCTTGATTGCCTCCCACGTGCGTCACCCGCCGCCGACGCCGCTGCCCGTCCTTCCGGGGGCGGTCACGGTCTTCGACTTCCTCCCAGTGCTCCGCGTGCATCTGCCCCGGCTGCGCCCGGCTCTGCGTCACAATCGCCGCACGCCGACCCGGCAACGCCGGCCGCTGCGCCAGCGGGTCCGCCTCGTGGATGAACGGGTACTGCTCCTTCTTCACCCACGGCAACGAATCCAGCGGCAAACGCAAACCCAGCGGCGAATCCCCCGGCACCAGATACAACCGCTGACGCCCCCCGGAAGAAGAACGCAGCATCCACATCCCGCTGTGCCACGCCGGCCCGTCGTACGTGTAGTTCTTCTCAATGGGCAACACAAAACCCACCGGCGTCTTCAAGCCCCGCTCAAACACCCGCAGCAGCCGCGCCCGCTCCTCCGCATCCTCCAGCTTGCTGTCCAGCGGATCCACATTCACCGGCAACTCGCGCTCCCGCAGCGCGTACTTCACCGGGTCCTCAAACGCCGGCAACACGTACCGATCATCCACCTCCATCTGCCGCGCAAACTCATGGATGAATCGCTCCGCATCTTCGTGCGTCAGCCCATCGTCCCGCGACTCATCCCCCAGCAGCGCATCATCCTCCCAGATCGGTATCCCGTCCCGTCGCCAATAGAGCCCCAGCGCCCACCGCGGCAACTGCTCGCCGGGATACCACTTGCCCTGCCCGAAATGCAGCAGGCCACCGGGCCCGAAGTGTTTCCGGTACTTCCGGATCAGCTTGTCCGACAACCCCTTCTTCGTCGGCCCCACCGCGCCCGTGTTCCACTCCTCACCCTCGGGATCATCAATGCTCACGAACGTCGGCTCGCCCCCCATGCTCAACCGCACATCCCCCGCCACCAGCCGCTCATCCACCTTGTCGCCCAGCGCCTCAATCGCGTCCCACTGCCCCGGCGAATACGGCTTGGTCACCCGCGGATCCTCGTGAATCCGCGTCACCGACATCTCCACGTGAAACTCCACCTTGCTCTCGGTCACCCCGCCCTCGATCGGCGCCGCGTGCCCCGCATCCGCCCCCGTCGCCAGCGGGATATGACCCTCCCCACACATCAACCCGCTCGTCCCGTCCACACCCACCCAACCCGCGCCCGGCAGATACACCTCGCACCACGCGTGCAGGTCGCACACATCCTTCTCCACCCCCGCCGCCGCGCCCTCGTCCAACGGCTTCACATCCGGCGCGAGCTGAATCGAATACCCCGACACAAACCGCGCCGCCAAACCGCAGCGCCGGTACAAATGCACCAACAACCACGCGAAGTCCCGGCAACTCCCCACGCCCTCCTTCAAAAGCCGCTCCGGCGAATACACCCCCGGGTCCATCCGGATCGAATACTTCAGCGAACGATTCACCAGCTGATTCAACCCCACCACAAACAAATTCGTCGGCTGCTCCGAACGATCCACCTCCTCAAAAAACGCCCGGAACCGCTCCCGCATCGGCATCTTCTGGAAATACGGCCGAAGCTCCCGCCGCAGCTGCTTGCTGTACTCGAACGGATACGTCTCCGCGCTCTCCTCCAGAAAGAAGTCGAACGGATTGATCACCGTCATGTCCGCCACAAGGTCCACCGTGATGGCAAACAGCTTCGTGGGCTTGTTGAACACCAGCCGCGCCAGCCGATTGCTCTGCGGGTCCTGCTGCCAATTGATGAAATGATCCCCCGGCCCATCGGGCTTGACCTTCATCGAATACGCCACGATCGGCGTCCGACAATGCGGGGCCGGCCGCAACCGGATCACCTGCGGCCCCAGCGTGACCAAACGGTCGTACCGATACTCCGTGTGATGATTGAGCGCAACGCGAATGGTCAAGGCAGATTTCCGGGCTAAACGTGCAAGGGCCAAGCAGGGCGAAGCCCCGTAGTCTACCCCGCAGTTTCACCCGCCCGCTAGCGCTGTCCGGGGCGATCGCCCCACGACATGTGGTATATCCGTGCCCATGACGCCGGTCCCGTTTACCACGCTACTCTCGCCCATCCGCTACGACTTCGCGTGCCGGGGGTGCGACTACACGCTCCGCGGCCTGGCGTTCACCGCCGACTGCCCCGAATGCGGTCAAGGCGTGCTCCGCTCCGCCGCCGCCGTGGCCCAGGATGTCAACGACCTGACTTGGGGCCTCGACAGTTACCCGCAAGGCTACGCCCTCGTCTCGCCACCCACCGAAGTGATCGACCTTATCGCCCGCGTTGCCGACGCCAACTCCGACGCCCTCGCCTTCGTCCTCGACGCAATGCTTTTTCGTGACATGGCCCTGCGACCGCCCGGCCGCGTCGAACGCGAAGCAATCCCGCACGACGCCACCGCCGAGACGTTCGCCCAAGCCCTCCTCCACTTTGCCGCCGTCTACTTCGGCCAAGCCGCCCCCGACGTCCTCCGGAAATGGAGCCTGGAGCAAAGCCGCGGCATCGGCCAAGTGCTCGCGTTGCTGGTCAAAGCCGGCATCATCGAGCAGGAACCGGATGACCAACTCGAACAATTCGACAACCTTTATCACCTGTCAACGTAGAACCCCGCCCAACCTCACGCCGCCAACCGCTTCACGTTCTCGACTTGCTTCATGCCGCCGCAACGCTCGCTCCCCTCCCCGAGGGAGGGGCCGGGGCAACTTCCGGGGCCGTGTGACGCTCCGG
>CAZIXN010000029.1:21040-21237 GCA_964543215.1 uncultured Phycisphaera sp.
CCGAGGGAAGAGCCGGGGGAGGGTGCTTCGAGCGCTCGCACCACGTCGTACTTCCCCCGTTGCCGCTGCTCCAGCCGCCGCGCCCCCTCGCTTCCGGGGGCGACGTGCTCCTGCCACTTGTCGCGCAGCTCGCGGGCATACGCCAGCAACTGCGGATCGTTGCGCTTCTGCGCTTCCTTGAGCTTCGCCACCGCCGC
>CAZIXN010000030.1:0-18802 GCA_964543215.1 uncultured Phycisphaera sp.
GGGGGGGATCGGCGGGGCGATCCTGGGGACGTTCGTGATCCCGGTGCCGATTGTGGGGACGCTGGTGGGGGCGGCGCTGGGCGCGGGGCTGTTGTCGGGGTTGGGCGACCGATGGTCGGGGCGGAACTGGGGCGAGGCGCTGCGCGGCGGGAGCGGGGCGGCGGTGGGCAAGTTTGCCGGCTCGGTGGGCAAGCTGGGGATCGCGGTGGCGATGGCGCTGATGGTGGTCGGTGCGACGCTGTTCTGAACGTGATCGTCGACGGCGCTAAGCGCTTCGAACGCGGGCGGATTCGGCGTGTGCGTCGAGGCCTTCGGCTTCGGCGAGCAGGGCGATGTCGTCGATGGTCTGCGTGCTCATGCCTTGCGGGTAGGCGACGGTGCCGGTGCGTTTGAGGAAGGTGTAGACCGAGACGCCCGAGGTGAAGCGTGCGGTGGTGCCGGTGGGCAGGCAGTGCGACGGCCCGGCGTAGTAGTCGCCGGCCGCGACGGGCGTGGCGTCGCCCAGGAACACTTCGCCGGCGTGGCGGATGCGTTGCAGCGTGGCGTGCGGGTCGGCGACGGCGAGGTTGAGGTGCTCGGTCGCGAGCTGGTTGGCAACGGCGCAGGCGGCGTCGTGCGAGTCGGCGAGGACGACGCAGGACTCGCGTTGCAGCGCGCTGGCGATGGCGTCCCCGCGTGAGCGCTGGGCGCGTTGCTGGTCGAGCTGTTGGAGGATGGTTTCGGCGACGGCGTCGTCCCAGCAGACGAGGAAGCACTTGCCGGGGTCGTGTTCGGCCTGGGCGAGAAGGTCGGCGGCGACGCGTATGGGGTCGGCGGAAGCGTCGGCGAGCGTGACGATTTCGGAGGGGCCGTAGAAGCCGTTGTCCGTGCCGGTGACGCCGGCGACGCGGGTCTTGGCGTGCTGGACGACGGGGTGTCCTGGCCCGGCGATGAGGTCGACGGGCCGGACGGTTTCGGTGCCGAACGCGAGCGCGGCAACGGCCTGGGCGCCGCCGATGCGGTAGACGTGTCCGATGTCGAGCATCGCGCAGGCGGCGAGGAAGAGGGGGCTGACGTCGCGCGGCGGGTCGCCGGGTTTTCGTGTGGGGGCCGGGTTGACCGCCGAGATCTTCCGGGGGGGGACGCCGGCGACGATCGCGGGCACGGCGAGCATGATGAGCGTCGAGAAGAGCACGGCCGAGCCGCCGGGCACGAGGCAGCCCGCGGAGTCGACAGGCGACCAGCGCAGGCCCAGCTCGGCGTCGGCGATTCGGATCGGTTCGGCGTTCTGCGGCACAATGTGCTGCTGATACGCGGTGACGTGGTCGATGCTGCGTTGGAGCGCGCTGCGGAGTTTGGGGTCGAGCTGCTCAAGCGCGGCGTGGCAGTCGTCGGGCGCGACGCGGATGCGGTCGGCGGTGAAGTCGGGGTTGGTCCACCGGCGTTCGAGTTCGACGATCGCGGCGTCGCCCCGTTCGCGGACGGCCTGCACGTTGGCGGCGGCGGCATCGGCGAACTTCGAGTCCGGCGTGGCGGCGCTGTCGCGGAGACGTTGGAGCCGAACGGCAAAGCCGTCGCGGCCGGCGGGCGTGGCGAGGTCGAAGCGCGGCGGGCGGGCGGTGGTCGAGGCGTCGGCGGGCATAGGGCCGGAGTTTACGCGGCGCGGCCCACGGACGTGGTCCGCGGGCTTCTCCAAAACCTCAACGGTTCTCGCGGCGGACAAACGTGGACCCCTGTTTTTTCAACGCACCGCGCAGTTCGAGCATCGTGAGCTCGGTGCGGAGTTGGCCGGCGTCCAGGCCCGTGGCGGTGAGCAGGTCGTCGAAGGTGCGTGGCGCATCGGCGGCGGCGACGATCTGCTGTTGAGGTGGGGTGAGCGAGGCGTCGAAGATCGAGGGTTCGTTTCCGTTTGGACTCTTTTGATTCTCCGCATTTTCTCGATCTTCTTGGTTTGCTTCTAGCCGCGCCTGGAGCAACGTCCGGCCGACGTCGCCGAGCTGTTCGAGGACGTCGTCGGGGTGGGTGACGAGCGTCGCGCCGCCCTTGCGGATGAGTTCGTGCGAGCCGGCCGAGGCGGGTGAATCGACGCGGCCGGGCAGGGCCATGCACTCTCGGCCGTAGTCGTCGGCGGCGAGCCGCGCGGTGATGAGCGCGCCGGAGCGTTTGGCGGCTTCGATGACAAGCACGCCCAGCGCGAGTCCGGCGATGATGCGGTTGCGGGCGGGGAACTGCTGGGCTTTGGGCGCGGTGTGCATCGGCAATTCGGAGAGCACGGCGGCCCCTGATGCGACGATGCGGTCGAACAGCCTGGCGTGCGGCGCGGGGTATGGTTCGGCCAGGCCCGAGCCGATGACCGCGATCGTGCGGGCGGGGGCGCCGAGTTCGGCGGCCTGGAGGACCGCTTCGTGGGCGGCGGCATCCACGCCGTAGGCTCCGCCGGAGACGATGGTGAGCCCGGCGTCGGCGGCGGCGCGGGCGAAGCGGCCGGCCTGCTCCCTTCCGTACGGGGTGCAGTCGCGTGACCCGACGATCGCCAGGGCGAGCGCATCGTGCTTCACGAGTTGACCTCGGCCCCAGAGCAGCCGCGGCGGATCGTGGATCAGTTTGAGGCTCGGAGGAAAGTCGGGCTCGTCGAAGTCGAGCAGCCACGCGTCCGAACCGGCGATGGCTTCGCGTTCGAGGTCGGCCGCATCGCTGGCCTGAGATTCGCGCATGTAGCCGTGGAGCTTGCGGGCGGAGGCAGTGCCGATGCGATCGACCTGGGCGAGTTGATGCGGCGAGGCCTGGAGCGCGACTTCGGCCGAGCCGAAGTGCCTGATGAGCTTGTGCAGCGTGGTCTGGCCGACGCGGCGGGTGAGCGCGAGGGTGAGCAGATCGCGGGTTGCGGGGGCGTTGAGGTCCACCGCGAAAGTCTAATGCGGGGCGCGCCACCGTATGCTTAGGGCGTGAAGCGACGCGATCCCAACGTGCACGAAGCGATCCGGTGTCCGACGTGCGGGCAATGGATGCAGGCGGGTTTTGTGGCGGTGTCGGAAGGCCTGCTGTGGCTTCGCAACGCCGAGGGCACGACGGTGGAATTTGCCGAGACCGTCCCGGGCACCAACGCGATCATGCGGGCGAATCGGCTGCCGGCGTGGCGATGTCTGGCGTGCAACGTGCTGACGATGCAGTACGGGCGCGACGTGCAGAAGTACCTGCCGACCGGGCGGCACACCGTGGTGCCCGATCCCGCGCGGGAGCGCGACGGGCACGAGCTGGATGATGCGGACGAGACGCGGGGTCGTCGGCGTTGAGCGAGACGCTGATCATCGTGGGTGATGCGCCGCAGCACGCGGAGACTTCCGCGGCGTCGGCGGGGTTCAACGCGGTGTCGCTGCGTCCCGAGGAGGTGCTCAGGCGGATTCATACGACGCCCGGCGACGCGACGGTGTTGCTCGTTGGTGCGATGGAGCATCGGCCGGACCTGGTTTCTGCCATCGCGTCGGTACGGAAGCTGCGGGGCAGCGGTCCCGAGGCGATCCGTAAGGTTCGGCAGCCGGCGTTGTTGCCGAGCCTGCCGGCGTTCAAGGGGCTGCGTTTCTGCAAAACGTTGCCGCGCGTCGGGCCGTTTCGCCGGATCGTGCGGCGGTTGACCGGCGGCGTGGGGCTGAATCGTCTGTACCTGATCAAGCCGGCGGATTCGTACGGCGGGCGGGGGATTCGGCCGTGGTCGCGGCGTTCCAGGGTTGGCGCCGATGAGTTTGTTCAGGAAGCGGTGACGGGGACGCCGATGTCGGCGGTGTTTCGCAGCGATGGTTGGTCGTGCGTTTTGATGGGAGTGACCGAGCAGTTGGTGGGGGATGAGAAGCTCGGGGCCGAGCCGGGATTTGCGAGTTGGTACGCGTACGTCGGCTCGATCGGGCCGGCAGCGCTGAGCAAGGCGGACCGTGCGGCGTTGTCGCACCTGGGCGTGGTGCTGACGCAGCGTTGCGATCTGCGGGGGATCTTCGGCGTGGATCTGATCCGGGATCGGAAGGGGGACTGGTGGCCGGTGGAAGTGAACCCGCGTTGGCCGGCTTCGGCGCTCGTGTTGGAGCGCGCGGGCGGCGGTTCTTTGTTGAGTGAGCGCGGGGGTCGGGCGGTGCTGCCGAACGAAGCGGTGATGCAGCACGGTTTGGCGTGGTCGGCTGGCCGGCCGGTGATGGTCACCGGCGGGGATCGTCGGGCGTGTTACGCGTCGCTGGTGCAGGCGTATACGGCGTCGCTGCCGCGTCGGGTGACCGAGAAGGTGTTGCCGCCGTTGCCGCCGCCCGCGCCGCGCGAGCCGGAGACGATATATGTGCAGGGCGAAGTGCTGGATGCGCCGCGTGACGACAGGCGGCTGTCGCCGCCCGAGCCCAAGCGTCTGCCGCCGCCATCGGAGCGATGAAGTGCGGAAGCATCTTGGTGATTGATGCGTTGCTGCGACGCTCGCGCAGGTCGTTGACCTGCGGCGGTGCGAGTCGTCGCGCAAGCGTTGCTGCGGGTCAGGCGGGGTCGTGGCCGCCGCGGGTGAAGGGGTGGCAGCGGGCGATGCGTCGGAGGCCCATCCATGTGCCGCGGATGGGTCCGTGCTTGCGGGTGGCGTCGAGCATGTACTGCGAGCAGCTGGGCATGAACCGGCAGTGTCCGCCGAGCAGCCAGCCGAGCGTGAGGCGATAGGTCCAGACGATCAGCGTGATGCAGGCGATGCCGAGTTGGCGGAGGGGGTTGGGCACGGCGGTGCGTGGATGCGGGGCAGCCCACGGCCGGAGACCGTGGGCTTCGGGGGTTATGCGGTCAGCCACTCGGCAATTTGCGGGGCGAAGTAGGTGAAGATCATGGTTGCGCCGGCGCGTCGGATGCCGATCATTGCTTCGAGTACGGCGGCGCGTTCGTCGATCCAGCCGGACTCTGCGGCGGCTTTGAGCATGAGGTATTCGCCGCTGACCTGGTAGGCGGCGACGGGCAGGTTCGTGCGTTCGCGGACGGCCCGGATCACGTCCAGGCAGGGGCCGGCGGGCTTGACCATGACGATGTCGGCACCCTGGTCTTCGTCGAGCGCGACTTCACGGAGGGCCTCGCGGACGTTGGCGGGGTCCATCTGATAAGTCGCTTTGTCGGCGGGGATGGGGCGGTTGCTCGTGGCTTTGGGTGCGGAGTCGAGTGCGCCGCGGAAGGGTCCGTAAAACGCCGAGGCGTACTTCACGGCGTAGGAAAGGATGGCGACGTCGGCGTGTTGCGCCTGGTCGAGTGCCTGGCGAATGGCACCGACGCGTCCGTCCATCATGTCGGAAGGCGCGACGACGTCTGCTCCGGCGTGGGCGACGCAGACGGCTTGCCTGCAGAGCAGGTCGACGGTGAGGTCGTTGTCGATCCGGCCGGCGTCGTTGACGAATCCGTCGTGTCCGTCGGCGTTGTACGGATCGAGCGCCACGTCGGCGATGAGGCAGGCGTGGGGAAGTTGCGTCTTGATCTGACGCACGACGCGGGGGATCAGGCCGTCGGGGTTGAACGCTTCGTCGCCGGTGCGGGTCTTGAGGTCGTCGTGGATTCTGGGGAACAGCGCGAACTTGTCGATGCCCAGGTCGATGCAGCGTCCGATCTCGCCGAGCAGGCCGGCCGGGCTCCAGCGGGTTTGGCCGGGGAGAGATTCGAGGGGCGTGTCATACGTTTCGTCGTGAACGAACAGCGGGTAGACGAGTTGGGAGATGTGCAGCGACGTTTCGCGGACGGCGTCGCGGAGGGCGGGGGACTGGCGGTTGCGGCGGGGGCGTTGCGTTGGCATGGTTTAGCCACGGATGAACGCGGATGAACAC
Organism: uncultured Phycisphaera sp.; assembly: GCA_964543215.1. GTDB lineage: Bacteria > Planctomycetota > Phycisphaerae > Phycisphaerales > Phycisphaeraceae > CAZIXN01. The sequence goes on from CAZIXN010000030.1 coordinate 5,796, forward strand.
GAATGAGGGCAGGAAGCAGAGAAGCAATCACGATGCATGCCATGTCAGCCCGGATATCCCGCGTCTCGACAGATTTGCTTTGGATTACGTGTGAATATCGGTGTTCATCCGCGGCTTCAATGCTTGCCGTAGACCTCATCGGGATCGAAGCGTTTTTCGCCGACGATCTGCATCTGGGCCGGGCCTTCTTCGCTGCGGTTGCCGGTTTGGATGGCGCGGTAGAAGCAGTTGCGGTAGCCGACGTGGCAGGAGGCTTCGACGCCCCCGGAAGTGGATTTCCCGAGCGTGACACGCGCGACGATGCAGTCCTGGTCGCAATCCGTAAGAAGTTGCACGACGTTCTGCGTCATGCCGGAGGACTCGCCTTTGAGCCAGAGTTTCTGTCGTGAGCGGGACCAGTAGTGGACCTGGCCGGTTTCGATGGTTTTGGCGAGCCCGAGGTCGTTCATGAAGGCGAACATGAGGACTTCGCCGGTTTCAGCGTGCTGGGCGATACAGGGGATGAGGCCGTGCTCGTCGAACTTGGGTGCGAAGTCGGCGCCGTGCTCGAGGGCGTGTTGGTCGGCGGGTCGTGGAGCGAAAGGGCGGGTGGAGGACATCGCTGGAGTTTAGGTTCTTGGGGCGCGACCCACCGTCGGAGACCCTGGGCTTCGGGGGGGATGTGGAGGTTTTAGTGGGGTTCGACGACGGCTCCGAATTTTCGGGTGCGTCGGGCGAATTCGGCGAAGGCGAGGTCGAGTTGTTCGGCGTCGAAGTCGGGCCAGCAGACGTCGGTGACGTAGAGCTCGGCGTAGGAGAGTTGCCAGAGCAAATAGTTGGAGAGCCGCATTTCGCCGGCGGTGCGGATGAGCAGGTCGGGGTCGGGCAGGCCGGCGGTGTCGAGTTGGGCTTCGAGGTGTTGCTCGGTGATGTCGTGGGGTTGGAGTGTTCCGTCGGCGACCTGTTGGGCGAGTTTGCGCGCGGCGTCGGTGATTTCGGCGCGGGAGCCGTAGTTGAGGGCGATGTTGAGGGTGAGGCCGGTGTTGCCGGCGGTCATGGCGGTGGTTTCGTCGACGGCGTGAAGGACGTCGTCGGGCAGGCCGGCGCGTCGCCCGATGGCGCGGAATCGGATGCCGTTTTCCATGAACAGGTCGCGCTCGGCGGCGAGGTAGTGGACGCAAAGCCGCATGAGGTGGGAGACCTCGTCGTTTGAGCGGGCCCAGTTTTCGGTGCTGAAGGAGTAGAGCGTGAGGGCGTCGAGGTGGAGCCGGGCGCAGCGGGTGACGACGGCGCGGACGGCTTCGGTGCCGGCGGTGTGTCCTTCGGAGCGGGGGAGCCCGCGGGCGGTGGCCCATCGTCCGTTGCCGTCCATGATGACGGCGAGGTGTTTGGGGAAAATTTCAGATTTCGGATTTGAGATTTCAGATTTTGCCATCGCGGAACGCTCGATTTTCGTTTGCTTCACATCAGAAATCTGAAAGTGATTATCTGAAATTTTTTACCGCACGATCGTCTGGTCGCGTTTGGGGCCGACGGAGATCATGACGGCGGGGATGCCGATGGCTTGCTCGATGCGGCGGACGTAGGCCTGCGCGGTGGTCGGGAGGTCTTCGAAACGGCGGGCGTCCTGCACGGGTTCGGCGAAACCGGGCAAGGTGTCGTAGATCGGTTTGGCGGCGGCGAGGTCGGCGTGGCGGCTGGGGAAGGTTTCGGTGCGCTTTCCGTGGATGTCGTAGGCGGTGCAGATCTTGAGTTCGTCGAAGCCCGCGAGGACATCCAGGAGCATGAGCGCGAAGCCGGTCGCGCCGCAGAGGCGGGCCGTGTAGCGCAGGGCGACGAGGTCGAGCCAGCCGCATCGTCGCGGCCGGCCGGTGGTGGTGCCGAATTCACGACCGGCCTGGCGGATGGTTTCGCCGGTGTCGTCGAAGAGCTCGGTGGGCATGGGTCCGCCGCCGACGCGGGTCTGGTAGGCCTTGACGATGCCCAGGACATTGGGCACGGCGTGGCCGGGGACGCCGGTGCCGGCGTGGACGCCGAGGCTCGAGCAGTTGCTGCTGGTGACGTAGGGGTAGGTGCCGTGGTCGATGTCGAGCAGGGTGGCGTTGGCACCCTCGAAGAGGATGCGTTGGCCCAGGGCGATGCGATCGTGGAGCAGGTTGGAGACGTCGGCGATGTGCGGCGCGAGCGTGGCGGCGAGCGGCTTGAGCCAGGCGATCAGGTCGTTGGCGACCAAGGGGGTGAAGGCGACGCCCGCGTATTCGGCGAGGCCGGCGAGGGTGGCGTTCTTGATCGGCGTGAGGCGGGTGATGCGTTCGGCGAGTTCATCGGGATCGAGCAGGTCGCCCATGCGGATGGCGGTGGAGCGGAGGGCTTTGTCGGCGTAGGCCGGGCCGATGCCGCGTCCGGTGGTGCCGATGGCCCCGGAAGATTCGTTTTGGTCTTCGGTCTGTCCCTTGGTGAAGGCGGCTTCCTGAAGGGCGTCCTGAACTTTGTGCCAGGGCATGACGACGTGGGCGCGGTCGGAGATGAGGAAATTGTCGTCGAGGGTGAGGCCTTGTTCGCGCAGGCCGGTGATTTCCTTAACCACTTGCTGGGGATCGACGACGACGCCGTTGCCGAGCACGTTGAGTCGGCCATCGTGGAGGATGCCCGAAGGGATCAGGTGCAGGGCGTATTTCTTGTCGCCCACGACGACGGTGTGGCCGGCGTTGGCGCCGCCGTTGTAGCGGGCGACGATGTCGAATCGGGCGCTGGCGTGGGAGCCTTGGAGGCTGGTGAGCAGATCAACCACTTTGCCCTTGCCTTCGTCGCCCCACTGCAGGCCGACGATCGCGGCGTGGCCGGGCTGGAGCGAGGGGGCGCGGAGCGTCGTCGGGCTTCCGGGGGCGGGCAGCGTGTCGGGCATGTCGGCGGGCTTTTCGAAGGCGCAGGAAAACGAGTCCGGGCAAACCGTGAAGTGTAGCGGCGAGGTTTTTTCCGCGGTCATACGTCGACCTGCGCCCAGTTTCCGCGGAAGAACACGGTCATGAAGACGATGCCGCGGATCACGAGTTCGCCGCAGAGCACGCACCAGATCACCGCCAGTCCGCTACCCAGCCAGGAGACGATCGCCGGCGTGTGTTCTCCGATTTTCGCCAGGCCGCTGCCGCCCGCCCAGCCGAGATGTCCGCCGAGCCAGAGCGTGACGAGCAGGACGATCGGCAGGCGCACGCCCCAGGTCAGGCCGACGGTCATGTGCATCGGGCGCTTCGTGTCGCCCGCGCCGCGCATCGCGCCGCTGAGCACGATGGCGCTGCCGAAGAAGAATTGCACGAAGCCGGCGATCTGCACGAGGCGTGGCGACAGCGCGAGGTGTTCGGGTTGCGTCGAGACGATGCGGACCCAGGACTCGGGGAACGCGACAAAGGTCGCGCCCAGCACGGTCATCGGGATCACGGCGGTGAGCCAGCACGCAACGGCGGCCTTTCGGGCCATCTCGACGCTGCCGGCCCCGAGGTATTGCCCGGTGAGTGTGCCGGCCGCGGTGGCGAGCGCCATGGCGGGCAGGAAGCTGAGGGCTTCGATGCGGATAGCGACGATGTGAGCGCCCGGGTACGCCTCGTTGAGAAGCCTCTGCCCCAGGAAGCCGATGGCGATGAGCGCGACGAAGTTGCCCGACCAGTGGCCGAAGCCTTCGCCCAGCGACGGTAGCGCGACGCGGACGATGCGGCGGATGGTGTGCAGGTGCGGGCGCATGCGGAGCCAGCGCAGGCGGATCGGGCCGTCGGGCTTGACCAGCGAGATGAGGATCAGCAGCGCGCCGATGAAGGTGGCGATGGCGGTGCCCCACGCGATGCCGGGCACGCCCCAGCCCAGGCCGGGCACGCCGACGCTGATGCCGAGCAAGTCGAATCGCCAGGGCTGCACGGCCAGCAGAACCGACACGGCGATGTTCACGAGGTTGAACACGAGCATGGCCAGAAACGGTGTGCGCGTGTCGCCGGCGGCGGAGAGGCAGGCGGTGCCGATGGCCAGGACGGCGGTGGCGGGCGCGGCGCAGGCGATGATGCGGAGGTACTGCGCGCACAGTTCCCGGCTTTCGCCGTCGAGTCGGGCGAGGCCGCCGATGAAGTCGGCCCCGACGAACACGAGCGTGCCGATCAGCCCGGCCCAGAGCATCGCCAGCACCATCGATTGCCCCAGCCCGGCGTTGGCGAGGTTGCGGTGTCGGGCCCCGACGGCGCGGGCGATCAGCGCCGCGCCGCCGGTGCCCACGGCCGAGGTCATCAGAAACATGAACCAGCCGAAGTACGCGGCGATGGCGATGGCGTTGGTGGCTTGCACGCTCAGCCGGCCGGCGATCGCGGTATCGACAAAATTGACCAGAAACGCCAGCAACTGCTGGAAGAACGGCCAGATCGCGAGCATCGCGACCTGCCGCGACAGCGACAAACCCGCAAGCCGTCCCCCGAGTTGCACGGGCGTGGCGATCCCGCCGGGCGGTGCCGCGGATGCGACGACGACGTCCCCGTCGGCCGAGGCCGGCGGATCGGAAAGTGCGGTGGTTTGGGGCACGGCCGCATCCTACGGCTGACGAGTGCCGCGCGACGCGGCACGATTTTCGGTCCCTCGGCAAACGAACCAGAGAAATAGGCCCACATGGATTTGAACCATGACTAACAGAATCAGAATCTGTGGTGCTGCCGTTACACTATGGGCCTAGTGAGCGTGGTCAAAGGCTCAAGCCTTCCACGCGGCGCGAACATCACCATACGCATCGGCCCGACGCGGGTCAATGCTTGAAGGGCAAACCGCGAGTGCCGGAGCCTTTCGCTCCGCTCACGCGGGTCGCTGCATCGCGGTGATTGTCCGGGCTCGGTCCTGGGCTCCGAACACCGCCGACCCGGCGACGAGCACGTCCACGCCCGCCGCCACGGCGTCGCGTGAGGTCGTCTCGTCCAGCCCGCCGTCCATCTCCACCCGCAGCCGATCCCCGCCGAGCTGCCGGAGGCGCTTCGCCTTGTCCAGTGTGTACGGCATGAACTTCTGTCCGCCGTAGCCCGGCTGCACCGACATCACCAGCGCCAGATCGACGTGCTCCAGCAACGGCTCGATCCAGGCCGTTGGCGTGGCGGGATTGATCGTGATGCCCGGCGTCATGCCCGCCTTGCGGATCTCGCCGATGAACCCGCGTGCCTCGATGCCACGCGTCAGGTACGGGTCGCACACCTCGATGTGGAACGTGAACCCATTGGCGCCCGCGTCGGCGAAAGCTTTCACGTAATCCTGCGGCCGCTGCACCATCAGATGCACGTCGAGGTACACCTGCGGCAGGTGCTTCCGCAAGCCCTTGATCGTGTCCGCGCCGAACGTCAGGTTCGGCACGAAATGCCCGTCCATCACGTCGAGATGCAACAGGTCGGCCCCGGCGTCGAGCGCTGCTTTTGCGTCCGCCGCCATCGCGCCAAAATCCGAAGCGAGCACCGAAGGGGCCACCAGCGGACGCGCGGGCTTGCGGGTGAGGTCGAGCATCGGCCGAGTTTAGCGGCCCGCCGGCGACGCCCGTGGGATGCGGTCGTTCACGGTCAACACCACCGCGAACAGCAGGACCACCGCCCCCAACGTCGCGACGCCCTGCATCACCGGATTCTTGAACGCTACAAACCCCACGAGGTTCATCCCCGCCGCCACTAGTCCTGCCACCCACCACGCACGGTTGCGCGTCAGCGTCCCGAGGATCAGCATCGCCGTGCCCAGCGCGATCAGAACGAAATCCTTACGCATCGTGTTGATCGGTACGTCGAAGTACCAGCGCTTCATCGACGTCATCGATTCCACCGAGCCCAGCAGCATCACCGCCGCCACCACGAACCAAACCCCACGCAACCGCTCGGCCCGCAACGCCGTGAACCACGCCACGGCCGCGGCCACCAGCAGAAGCATCGGCGTCACGACTTTGCCCGGCACGCCCATCCGCGCCCACTTGCCCTCCAGCGGCATGAGGTGCTGCAGCAGGATCAGCAGCGGCGCGACGCACAGCAGACCGATGCCCACGAGGCGCGCGGCCGAGGCGAGCGACGCCACCCGCGCCTCATGTCCGCCCGTCATAGTCATCCATTTCCACGCGATCGCGAACAGCACCACGCCCATGCCGGTCAGTTCCTGGCCTTCTTCGATCGCCAGCCGTGCGGGCTGCCACGCGGCCGGCCACTCGTAGGCGTGCTCCGCCAGCTCGATGATGTAAACGCTGCCCATGATCCCGAAGCCCGCGGTTACCAGGAACATCGACCAGCCCGCACCCAGTCGGCCACGCTGCCGCCACACCGTCCACGCCGCCCAGAAGACCGTTGCCGCCATCACCACCGCGATCGGCGGCAGCCGGAGTTCCCGCGGGATCGCGATGTCCGACCAGTCGTACCGCTCGTGCAGCGATGCCCACTCGTCGATGCAAAGCACCACCAGCCAGAACCCCACCACGCGGAACGCCCGGGCCAATCGTTTCCGCTCCGCTTCGGCAAGCGCCGCCGCCTTCACCGTTTCGCCACACGCCACGGCCAGCAGCCCCGCGATCAGCAGCAGTCCGCCGGACCACCACGCCCCCAACGAGTGCTCGGCGCCCAGCGTGAGCCGGTCGTCCCAAAAGCCGCCCGTCCCGGCGAGCTGCCGGTACGACGCCACCACCAGCAATGCACTGACGGCCGCCCAAACCAGCACCGCCCACCCCAGGCCGCGCTTCGGCCACGCTGCGTCGCCCGAGTCCAGACGCGCCACCGAGGCACGGCTCCCGGCCGCGACATCAACCCCCAACCCGTCACCCCGGGCCGGAAAATCCGAGCCGCGCGGGACCGTCAAAGGGTCTGCTTCGCGATGAGAGCCGTCGCCGGGATTTCGTGCAAGGGCTTCGGCCGGCATAAGCGGAGCTCGGAGTGGAGAACAGTTCGTGAGGAAGTCCGACCGCATCGTCGCGGTTTTGTGAGCGACACGTTAGCGGGTATCGGCCAAATGTACAGGGTTGGTCGAGCCCGCGACCGGCTTTTTCACGGATCCGGAGGGTCCGAGGGGAAACCCGTAAACCACGCGAAATCAGGGTGCTAGCCGCGATTTCCTTTGGGGATGGGCAGGCGTGCGCTAAAATCAAGCGTGCGCCACTCGCCTAAACTCGGATTTACCCTGATCGAGCTGCTGGTCGTGATCTCGCTCATCGCGATACTGGTTGGCCTGCTGCTGCCGGTGCTCAGCGGGGCGAAATCCACCGCCCAGTTCGTGCGATGTCAGACGAACCTGCGGAGTCTCGGGCAGGGGGTCAGCGTCTACGCGATCGATCACGACGACATAAAGGTTCCCTACGCCTGGCGCAACCCTGCGGCGGCGGTCGGGTACGGAGCGGGTACCAGCGGGCCGATCACGAAGTATCGGCCGCCGGCGTTGGGCACGACCGAGGCGATCGGCCTGGGCATCCTCGTCGCCGGGAACTACATGCCGTACGAAAGCCTGCTGGACCCCGGCCGAAACATGCAGGAGGACACGAGCCTCGACGTGGACCGATGGAACACGCCCGACATCTCCCAGGCCGGCTCGTCCTACCTCTATTACTACCGCGATCCCGCGCCGCCCGGCGAGCCCGACACCCCGCCGGGCCTCATCGAGAGCGTGACGCTCGAACGCATGGCCGCACTGGGCAAGCACGCGCTGGTCAGCGACGCCAACGCCGAGCCCGGCCACAACTTCGTCGGCGGGTTTCCGGCCGGCGGCCCGTGGACCAGCCACCCGCAGGAAGACCGCTCCAACGTCGTCTTCCTCGACGCCAGCGTCACCAGCGAATCGCACGACGACTGGGTGCTCGAAGCGCCCGCCGGCGCAACCGAACGCAAGGCCTGGTTCGACCGCGCCCACGCCCTGCGCTAGCCCCGCCGCCTGCCGCGACGGGGCATATCCATCCCCTGTTCGCGCCGCGGCTTGCTGCGCGCTTTTCGCCGCCACGCGGCAAGCCGCGGCGATAACAGGCACCGCGACGCGACCCCGTCCCATGTCCACGCCGCCATCCCGCTAGCTCCGCAGCACCACCCCCCGCCGCGTCGCCAGCCACACCACCCCCGCCAGCGCCAGCGTCTTGACCAGATCCCATCCCGCGTCGTGCCACGGCGACGCGTCCGGGCCGTGCAGCCGCTCGATCCCCAGTGCCACCAGCCCGTCAAGATTCGCCGGCACGCCCTCGCCCACCCACAGCATCAGCCACGGCAACCCCACCAGCGCCGCCAACGGCCCGCTGAGCATCGCGTACGCCAGCATCGGGTTCTGCCCGTTGGCCGTCAGCCAGCCCCACGGCCAGGCCCAGCCGCGCACGTCGATCCACAGCATCAGCACCACCAGCAGCAAAATCGACACGCCCAACGCCGTGAGATACCACGACAACCGTGCCGGCGGACCCTTGCCGATGCCCCCCTCGAAAAACCCCGCGCCAAAGCGTGCCCACGGCTCCGCGTCCGCCGCCGCCACCACCCGCGGGTCCGGCAGCACCGCCAGCACCAGCCCCGCCGTCAGCCACGCCGTGCCCCACAGCGTCAGCCGCCGAACCGCACGACCGTGACAACCCGGCTTGCCCTGCATCGCCAAAAGCGCCACCACCAACGGCGGCAACGCCAGCAGCACCGCCGCATACGGCGTCGCCAACTCGATCTGCCCCAGCCGCGCAAACGTCCCGGCGTAATCCTTCAACCCCACGAACACCGCCACCACGCACAGCATCAGACTCACCGTCACCACCACGTGCCGACCGAGCCCCCACACCGACTCGCCGTCCGCCGCTGCGCTCACCTTCGCCGCCACCCTGCTTTGCGCGATGCCCTTGCTGACCGGGCGTGCCGGCCCTGGGAGTTGCCGGCGTTCCTCCAGATAACGCACCAACACGTCGCCGATCACCGTGCCCGGCACGACCACCCACAAAAACTTCAGCCACGTGAAGTCGTAAAGCACGCCCAGATTCAACAGCCCGTCCGGCAGATGGCCCGGCAGCACGCCGGCCTCGCCGAACAGCCCCCGCAGGTCCAGCCACGCCGACGGCAGACGCAGCGCCTCACCCACCGGGTTGAGTGCCTCGCCGAACAGCCGCCAGTCGCTGCGCATCGCCTGATCGTGCGCGACGAACGCCAGACTCAACCCCGCCACCAGCCGAACCCCCCAACCCAGCCAGCCACCACGCTGCGTCACCAACCACAGCAGCGACGCGACCACGCTGCTCCACGCCAGCAGCAGGATGATGATGTCTGCATCGCCCGTCGCCGGGTTCCACGAAAACGGCGGGCTCGTGGCCCGGTCGTTGACCATCGCCAGAAACGCCGCCGCGCTCGCCACGCCCAACCCGCGGATCATCCATGCCAAGCCACTCGGCGTCGCCTTGGGCAGCCGCCCCAGCACCGGCAACAGCAACAGCAACCCCACGATCGATGTCCAGTACTCCGCCAGTCCCACGCTCGCGCCCGGCCCGGACGCCTGGTGCCACGGCGACATCTGCTTCACGTACACCGCAAAACCCACCAGCACCACAAAACGCCACACCGCCGACCGCGCCAGCCGCCAAGCGCTTTCCCCCTTGCTCAACCGCCGCGCGTACGCCAGCGGAATCGCCGCGCCCATCGCAAACAAAAACCCCGGAAACACCCAGTCCACCCACGTCAAACTCGGCCAATCCACCCCGCGAAACAGATGCGGATTTTCGACGGCTTGCCACGTCAGCGGAACGTTCCCCTGAGCATCCGACACCGCCTGCCCATCGATCGTCATCCCCGGCCGGGGCAGAAACGACGGGTAGTACCCGTGGTACATCGCGTTGGGCAGATACGTCGGCAACAACCCCGACAAGCACATCAGCAGAATCGCCAGCCCCCGCAACGCATCAAGACCCAGCAGCCGGGGCGTCGGCGACTGGCCGGGCAACGGCTGACGCAACGCATCTGCTTCGGACATCGCTCCCGCATCGGGGCGTCGCGGATTCGGCTCGGGTCGCAGGTCGGGCATCGGGGCGTTCCGCTTACTCCCCACCCACCGGCAGAGGTTGGGGGTGGGCGCTCGTCTCACCTGGGGCTTCCCGCTCCGTCACCAATCTACCGCCGCGCAACGTCACCACCCGATCCGCGCGCCCCGCCACCTTCTCGTCGTGCGTCACCAGCACCATCGTCTGACCCCCCGCGTGCAACTGCCCGAACAACTCCAGCACCGACGCCCCCGTGTCCGCATCCAGATTCCCCGTCGGCTCGTCCGCCAGCAACACCGCCGGCCGGTTCATCAGCGCCCGCGCAATGGCCACCCGCTGCCGCTCCCCGCCCGACAGCTTCGCCGGCTTGTGCGTCAACCGATCCTTCAAACCCACCCGCTCCAACAATTCAACGGCCCGTTCCTTCGTTTCCCGCTTGCCCGCCTTCGTGCCTTGGTCCTTCAACTTCTTCCCGGGGCCGATCATGCTCGCAAGCCGCACATTTTCCCACGCACTCAGCTCGGGCAACAGGTGGTACTGCTGGAACACAAATCCGATCCGCCCGCTGCGGTACCGATCGATCGCCAACTCGTGCATCGCGAACACCTCGGTGCCGTCGAACCAAACGCTCCCCGACGTCGGCCGATCCAACCCGCCCAGGATGTGCAGCAGCGTGCTCTTGCCCGAACCGCTCCGCCCCAGCACCGCGACACACTCGCCCGCCCGCAGCGAAAAATCCACCCCATCCAACACCCGCAACTCCCGCCCGCCCTCGCGGAAGACCTTGCTGACGCCGCGCGCCGTGAGCATCACCGCCGAATCCAGATCTGACTTCGGACTTCGGACTTCGGACTTCGGACTTTGATCTTCACTCATACCGCAACGCCTCCACCGGGTCCTGCGCCGACGCGACGAGCGCCGGCACCACCGCGCCCAGCACGCTGCTCACCACGGCCCCCAGGCCGATCCACGTCACCTCGGTCCAATTCAATCGGGCCGGGATCGTGTCGAAGAAATACGTCTGCGGGTCCCACATCTGGAAGCTGTACGTCGCATTGAGCATCCCCGGCAGGTCGGCATCCACGAACAAGGCCGCCACCGCCGGCACGAACAGACCCAACCCGCCCACGACCGCCAGCGTCGTCGCCCACCGCCGCATCGAGCGTCGCACGAACCCGATCAGCGTGCCCAGCGTTGCGCCCAGCACCGTCCCGCCCACCGCCGCCAGCACCAGCCAACCCGTCACGCCCAGATACGTCGCCAAAAACCACTGGATCTCGTTCAAGCCCAGCACCACCGCCGTCGCCAGGCCCACGCCCGCGCCCGCACCGACGACGCCGATCGCCAGGCCGTACCCCAGGAACAGCAACGCGATGCCCAGGCGCGAAGCGCCCATTGCCCGCAGCGTCCCGATGTCGCGCGTCTTCTCCAGCACCGTCATATAGAACGTCGTCGCCACCATCACCACCGCCACCACGCTGATGATCGCAAACAGAAACGTGATCAGCCCCTTCTCGTTCTGCACCGCACCGATGAGCTGGCCGTGCACCTGCTCCCACGTCGAGACGTACACCGCATCCCGCCCGCCGACCTCGCCGAAATACGCCGTGACAACTTCCTGCACCCGGTCCCGCAGCGCATTGAGCGACGCCGCGTCCAACGCCGCCGGCTCGAGCTTCACCACGATCTGATTCACCCGCCCGTCGCTCACGCGCTCCAACGTCCCACCCTCGCCGGTGAGTGGATCCGCGCCCACGAACGCCTCCACCGGCCCCATCTCCAGCATCGTCTGCAACACGTCCAGCGGCACCAGCACCGTGCTGCTGTCCACATCGTGCAGCCCGCTCTTGAAATCGTTGACCACCACGAACTCTTTCCGGGCCGGCTGATACGAACCCAGCGTCCCCGATTCATTCAGCGGCAGTACCGTCAGCGTGAACGAGCGCCCGGCGTACGCATCGTCAAAATCGTACGACCCGTCCGCCTGCCGCCAATTCCACGGATAAATCGCCACCCCCGCCCACGCCGCCGAAACCCCACCCGTTTCGGACTGGTTGTTTAAGCGACCAGTCCCCCCCGGAAAAAACGCCCGCAGCGCCGCCGCCGTCCCCCGCATCCCCAGCTCTTCGTACTGCTCCAGGTCCGCGGCCTGTACCGCCCGCTCCTCCAACTGCTCCGGCGTCCACAGCGCCCGCTCTCGCAACCCGATCACTTCATCCATCCCCGCGAAGTCAATCCCCAGCACCGTCAACGGCACCGGCCCGCCCGCGAAATTCACCAGCCCCATCGTGCGGATCGCCGGCGTCGCCGCCGCCACCTCGTCCATGCCGCGCAACCGTTCGACCAGCCCGTCGTAATGCTCGAAGCCACGCAGCTGGTACGCCGACTCGATCACCAGGTCGCCGGTGATCGAACGGGCCGACTCCTTGAGCGTGTCCAGAAACCCGCCCATCACGCTGATGACGATGATGACCATCGCCGTACAAAGCATCACCGCCAGCGCCGCGAACAGCGGCGCAAGCTTGCGGCGGAGGTACTTCGAGATCAGCAGGCGCTTGTACATGCGGTCGGGAACCACGGATGAACACAGATGGACACCGATGAAAAAGGAGTATGACGATTCCTGTCGCTCTTATCCCTGCTCATCGGTGTTCATCTGTGGTTTCACTTCTGCTCCGGCCGCATCAGTGGGAACAGGATCACGTCGCGGATGCTCGGCGCGCCGGTGAGCATCATCACCAGCCGGTCGATGCCCAGGCCCATCCCGCCCGCCGGCGGCATGCCGACGCGCAGGGCTTCGAGGAAGTCTTCGTCGATCTGCTGTTTTTCAGCTTCGTCGCCGACCTGTCCACGGAAATTGGCTTCCTGCACTTCCGGGTCGTTGAGTTCGGAGTAGCCGGGGCTGATCTCCACGCCGTTGATCGCCAGCTCGTACACGTCCGCAAAGAACGGATCGTCCGCGTTCTTCTTGGCCAGCGGAATGATGACGCTGGGCACATGCGTGACAAAACACGGATCGATGAGCGTGGGCTCGATCAGCTTCTCGTACACCTCGACGAGCTGCTCGGCGGGGCTGCCC
>CAZIXN010000030.1:18902-21007 GCA_964543215.1 uncultured Phycisphaera sp.
ACGGTGCACACCATGTCCTCGACCAGGTCGGCCATCGTCTCCCACGAGCCGAACGCCTCGTACGCTTCGAGCATCGTGAACTCGGGGTTGTGGCGAGGCGACACCCCTTCGTTGCGGAAGTTGCGGTTGATCTCGAAGACCCTGGGCATCCCGCCGACCAGCAACCGCTTGAGGAAAAGTTCCGGCGCGATGCGCAGCGTCAACGGAAGGTCCAGCGCGTTGTGGTGCGTGTGGAAGGGGCGTGCGGCGGCCCCGCCGTGCAGCGTCTGCAGCATCGGCGTCTCGACTTCCGCAAACCCCCGGCCGCGCAGGTAGTCGCGGATGGCATCGACGATCGCGATGCGCTGCTGCATCGTCTTCATGACATGCGGGTTGGTGTAGAGATCCACGTAACGTTTGCGGTAACGCTGCTCGGCGTCCTGCAGGCCGTGGAACTTGCCCGGCGGCAGGGCGAGCGATTTGGTGATGAGGGCGAAGCCCCGGGGTTCGGGGTTCTGGGATCGGGGTTCGGTTGGGATCTCGGAGCTGGTTGACGATTCCGGCCGATTCCGCATCTCAACCCGATCCCCGATCCCTGAACCCTGCACCCCCGAGCCCGACCAGATCGTGATTTCGCCGGTCTTGGTCGAGCCGAGCGGGCCTTGGGCGACGACCAGGTCCGACAGGTCGGTGAGCTTGGCGGCGACTTTGAAGGCTTCGGGACCAACGGCTTTTTTGCTCACGGCGACTTGAAGATCGCCCGTGGCGTCACGGAGGGAGAGGAACACGAGGTTGCCCATGACGCGGTGCTGCATCACCCGGCCGGCGACCTTGACGATGGGGCGGTCGTCCTCACCCTCGGGCTGGTCTTTGTGGCGTTGGTCGGCGTCGGCGTCGAACTGCGCTTTGGCGTCGGCGAGGGTCGTCAGGCCGTCGACGCGGTGGCCGTACGGATCGATGTGGAATTCGTCACGCAGTCGGTCGAGCTTGGCGCGGCGGTTGGCGAGCAACTCTTCGGTGGTGTTGGCGGAATCGGGTTGCGGTGGGTCGGGCTTCGACATGGCGGGAGCGTAATGGGTTTTCGAGGATCATCCCGGACGACGGAGGTCCGGCGAGCGGCACGAGTCGGATGGACTTTGATGGAACGCCGTGTTGAAAAAAGCCTCGCCGGGATCGGCGAGGCTTTGGAGTGTTCGGGATCGGCCAAGCCAAACAGATTATTCGTCGCCGGCTTTAGCGGCGGCGGCTTTGGATTTGGCGGCTTCGGCTTTTTCGTTGGCCTTGTTGGTCTGCATGGTCAGGGCGTCGAGGCCGCGACGCTGGTCGCGGAGGCGACGCTTCTTGCCGATGCGGTCGCGAAGGTAGTACAGCTTGGCCCGGCGGGCGTCGCCGCGGCGGATGACGTCGATCTGCGCGACCTTGGGCGAGTGCAGCGGGAAGGTACGCTCGACGCCTTCGTTGGCGACGATGCGGCGGACGGTGACCGTGGCGGTCAGGCCCTGGCCCTGGGTCTTGATGACCACGCCGCCGAACTTCTGGATGCGTTCCTTGACACCTTCGACGATGCGGACGTGGACATCGACGGTGTCGCCGACCGTGAGGTGCGGGAGGTTGGATTTGAGCTGGTCTTGCTCAACGGCGGCGAGGAGGGCGTCGCTCATGGCGGGGCCTATCTGCGAAAGTAGGAGGAAAGGGCGGCGCGTCGGCCACCGGTTCGGGAATGATCTCGCGGAATCCGCGGCGGTCGGTCCGCAGCGGCGAGCCAAAGAATGTACCTCAGGGGGGCCGGCGTGTCGAGCGGGGCGGCTTTGGCTGGAGATCCCCGGGGTGGCCCACGGACGGTGTCCGTGGGCTTCGGGTGTGTTTATGATGCGCGGATGGCTGATCTGCTGCTCTCTGTCCGTGGCCTACACACGCATTTCCCGGTCAAGCGGGGGCTGCTTAAAAAGACGGTCGGTCTGGTCAAGGCGGTGGATGGGGTGGATTTCGACGTCGCCGCCGGTGAGACGCTCGGACTGGTGGGCGAGTCGGGCTGCGGAAAATCCACGGTGGGGCGGTCGATCCTTCGGCTGATCCCCGCGACGTCGGGGTCGGTGTTCTTCGACGGCGAGGATGTGCTGGCGGCC
>CAZIXN010000031.1:0-2781 GCA_964543215.1 uncultured Phycisphaera sp.
TGGTGTATTCACGACCCCCTCGAACCCGAAAGCGAAACTCAATCCACCCCGCCACTCCGCGGATCGGCCAACTGCGTCTGCACCCCACGCTACGCCCCCCGGAAGTGACTTCACGTGATCTTGCGCACACCCTCAACCGGTAGCCGCAGGCCCACGGCCTGCGCGGAGCACACGCCGACGCGCGGACCACGACGCAACTCCCCGAGCACGCGCAGGCCGTGGGCCTGCGGCTGCGGGGCGCGGTGCGGTGGGGTGTGGTGTGGACGCCACATGCGGCGGGATCGGGCGGGGGGCGTCGCGGGTGAAACGGTGCGAGTTGACGCGCAATCGCATGGTAAAAAGCATTTTATAAATAATTTGCGTGATCGATCTTGGCCAGGGGCGTGGGGTGCCGCATGATGGGAGGGACCGCGGCGTGTCGTATTGCGTCGCCGGGAGGGTGGAATTTTCAAGTTTTTTGCGGAGACCAACCCATGGATGACCAGACTTTCCAGAACAAGCTCGCCGACCTCATGGGCCAGATCTCGACGCTTCCCAGCGAGCAGCGGGACAAGCTCGCGCAGCTGGCCGAGCAGACGCGTGAGCGGCACAGCCGGCTGAAGCAGACCGTCAACGAACTGCAGGAATCGCTGGATTATCTCCGGCTGTCGATCAAGTATCTCGTGTTCGACCTGGAAGCGACGCGGCGGGAAAACAAGTACCTCCGCAAGATGATCGAGCAGCACGGCCAGTCGCCCGACGCCCACGACGGCCCGGACGCCGATCGGGACTGATCGGCCGGTCGCACGACCTCCCCGAACTCCCCGACCTCTCCGACCTCTCCGACCTCCCCGACCTCCCCGACCTTGCCCACTTTCCCAGAACTTCTTCGCGCTTCGATGTCGAGGCCCGATCCTTCTCCACCCGCCCACGACCACCGTGGGCGGGTGTTTTTTTTGCTCCAAATCGCCGAGTGAACATGCTTCACTTTTTGGGGTGTCGTGGGTAACCTCTGTCCGCCGGCCCGGCTGCCCGTGGCGGGTGGGGGCCGGTTCTGCTTGGGAAGGCGAGAGAGCGTGTCATGTTCGAACAGTGGCGGCGCCGATTGGTTCGGCGTTTGAGAACCCGGCCCGCGTCGCCGTTGCCGCATCGGCGGGTGGTTGTCGCGGTATGCGTCGGCGGGTGGGCGTGGCTGGGGGTGGGTGGGTCGGCGTCGGGGCTGGTCATCACGACGCAGCACCGCGCGCCGCTGAGCAACGAGCCGACCGTCGATGCGGATGCCAGCCGGCTGGGCGCGATCGTGCGGGCGGCGGCGGATTTCTACGAGGATCGGATCGGCGATGGGCACGCGCTGGAGGTCCAGTACTACTACTTTGACTTCGGGCCCACGCTGAACCTGGGCGGGACGCGGCTGATCGCCGAGGCGGACGGTCGGGTCACCCGGGTGTATCTCCAGATCGCCAAGAACCCGTTCGGCTCGGCGAACAACTGGTACTTCGACGCAAGCCCGCACGATTCGACCGAGTTCGGCATGGCGGTGACGCGGGTGGCGGACCTGACGGCGTCGCAGGTGTCGGATGGTTTCCGCGGCGATGTGCCCGACACGTTGGAAGTCGGGTACACGGGTTGGGGTTCCGGGGCTGCGGCGGGCAAGGTGGATCTGTACACGGTCGTTCTGCACGAGCTTGGCCATGCGCTGGGGATGCTCAGCACCGGCAGCGCAGCGCAGAGCCAGACCAGCGACGGCGACTACGACTTCAAAACCAGCCAACTCGCGGGGCGGAGCGCGGCGGCACGCATCGTCGACGGCGAGATCGGGCATCTTCGGCAAAGCACCACGCTGATGTGGGACGGCTACACCACGGGCACGCGGCGGCTGCCATCGGCGACGGACTTTCTGGCGATCGCGTCGGCGTCGAATTTCACGCAGCTGGACCTGGATCGCAAAACCTTTGGCGGCGGCAGCGGCACGCACGACTGGACGGGCGGCAAGTGGATCGGCGGACGCAGCCCCGATGCCGGCGACGATGCGCTGATCGGCTCGCGGAACAGCAACCCGACGGTGCGGCTGATCGGCGATGCGGCGGTGCGGAACCTGGAGGTGCGGGAGGGCGACACGCTGGACCTGAACGGCCGACGTCTGACCATCGGGCAGGACCTCAACCTCAGCGGCGGCGCGACGGTGCGCTCGAGCGCGACCGCGACGCTGCACGTCGGCGACGATCTGACCCTCACCGGCGGGGGCATCGCCGGCGGGGGCGTGCGGCTGAGCGTGGGCGACCGGTTTGCGTTGAGCGATGGCACCTCGCTTGCGCTGGCAAGCCTGGATGCGTCGACGATCGAGATCGCGGGGACGGGCACGGGGGCGGTGGCGATGGGTTGGGGTGCGGGAGCATCGGGTGTGGTCAACGGGACGACGCTGGCGCTGGACATCCGCAGCGCGACGCAGTCGGACACGGTGACGCACACCGGCGGGGCGGTGGAGGCGTGGCGGGACGCGACGCTTCGGCTGCGGACGGCGTATCAGCCCAGCGCGGGCGATCGGGTGACGTTGATGGCGGGGTTGACGGGCGCGGTGTCGTTCGCGGCGGTGGAGGGCGTGGTGCTTTCGTCGGGTCTGCACTGGGCGCTGACGCAGGCGGGCGGGCTGCTGGAAGCCGTGGCGGCGCTGCCGGGCGATGTGGATCTGGATGGGGAGGTGGACTTCGGCGACGCGATGCGGTTCGTGCACACGTATCGCGCGCTGCGTGGAAGTGGAAGTGGAAGTGGAAGTGGGACCGTCAGCGGCGTGTCGGTCGGCGC
>CAZIXN010000031.1:2881-20888 GCA_964543215.1 uncultured Phycisphaera sp.
GTGGAAGTGGAAGTGGAAGTGGAAGTGGGACCGTCAGCGGCGTGTCGGTCGGCGCGGCGGGTTGGGATCAGGGCGACTTCAACGCGGACGGCAAGGTGGATCTGGCCGATGCGCTGCTGCTGGGCAACGCGTACGGCGGAGCGTCTTGGGCATCGTCGTGGCTTGCGCCGGCGTTGGGGTACGCGAGCGACTCGGCGGAGGCGGCGTATCTCCGCGGCGCGGGGGCGGTGCCCGAGCCGGGGGCGATGGCGTTGCTGGTGGGTGGGTTCACGCTCGGGCGGAGAGCACGCCGGGCGTGAGGGGCGGCGAGGCCGGCGGGGCGCTGGGCCGGGATGCGGCGTCGTCGAGTTCGGCGACGGGGTTGCCCGGCAGGAGCGAGCGCAGCGGTTGTCGGGTGATGCTGGCCAGGGTGTCGGCGGGCCAGGTCGCCCAGGCGTAGCGGTGCAGGCGGCGGAGGGATTCGGGGCTGCTGAGGATGGCGTTCTGTGCGTCGCGGTCGAGGCTGGCCAGGCCACGGTTCATGGCCTGCTCGGTGGCGATGTTGACGTCGAGGCCTTCGGGCAAGGGGCGGGGCTCGGGGTTGTCGGCGAGGATGCTCAGGTGCAGCTGCAGCAGCGCGGGGTCGGCGATCACGCGGTCGCGCGGGTCGACGTCCTGCGACCGGCGGCGCAGCGCGGCGGTGCGTTTGAGCGCCAGGGCGAAGCGTTGGAGGACGCGTGGCTGGGCGGTTTCTTCGGGGATCAGCAGCAGCCGGTGGTCGCGCAGCCAGGCCCCGACGGGGGCGCTGCTCATCAGCTTGGCGATGGGCACGGCGAAGATCAGGCCCACCAGGACGGGCAGGGACCACAACAAAAGCGACGGCGCCGCGATCCACACCGCCGCGGTGGCGAGGATGCCGAGGACCATGTGCCCGCGGTGGTCTTCCCAGGCGTCGGCCCAGCCGAGCGCGCACTCGTCGCGGTTCTGTTTGCCCCAGTTGACGCTCCGGCCGGCGAGCGTGGTGACCACGAAGCGCGAGTGGTACAGCATCATCAGCGGCGCGACGAGCACCGAGACGAACACCTCGATGATCGCGCTGGCGACGGTGGGGAGCTCACCGCCGTGGGCGCGCAGCAGGGCGGGGCGTTGCAGCAGCAGGCACACCGCGTAGAACTTGGGGATCAGCAGCATCAGCATCACCGCGCCAAAGAGCAGGAAGCCCACGAGCGCCGGCGACATCGGGTCCAGGGGCGAGGCGACGATGTTCATCGCCGACGGGTCCATCCAGCGCTCGGTGCCCACGACGATCAGGCTCACGAGCATGAAGATCAGCCACAGCGGCGACGCGACGTACGACATGACGCCCATCGCCAGGTGGACGCGGGACAACGGGTGGTACCCGCGGGTGACGACCAGTCGCATGTGCTGCAGGTTGCCCTGGCACCAGCGCTGGTCGCGCTGGGCGAAGTCCAGCAGCGTCGTCGGGCATTCTTCGTAGCTGCCCGTGAGGTCGTAGGCGATCTTGACGGTGTAGCCGGCCTTGCGCATGAGCGCGGCCTCGACGAAGTCGTGGCTGAGGATTTCGCCGCCCAGCGGGGGCTTGCCCGGGAGGATCGGCAGTCCGCAGTGCTTGAGGAACGGCTCGACGCGGATGAGCGCGTTGTGGCCGTAGTAGTTGCCATCCTGGTGGGTCCAGACGCCAAAGCCGGTGGTGAACACCTCGCCGTAGACGCGTGCGGCGAACTGCTGGCAGCGTGCGAACAGGGACGTTCGGCCGACGGGCGTGGGGGGCGCTTGAAGGATGCCGATCTCGTCGTCGTGGGCCATGCGGTGGGCCATTTCGACGACGGTGTCGCCGTCCATGACCGAGTCGGCGTCGAGGACGAGCATGAAGGCGTAGTGCGCGCCGAATCGCGTGCACCATTCTTCGAGGTTGCCGGACTTGCGGGCGTGGTTCTTGTGGCGGCGGCGGTAGTAGATGTTCACGTCGTCGCCGACGGCTTGTCGGAGTGCCTGGACCTGGACTTCTTCTTCGATCCAGAGGGCGGGGTCGCGGGTGTCGCTGAGGACGTGCCAGTCGAAGGCCCGGCCGTAGCCGGTCTGCGCGACCGAGCGGATCATGGCTTCCATGCCGGCCATGACGCGGACGGCGTCTTCGTTGTAGATGGGCATGACCACGGCGGTGCGCGGGAGGTCGGCGATGCGCAGACGTGGCGTGGGCTCACGGCGGAACGGGACGATGGAGTTGGGCGAGCTGCGCAGCAGGTGCAGCAGGCCGATGGTCGCGGTCCAGAAGCCCTGAGCGACCCACATGAACAGGACGACAAACAGCAGCCACAGGAGGATCGACCCCGGTCCCACGCCGTCGCGGAAGACCAGGTGTCCAAAGGCCACCGCGGCGACGTAGGTGCTGGCAAGCGACGCGAAGACCAGGCCCGCCCGGGAAAAGAGCACGGCGACATCGAAGCGCGACGACGCGCGGTCACCTGAATCCGGGGCATCGGGATGGGCGGGGGTCACGCGAAACGCTCCGTACGGTTGCCGCGTTGGCTGGGCGGGGAGGACGGCAGGCGGGCGTCACGTCCAAGCCGGTGCAGTTTTCAGTCTACCGCAGACGTCTGGGCGGCGGCGACCGACGCCCGGGCTCGGAGACGGCGTGGCCAGGCCCACCGTGCGGTGCCCGACCAGAACGACCCGCGGAGCACCGCCGGCAGGTCGCCCAGCGGTTGCCGTGGCATCGGCGTGTAGCGCGGCGCGGGCAGCCACGGCTTGGTCGGCCGGGCGATCGCGTCGGCCGAGGTCTGCGCCTGCGCGCGGAGCGTCTCGAATGCGTTGATGGCGCGGACGGTGGCCTGGGGCGAATTGAAGATGGCGTCGCCTTCGCGCTTCGCCTCTTCGAGTAAACGATTGAGCCAGCGTTCCCGTTCCGCTCGATCCACCACGCCGCGGGCGACGAGGTATCCCAGGACCCGGTGGCGGGCGTCGTGATGAGCGTCGGGCGTGGGGCTCAAGGCAGGCCCCAGTCCCAGCGGTACGACCAGGTCTCGGTGAGCACATCGTTGCCGCGCTTGAGGTGGGCGCGGAGTTCCGTGGGGTTGCCGTTGTCGTACGGGCGGACGTCGATCATGACCTGCCACTTGCCCAGTTCGGGGATGCGCACCGCCGAGGGCGAGCCGATGATCTGGCCGTTGGTGATTGAGGCGACGACTTCGGGCAGCGTCGCGAATTGCTGTTCGAGCCCGCCGCCCTCGGCGAGCAGGACGAAGCGCAGCGCTCCGTTTTCGCGGCGATTCGGAAACAGCGCCTGGGGGACGCCGCGGTAGGTGTCGGTGAATCGGCCGGCCGAGGGCACCGGCGGCTGGTCGTCGCAGAACCACAGCGTGTAGGCCAAATCGAAGCGCTCGCCGGAGGTGAGCTTCTGCTCGTCGTTGGGCACCCAGAACGCGCCGATGTTGTCGAAGTCTTCATCCGCGGAATGGAACTCGATGAGCTCGACCCAGCCCTTGCCCCAGTCGCCGCGGGTCTGGACCCAGACGCTGGGTCGGCGGTGATATTCGAGTTGGGCGTCGAGGTAGCTTTCGAACCGGCGGTCACGCTGGATCAGGCCGAAGCCGCGCGGGCTGGTGAGTCCAAAGCGGGAGACGCGCGAGGCGGCGGGATTGTCCAGCGGTCGCCAGGTGTGTTCGCCCGAGCCGTCGATCATGAGCAGGCCGTCGGTGTCGTGGACCTCGGGCCGCCATTCGCCCGAGCGGCCGGGCTGCTCCTCGCCCATGATGAACATGCTGGTGAGCGGCGCGAGACCGGCCTTCTCCACTTCGTTGCGGAAGAACAGGGACGCATCGGTTTCGATGCTGGTCTGCTCGCCGGGGCGGACGACGAAGCGGTAGGCGCCGGTGACGGACGGGCCGTTGAGCAGGGCGTAGATGACGGCCCGCCGGTCGTTGGGTTCGGGCCGCTTGAGCCAGAACGCTTCGTAGCCGGGGAACTCTTCGGGGACGTTCTGCAGGAAGGTGTTGATGGCGATGCCGCGGGCGCTGGCGCCCCAGTGGTGGTCGCTGCCGATGGCGCGGAAGTAGGAGGCGCCCAGGAACGACAGTTTTTCGCGGAAGGTGTTGGCCTTGGGGTCCAGGAAGTGCAGGGTGACGCCGGCGTGATCGATGTCCTCGCGGAGCATCTCGGGCGAGAGGCCCGAGGGCTGGAGGTTGAAGCGGTCGGCGGAGTAGGCGATGTGCTGGGCCTTGCTGCCGACGATCTCGTTGATGCGGACGGGGTTCTTGAACCAGGCGCCGCGGTGGAACATCTGGAAGCGGAAAGGCAGGCCGACTTCCGTCCACATGGCCTTTTCGGGGTTGTAGGGGATCAGCCGCGTGCCGTGCTCGGGCAGGTTGGCGACGACGTCGGGCAGGGCCGTACCTTCGAGGTTGTATTCGGTCTGCGCGAGTTGCTGGGCCTGTTCGACGACGGTGGCGAAGAAGGCGTCTTCCGCGATGGGTCCGCCGGCCAGGGCAGGCCGGGTGAAGCCCAGCGCGGCGAGCACCGCGAGGCAAAGGCAGAGCGACGAAACCCGTGTCGCGCGAGAGAGCGTCTGTGAATCCAGCATTGGGGGTTTCCGGTGGTGGGCGGCCGTGCGGAGCGGCGATCGCAGGGATCCGGGGATCGCGGCAAGGTGCGTCGCGTGGATTCGGCGGGGGTTCTCCTGCCGGGGCCGAATCGCGTGGGCGGGAGTCTACCCGAAA
The DNA here is from genome assembly GCA_964543215.1 of uncultured Phycisphaera sp. Lineage (GTDB taxonomy): Bacteria > Planctomycetota > Phycisphaerae > Phycisphaerales > Phycisphaeraceae > CAZIXN01. The sequence goes on from CAZIXN010000031.1 coordinate 7,597, forward strand.
CCACCGCCTGACGGCCGCGGCTCGTCGGGCAAGGGGATAGGCGCTAGCTTTTGGATGAGCCGTTGCCCTTGGGCGATTCGCTTTTGCCGGCGGGCTTCTTGGCAGGTTGGCTGGCAGGTTGGCTGGCAGGTTTGGCGTCGGCTTTGGAGGCGTCGCCGGCGGGGGCTTCCGACTTGGGTGCGGCGGGTTGGGCGTCGGCCTTCTGGGCCTTGCTGTAGCCCTCGCTGCGATAGTCGGTTTCGTAGAAGCCCGAGCCCTTGAAGAGGATGCCCGCGCCGGTTCCGATGAGCCGTTGCAGCTTGAGCTTGCCGCACCCGGGGCACTTGCGCAGCGGCTTGGCGGTGATGGACTGGAACTCTTCGAAGGCGTGTTCGCAGGCGTTGCAGACGTATTCGTAGGTCGGCATGGGGCGACGATTCCTTATTGCGCCACGGAGACCTGAGCGGGTCGGACGGGCGTGTCTTTGACGAAGTAGCCGGGCATGAGCATCTGCACGATCTGGCCGGAGTGGAAGCCTTCGGCCGGCTGGAACATGAGGGCTTCGTGCCGGTTGGGGTCGAACTCTTCGCCGGGCTGGACCTCGATGCGCTCCAGGCCGAAGGCAGAGAGCGACTTGAGCAGCTCGTCGCGGATCGAGCCGACGCCCTGCATGACTTCTTCGGTGGAGGTTTTGCCGGGGTCGACCTGCAACGCGCGATCGAAGTGGTCGAGCACGGTGGTCAGCGCGCGGGCGACGTCGACGATGCGCTGCTGGCGGGTGGCTTCGATCTCGCGGCTCGCGCGGCGGACGTAGTTCTGGTAGTCGGCGGCGGTGCGGAGCAGCTTGGCCTGGAGTTCGTCGCGCTCGAGGCGCAGGGCGTCGAGCTCGCCGGACGCGGCGCTGCCGCCGGTGGGCTGGCCGAAGTCGAGGTGGTCGAGCATTTGTTCATCGGACGCGTCGGCGTTCTGGGCGTCGGCGAGCGAGGGCTCGTCGCCGTCGGGCGTGAGGTCGATGAACTCGTCGTTGGGTTCGGTATCGCGGGCGTGTTGGTTCATGGCTCGCTTTGGTGCTTGGTTGGGTGCTTGGTTGGGTGCTTGGCTGGGTGCTTGGTTGGGTGCTTGGCTGGGTGCTTGGTTGGGTGCTTGGTTTGGCGGATGGCAACTTCCGGGGTCCCCCCCCCCGGGGGGGGGAGTCAGCTGCCGAGGTAGGTTTTGATCTTGTCCCAGAAGCCCTTGGAGTGGGCCATGCGGTTGGCGTCGTGGTCTTCGGTCTGGGCGAATTCTTCGAGGATCTCGCGCTGGCGGGCGTTGAGTTTCTTGGGGACTTCGATCATGAGCACCGCGATGAGGTCGCCGCGCTTGCCGGTGCGGAGGTTGGGCAGGCCTTCGTTCTTGACGCGGACCAGGTCGCCGTGCTGGCTGCCGGGTTTGATTTCGATGGCGGTGTTGCCGTCGAGGGTGGGGACGGCGACGGTCGCGCCCAGCGCCGCCTGCGCGAAGCCGACGGGCATCTTGAGGATCAGGTGATCGTCCTGGCGTTCGAAGAGTTCGTGGGGTTCCACGCGGACGACGACGTGCAGGTCGCCGCGTGGCCCGGCCGAGCCGTCGGGCCCGATGCCCGGCTCGCCTTCGCCCGAGACGCGGATGGCCTGGCCGTCCTGGATGCCGGCGGGGATCTTGACGGACAGTCGGCGTTTGAGCGGGCTGCGTCCCTGGCCGTCGCACTGGATGCAGGGCTCGACGAAGGTTTTTCCCTGGCCGGCGCAGGCGGGGCAGGGGGTGACCATCTGGAAGAACCCGCCGCCGCGTCGGACCTGGCCGATGCCGCCGCAGGTGACGCAGGTGGACGGCGAGGTGCCGGGCTTGCCGCCGGTGCCCTTGCAGTTTTCGCAGACGTCCTGGCGGGTGAACTCGATGTCTTCCTGCGTGCCGGTGAGCACGTCGTGCAGGGTGATGACGGTGGAGGTTTCGAGGTCGTAGCCGCGCTGCGCACGGGAGCGTCGGCCTCCGCCGCCGGAGAAACCGCCGCTGCCGAACACGTGGTCGAACATCGAGAAGATGTCCTGGGCGTTCATGTGCGAGAAGTCGTGGCCGGCCTGACCGCGGAGACCGTCGTGGCCGAAGCGGTCGTACTTCGCGCGCTTGTCGCCGTCGGAGAGGACTTCGTACGCCTGGGCGCACTCCTTGAAGCGGGTTTCCGCCTCCTTGTCGCCGGGGTTGCGGTCGGGGTGGAACTTCATGGCCAGCTTGCGGTACGAGCGCTTGATCTCGTCGCCGGACGCGGTGCGTTCGACGGAGAGCACTTCGTAATAGTCGCGCTGGGTGGCCATGGGGGTGTCGGGGTTCGGGGACCAGGGGTCGGGGTTTAGAAAAGCAGAAGCAGTCTTGCTCGTCCCGATCCCTGATCCCCGACCCTTGAACCCTGGGGCAACTCCGCCGCGAGCCTTTCGACTCGCGGCGGCGGGAAATCAAGCGATCACGCCACCGCGCCGTTGACCGGCTCGTCGTCGTCCTTGAGGTCGGCGACCAGGACGTTGGTGGTGAGCATCAGGCCCGCGACGCTGGCGGCGTTGAGCAGGGCGGTGCGGCTGACCAGCGCGGGGTCGAGGATGCCGGCCTTGACCATATCGACGTAAGTCGAGGTCGCGGCGTCGTAGCCGTGGTTGCCGGACTTGGCCTTGACTTCGTCGACGACGACGAAGCCGTCTTCGCCGGAGTTGTTGACGATCTGACGCAGCGGCAGCTCGAGCGCGGCGGCGACGATGTCGAAGCCGAGCTTGTCGTCGCCCTTGGCTTTGGCCTTGGCTTTTTCCACGGCGTCGATGGCGCGGATGAACGCCACGCCGCCGCCGGGCACGTAGCCCTCGGCCGCCGCGGCCTTGGTGGCGTGCAGCGCATCGTCGACGCGGTCCTTGGCTTCCTTCATCGCGGTCTCGGTCGCGCCGCCGACGTTGATGATGGCCACGCCGCCGGTGAGCTTGGCGAGGCGTTCCTGCAGCTTTTCGCGGTCGTAGTCGCTGGTGGTGACGTCGATCTGCTTGCGGATCTGTTCGCAGCGGGCTTCGACATCCTTCTTCTTGCCGGCGCCCTGGATGAGCGTCGTGGCGTCTTTGCCGACGGTGATCTTCTTGGCGGTGCCCAGCGCATCGAGCTCGAGGGTTTCGAGTTGCAGACCCAGGTCTTCGCTGATGAACGTGCCGCCGGTGAGCGCGGCGATGTCGCCGAGCATGGCCTTGCGGCGGTCGCCGAAGCCCGGGGCCTTGACGGCCGCGACCTTGAGCACGCCACGCAGACGGTTGACCACGAGCGCGGCGAGCGCTTCGTTTTCAACGTCTTCGGCGATGATGAGCAGCGGCTTCTGCGCCATCGCGATCTTGTTGAGCAGCGGCAGCAGGTCGGGCAGGCTGCTGATCTTCTTTTCGTGGATCAGGATGTAGGCGTCTTCGAGGATGCACTCCATCGTGTTGGGGTCGGTCATGAAGTACGGGCTGAGGTAGCCCTTGTCGAACTGCATGCCTTCGACGTAAGTGAGCTCGGTTTCGGCGGTCTTGCCTTCTTCGATTTCGCAGACGCCGTCGTGGCCGACTTTGTGGATCGCCTGGGCGATGAGGTCGCCGATGCGGGTGTCGTGGTTGGCCGAGACGGTGGCGACCTTGCGGAGGTCGTCGATGCCCTTGCACTTGGTGGCGGCGGCCTTGATGGCTTCGCTGGCGGCTTCGGCGGCGGCGTTGATGCCGCGCTGCAGCGCGACGGTGTTCGCGCCGGCGGCGACGTGGCGGAGTCCTTCGCGGTAGATCGCTTCGGCGAGGACGACGGAGGTGGTGGTTCCGTCGCCGGCCTTGTCGCCGGTCTTCTTGGCGACTTCGACGACCATCTTGGCGCCCATGTTTTCGAAGGGCGAGTCGAGTTGGACTTCCTTGGCGACGGACACGCCGTCCTTGGTGACGGCCGGGCCGCCGTAGGACTTCTGCATCACGACGTTGCGGCCGGTGGGGCCCATGGTGACTTTGACGGCGGCGGCGAGTTTTCCGAGGCCTTTGAGAAGCTCCTGCTGGGCTTCGGCGCCGAAGATCATTTGCTTGGTGGCCATGTGTGGTTGGCTCCTGTGGTTCGGTGGTGAAAGGGGACGCGAGCACCGCACGGACATGCGGTGCTACGAGCGGAGGTTGGGTTTAGCCGAGGATGCCGAGCAGTTCGGACTCGCGCATGATCTTGTGCTCGGTGCCATCGATGTCGATTTCGGTGCCGGAGTACTTGCCGTAGAGCACGGTGTCACCGACCTTGACGTTGAGCGCAACGCGGTGGCCGTCGTCGTCGAGCTTGCCGGGGCCGGCGGCGACGATCTTGCCGGTCTGCGGCTTTTCCTTGGCGCCTTCGGGCAGGAAGATGCCCGAAGCGGTTTTGGTTTCGGCTTGATCGGGCAGGACCAGGACGCGGTCGTCGAGGGGCTTGACGGTGGTCTTCTTGGCTTTGGTGGTCTTGGTGGGTTTGTTCTTGGTGGCGGTGGCCATGGTGTGTCTCGGGTACGGGGAACAGGGATCGGGGACGGGGATCAGGAAACGAGAAGACGAAACGGGCGTGGGCTTACATCATGCCGCCCATGCCACCCATGCCGCCCATTCCGCCCATGCCACCCATATCGGGCGCGCCGTGGCCGGCGGGTTCCTCATCCTTGGGGGCGTCGGTGATGGTGCAGTCGCAGGTGAGCAGGAGCGCGGCGACGGACAGGGCGTTCTGCAACGCGGTGCGGTCGACCTTGGCGGGGGTGATGACGCCGCGCTTGACCAGGTCGGTGTATTCGAGCTTGAGGGCGTCGAAGCCGTAGGCGTCCCTGCCGGCGAGGACCTTGGTGACCACGACGCTGCCGCGTTCGCCGGCGTTTTCGGCGATGGTGAACAGGGGCACGCGGAGGGCTTTGCGGACCACGTCGACGCCGGCCTTGACGTCGCCCTCGACCTTCAGCGAATCGAGCTTGGCCGAGGCACGCAGGAAGCTGACGCCGCCGCCGGGCACGATGCCTTCTTCGACGGCCGCGCGGGTGGCGTGCAGCGCATCTTCAACGCGGGCCTTCTTTTCCTTGAGTTCGGCTTCGGAGGCGGCCCCGACGTTGATCTGCGCCACGCCGCCGGAGAGCTTGGCGAGGCGTTCCTGAAGCTTTTCGCGGTCGTAGTCGGAGGTGGTGACTTCGATTTCGCGGCGGATCTGGGCGATGCGGGCCTGGATGTCCTTGGTCGTGCCGGCGCCTTCGATGAGGGTGGTGTGGTCGGCGGAGATGCGGATCTTCTTGGCCACGCCGAGCTGGGTGATTTCGACGGCGTCGAGCTGCGTGCCCAGGTCCTTCATGATCGCTTCGCCGCCGGTGAGCACGGCGAGGTCCTGGAGCATGGCCTTGCGGCGGTCGCCGTAGCCGGGGGCCTTGACGGCCGCGACGTTGAGCACGCCGCGGAGCTTGTTGATGACCAGCGTGCTGAGCGCTTCGCCGGTCACGTCTTCGGCGATGATGAGCAGCGGCTTCTTCGTGCCCTGCACCTTTTCGAGCAGCGGGACGAGCTTCTGGATCGAGTCGATCTTGTCTTCGTGGATGAGCACCCAGCACTTGTCGAGCTGGACTTCCATCGCGTCCTGATCGGTGATGAAATTGGGGCTGAGGTAGCCGCGGTCGAACTGCATGCCTTCGACGACGTCGACGAAAGTTTCGAGCGACTTGCCTTCTTCGACGGTGATGACGCCGTCCTTGCCGACCTTGTCCATGGCGTCGGCCATGATTTTGCCGATGGTGGGGTCGTTGTTGGCGGAGATGGTCGCGACGTTGGCGATGTCGTCCTTGCCGTTGATCTTCTTGGCCTGGGCGTTGATGCCTTCGACGACGGCATCGACGGCCTGCCTCATGCCGCGCACCAGCGCGTTGGCGTCGGCACCGGCGGCGATCTGGCGGAGGCCTTCCTTGAAGAGCGCTTCGGCGAGCACGGTCGAGGTGGTCGTGCCGTCGCCGGCCTTGTCGGAGGTCTTGCTGGCGGCTTCCTTGACGAGCTTGGCGCCGAGGTTCTCATCGGGGTCGCGGAGTTCGATTTCCTCGGCGACGGTGACACCGTCCTTGGTGACGGTCGGGCCGCCCCAGGACTTGTCGATGATCGCGGATCGGCCGCGAGGGCCGAGTGTGGATTTGACGGCGGCGGCGAGTTTCTCGACGCCGCGGAGCAGGGCTTGACGGGCTTCGGCTTCGAACGCCAGTTCTTTGACGGCCATGAGTGAGGTCTCCCTGGGGGGTGCGTGATGGCGGGATGGACGGACAGAACAACAACGGCGGGCCGGGGCTCGCTTGCGGGGTACAGGGCAAGGCCGGTGCCAGCCGGGCGGCGGTGGGGTCTGGGCGGGTCGGGCGGGCGGCGAAACCGCAAAGCGGCGCAGAAAACGCGGAAAAACCGGGTCTGGCACGGGATCGCGGCGTCGGGCACCGGTGTCGGTCGGACTTCCGGGGGCCTGCCAGCCTGACAGATCGGCAGCCCCCGCCGCGTCGGCTCTGACACGCCCCGCACCGGCCCGCGGCTTGTTACGCTCCGCACCCATGCCCCACAAGACCAACGCCGACGACCCCGCTTCCCTCGAATCCCGTGCCGCCATCGCCAAAGCCGCCGGCGACGGACTGGCCGCGTTCGCCGAAAAGGCCCCGAACGTGACCGTGCTCGTGGGCTTCGACGGCTTCGTCGATTCCATCATCCGCGTCGTCCAGACCCGAAACGACCTCGATACCTACACGGCCATGCCGTCCATCAAAGCCTTCGGCGACAAAATCACCGCCGCCGACGGCAAGAGCGCCAACTTCGAGTTCGTGGTCACCCAGCAGAAGCTCGGCGGCAACGGCCCGATCATGGCCAATGCCCTGCTGGAAGCGACGCTGGGCGTGTCGTACATCGGAGCGCTGGGCAATCCGAATATCCACCCGGTGTTCGAACCGTTCGCCGCGGCGGTGAGCGCGGGCATCGGCACCTGCCATTCCGTCGCCGAGCCCGGTATCACCGACGCCGCCGAGTTCGACAACGGCAAGCTGATGCTCGGCAAGTACGCGCACATGGCCGGGCTGGACGCGGCGATGGTCGAAGACGCGATCGGCACCGCCGCGCTCGAGAAGCTGGCGACGCAGAGCAAGCTGATCGGCATGACGAACTGGACGATGTTCCCGCGGGTCGAGTCGCTTTGGAAGCGGGTGTGCGAGCTGATCCCGCACCACCCCGATACGACGAAGAAGCCGTACGTCTTCGTGGACTTCGCCGACCCCGCCAAGCGGTCCGAGGAGGATCTGGCCGGGGCGCTCAAGCTGCTCACGCAGATGCAGGCCAAGGCCAACGTCGTGCTGGGGCTGAACCTCAGCGAAGCCACGCAGGTCCGCAAGGTGCTGGGCCTGGGCGACTTCGGCAGCGACCCCGGCGACGTGCAGGCCCGGCTGTCCATCGTCGAAAGCTGCTCCAAAATCCGCCAAAAACTCCACATCACCGGCGTCATCGTGCACCCGCGCGAAGCCGCCGCCGCCGCGTTCGGCGTGCCCGATGCGAGCAGCCCGCACCAGGAAGAAACCACCGCGCGATTCGCCGGCCCGTTCGTGGGCACGCCCAGACTCTCCACCGGGGCCGGCGACAACTTCAACGCAGGCTTCTGCCTGGGGTTGCTCGCGGGACTGCCGATCGAGCAGTGCCTGTGCACCGGCGTGGGCACCTCGGGTTTCTACGTCCGCAACGCCCGCAGCCCCAAACTTCCCGAACTCGTCGACTTCTGCCGCGACCTGCCCTCGCCCGAAGTGGTGTGAACCGTCAGGTTTTCCCGCCCGCATTCACATACGGGCCTTCGCGCAGCGCCGCATCTCAATGCGGTGCCCGTGCCCCGGTAAACTCACGGAATGTCCAGCGCCCCCCGGTTCAACCTCGACCCCCACGAATCGGGCTTCCGCAAAGGCAAGGACAAGCCTTCCGGGGGGGAACGCAAGGTCGATCTCGCCCGCCTCTACGAGTCGCTCCCGCCCCACGCCATCGAGGCCGAGATGGCCTTGCTGGGCTCGATGATCCTCGACTGGCAGTGCGTCGGCGACGTGCTCCAACACATCGCCGGGCCGGACGATTTCTACAAGCCCGCCCACGGCGCGATCTATCACGTGCTCGTCGAACTCTACGACCAGCAGCAGTCCATCGACATGGTCCAGCTCAATCAGAAGCTGGTCGACAAGTCGCTGCTGGAACAGGTCGGCGGGCTGGAGTACCTCGTCGAACTCGCCGAGGCCGTGCCCAGCGCCAGCAGCGCGATGCACTACGCGCGCCTCGTCCGCGACAAGGCGCTGCTGCGTCGACTCATCAGCGAAGCGGGCCTGATCCTGCAGGACTGCTACACCAGCGACGAGCCCGTCGCCGACCTCCTCGACCGTGTCGAGACGCGCATTTTCGAGATCGCCGAGAAAAAGACGGACAACGACTCGGCGGACATCGCCACGCTGCTGCAGGAGACCTTCGACCGCCTCGAGTCGCAGGAAGGCAAGCTCGTCACCGGCGTGGAGACCGGCTTCTACGAACTCGACGAGATGACCAACGGCCTGCAGCCCGGCGAGATGATCATCGTCGCCGCGCGTCCGTCCATGGGCAAGACCGCCTTCGCGCTCAACGTGTCCGAACACATCGCCGCCACCCGCGGCGTGTCCGTGGGCATCTTCTCGCTGGAAATGTCCAAGCAGCAGCTCGCGCAACGCCTGCTGTGCGCACGGTCGGGCGTCGATTCGCACAAGGTGCGGAAGAACATGCTCAGCCGGGACGAGTTCTCCAAGCTCGCGCTCACCGTCGGCGAGCTCGCGGAAGCGCCGATGTACATCGACGACACCCCGGGCCTGACGCTCATGGGCCTGCGCGCCAAAGCGCGGCGCATGAAGCAGCGGCACGGCATCCAGTGCCTGATGATCGACTACCTGCAGCTCATGTCCGCGCCCAACGCCGGCAAGGACGGCCGGCAGAACGAGGTGAGCGCGATCAGCCGCGGGATCAAGGCGCTCGCGCGTGAAATCGAAGTGCCGGTGATCTGCCTGTCGCAGCTCAACCGTAACGCCGAACAGCGTGAAGGCCACCGGCCGCGTATGTCCGACCTGCGCGAGTCGGGTTCCATCGAGCAGGACGCCGACGTGGTGATGATGCTGCACCGCGAGGACTACTACCACCGCGGCGACCCGGAGTACCAGGACACCAACGAGGCCGAGGTCATCATCGCCAAGCAGCGCAACGGCCCGACGGGCACGGTGAACCTGATGTTCGACGGCGCGACCACGCGCTTCAAAAACCTCGCGTCCAACCGCAACCGCGAATACTGAATCCCTTTCCCGGACGGGTCGCTTAAGCGACCCGTCCCGCGTTATTCTCTGCGGATGGACCCACAAGAAGCGCTCATCCTGGCCGTCACCGCCGTCCGCCGTGCGTCGCGCGTTTGTCAGCGCGTGCAGGCGGACCTTGTCAACGCGCAGGCGTTGGAAAAGAAGGACAAATCGCCGGTGACGGTGGCGGATTTCGCGTCGCAGGCGGTGGTGTGTCACGCGCTGCGGGAGGCGTTTCCGCAGGTGCCGGTGGTCGGCGAGGAAGGCTCGGCCGAGCTGCGGGAAGGACCGCAGGCGGCGCTGCTTTCTGCGGTGAGCCAACACGCGATGCTCGACGAAGCCGCGACGCTCGGGGCGATCGACTTCGGCGCGTTCGACCCGCAGGCGAACCCCGCGGTGCGGACCTATTGGACGCTCGACCCCATCGACGGCACGAAAGGGTTCCTGCGCGGCGAGCAGTACGCCGTGGCGCTGGCGCTGATCGAAGACGGCGAGGTGACGCTCGGTGTGCTGGGGTGCCCGAACCTGCACGGCGGCGTCGTGATGGTGGCCCGCAAGGGCGGCGGTGCGGAGCGCCTCGCGCTCGAGGGCGAGAGCTTCAAGGGCGCGCCGGTGCGCGTGAGCGATGCGGACCTTGAAGATGCGAAGCTGTGCGAATCGGTGGAGTCGGGGCACTCGGACCACGACGCCTCGTCGCGGATCGCCGACGCCCTGGGCATCACCCGCGAGCCGTACCGCATCGACAGCCAGTGCAAGTACGCCGCCGTGGCGATGGGGTTGGCGGATGTGTATCTGCGTCTTCCCACCAAGCCCGGCTACGCCGAGAAGATCTGGGACCACGCCGCGGGCAAGCTCGTTGTCGAAGAAGCCGGCGGCACCGTCACCGACGTACACGGCAAAGCGCACGATTTCGGGCAAGGCAAGTCGCTTCGGCCCGACGGCGGCGTGATCTGCACCAACGGCCACTTCCACGAGCGCGTGGTCGAAGCGGTGGGCGCAGCGCTCACGGCGTCTTGATTGCGATCGGCTTTGGCCGGGTGCCACGCACTTCAGTCCGTGCCGAACGAGTTCCGCCATCACAGCACGGACCGAAGTCCGTGGCACCCCGAACCCTTGCTTTGATCGAGGACTTGGACGCGCTCAGGCGTAGGTGTCGACGATGTGGCCCTTGTGCGGCGCGAAGCCGGGCTTGCCCGCGGACGCTTTCGGCAGCGCCGCGGCGGAATCCAGAAGTTGGATCACGGCCTGGCCCTGGGCTTTGGCGATGTCGCGCTGCTTGACCGCCACGGCGGTCTGCACGTCCTGCCGGACCTTCGACTGCTTGATCGCCGAGGCGGCGGCAAACGGGTCGGAAGCAACGGCGTTGATCGCGGAAACGGCGTTCATGATGACCGTTCTATCGGCAATCAGCGCGCGATGGATTCGAGATGCATTGAACTTCCGTCCAATTCATCCTGATGATCGGACCTGAGCGAGGCGTGGGCCTGGTTGATCGAGATGTCGTATCGCTCACGGCCGGCGAAGAGGCAGACGTCCGCATAACCCGCCGCCCGCAACGTGTCGTAGGCGTCCTCAAAGAGATCGGCGACGCGCCCGGGCTGGTGCGCGTCGGCACCGACCGTCACGCCGATGTCGCGCTGGCGCATCGCACGCAGCATCGTGAAGCTCGGATTCATTTCCGGCACGGGCTTGTAAGTGCCCGAGGTGTTGAGTTCCATGCACACGCCGGTGCGGGCGATGCGGTCCAGATAACCGGCCACCAGCGGCAGGACGCCGCCGGGATTCCAGGCGTCGCCGACCATGTTCTTGACCAGGTCCGGGTGTGCGAGCGAATCGAACAGCCCGGTTTCGGCGGCCTGAGCGAGGTGTTCGAAGTAGCAGTGGATGAACGCCAACTGGTCGCCCATCCAGTAGGCGTCGCGGTATTCGGGCAGTTGCGGGTGGACCGAGCCGAGGATGAAATCGAAGTCCGCCCGCCAGAGCAGCTGCTCGACGTGGTCTTCGTAGCCGGGGAAGTAGTCGCACTCCAGGCCCAGTCGGACGTCGAGCCGGTCGGCGTAGGCGTCGCGGGCCTGGGCGACCATCGCGAGGTAGGCGTCGAATTCTTCCGGGGCCATGCGCACATGCGGCGAGTGGCCGTCGGGCATGGGGCAGTGGCAGGTGACGGTGATGCCCGCCAGGCCGCGGCGGATGGCGCGTTCGCAGTATTCCCAGAGGTCGCCCGTGGCGTGTTTGCAGAGCGTGGTGTGCAGGTGGGTTTCGTAGACGAGTCGCGGATCGGCGATCGGATCGGCGGGACGGTTGGAGTGGAGCTTCAGAGTCATGGCCGATGTCGGTTCGCCGGGGCGGGAATCGCGTTTGCAGAATTTCCGGGGCGGTTGCCGTTCTCCCTTCGTGTGCTCGTTGAAACCAGAACCCGATCAAACCAAACTCAGCCGACACTGACACTGACACTGACACTGACACTGACACTGACACTGACACTGACACCGACGCGGAGGCCGACGCAGACGCGGCACCGTCACGTGAATCACAAGCCCCGTGAGTATCGGCGAAAACGCTTCACGACTGTGACGCGTCCGGCGGAGATTTCGCGACGGACGTCGGGTCCTCCGGGTCGTCGTCGAAATCGTCGTCGTCCTCGGCGGACGGGGTCTTTCCGTCTTTGAATGCGGCCTTGCGGCGTTCGCGGCGCTGGGCGCGTTGCCGGGCTTCTTCATCCGGCCACTCGTATTGGACCTTGGGATCGGCGGCGTCCTGCCAGGCGGGCGGCGCGTCGGTCTCGACGCGGTCGGGGTCGAGCCAGTCGTCCTGGGGTTGGAGCTGGAGTTCGAGTTGGTCGGGGTCGCCCGCCGCCTCGCCGCGGAGGACTTTCACCTTGCGCTGCCGGACGAGTTCGAGGGTGGCGAGGAACAGGCCGATCATCTCACCGCGGCTGCGTCCGCGGAACAGGGCGCGGAGCGTCATGGACTGGCGCGGCCCGCCGTCGCGCGCGAGGCGGTCGGCGATGTCCTCGGCGTGCAGCGAGATCGGCGTGTCGTCGTAGGTGACTTGGTGATTGCCCAGGTGGCCGATGCCTTCCATCACCCGGCCGAACGCCGAGCACAGGTCCAGCACGTTCACATCATCGAGGTCCAGGTCGGCCGGCGGCGCGTCGGTTTCCTCGGCGTCGGGTTCGCTGGCGGCTTGCCCGGGCTTGGCGGACGCGGGGAAGCGTGCCTCCCACGATTCCGCCCGCGCTTCGAGCGCGTTGGCGGCGTCCTTGAAACGCTTGTACGCCAGCAACTGCTGCACGAGCTCGAAGCGCGGATCGACCTGCGCATCGGAGACGTCGGCCGTGCTGTCCGGGTCGTCTTCCGAATCGTCCCGCAACGCCGGCGGCATGATCATCCGACTCTTGACCTCGACCAGCGTCGCGGCCATCACCAGAAACTCGCCGGCCTGCTCGACGTCGATGGTCTCGATCACGCGCAGGTGCGCGAGATACTGCTCGACCAGCTCGGCCATGGGGATGTCGTGCAGGTCGATCTCGTGGCGCTTGACCAGGTAGAGCAGCAGATCCAGCGGGCCGGCGTAGGCGTCAAGCTGCACGCGGTGGCCCGAGCTGGCGAAGGCGGTCGCCCCTTCGGAAAAGGCAGAAGCGCGGTCGGTCTCGGCGACCGCGGGCGCATCGGCGGGGACGTCCGACGAGGGCGTCGGCGGGGCGGGCGCGTCGCGATGGGGCGGGGGCGTGGCGGGCATCCTTGCGAACGGGCATCATACGGGAACGCATGGCCCGACCCACCCCGCCGAATCCCGAATCGCCCGTCGCCGTCGATCCCGCGCAGGCCCAGCGCTTCGCGCGTCAGGTGCTCGACGCCGAGGCCGACGCGATCCGGCGGATCGCGCTTTCACCGGCGTTTGCGGAGGCGGTGGCGATGATCGTCGCGTTGCCGGTGCGCGGCGGGGCGTTGGTGGTTTCGGGCGTGGGCAAGAG
>CAZIXN010000032.1:0-20463 GCA_964543215.1 uncultured Phycisphaera sp.
GGGGGGGGGGGGGGGGGGGGGTGAGGCGGGTTTGTATCCTTGGCCGCTTGAGCGCAGACATCAACAAGACGAGCGGGACGGGCACGGCGACGGCCGGGGATGATGCGAAATCGCCGCTGCCCGGCGAGGCGGAGGTGTGGAACGGGGTGCGCGACCTGATCGGCGATGAGCGGATCGAGCTGGGGCACCACTGGTCGTTCAATCTGCGGAACGATCCGAAGCGGTTCGCGTTTGTGCTGAGCCGGTACAAGTTCGCGGCGAAGATGACCGCACCCGCCCCCGCCCCCGGAAGCCCCGGAAGCCCCGGAAGCCCCGGAAGTGGGAACGGCCCGAAACGTTGCGTGCTGGAGCTGGGTTGCAGCGAGGGGCTGGGGACGATGCTTCTGGCGGAGTTCGCCTCGCGGTACCACGGCGTGGATCTGGATGCGGACGCGATCGACACGGCGAAGAAGAACTGGGCCACCGCGACCCCCGGAAGGGTGCGAACGTTTGAGGCGTGTGATTTTCTGAACCCCCCGGAAGCCGAGCACAGCCGCGGTGCCAGGGTGTTCGGCGTTTTTGACGGGGTGGTGTCGTTGGATGTGATCGAGCACATCGCGCCCGAGGCCGAGCCCAGGTACTGGGAGGCGGTGACGGGGAATCTGAGCGACGCGGGGGTGGCGGTGATCGGGACGCCGAACCAGACGAGCGAGGCGTACGCGTCGCCGCTGAGCAAGGCGGGGCATATCAATCTGTTCACGTTCGAGCGGATGCACGCGACGCTGCACGAGCACTTCCGGCACGTGATGCTGTTCGGGCTGAATGATGAGGTGGTGCATACGGGGTATGCGCCGATGTGCCATTACGTGATGGGCGTGGGCGTCGGGCCGAAACGGAACGGAGGCGCATCGTGAGCACAGCTGATGTCTCCCATGCTGATCTTCCGGGGGAAAAGGATTCGCGTTGGCAGCCGGTGGTGGAGTTGATGGCCGGTGCGCGGCCGGTGGAACTGGGCGTGATGCATTCGTATCACGCGCGGAAGACGCCGCGGCGGCTGCTGTACACGACGAGCTACTACAAATTTGCGGCGAAGATGATCGCGAGCAACACGCCCCCGAGCCGGAAGGGTTGTGCTCGTGTTCTGGATGTGGGGTGTGGGGAGGGGATCGGGACGTATCTGGTGGGTAAGGAGTGCGGCTTTGCGCGGGGGGTGGATTTTGATGTCGATCTGATCGAGACGGCCAAGCGGAACTGGGTCCCCCCGGAAGACCATGCGGATGGCTTGCGCGTCTGCGAGTTTGCGGCGAAGGATTTTCTGGTGGAGCCGAAGGCGGAGTTTGATGCGGTGATCACTTTTGATGTGATCGAGCACATTCAGCCGGTGAACGCGGCGGGGTTTATTACGGGGATGGCGGCGAATCTGGTGGACACGGGGCTGGCGGTGGTGGGGACGCCCAACGTGACCAGTGCGCAGTACGCCTCGGCGGTGACGAACAAGGGGCACGTGAATCTGTACGACGGGGAGCGGTTGCACGACGAGATGTCGGCGGCGTTTTCGCGGGTGTTCATGTTCGGGGCCAACGATGAGCTGGTGCACACGGGTTATTTTCCGATGTGCCATTACCTGATTGCGGTGGGCGTCGGGCCGAAACGAAGCTGAGCGGAGGCACACACCATGTCGACGCTTTCGGTGTTCATGACGAACTACAACCACGCGGCGGAGCTGCCGCGGGCGCTGGATGCGTTGCTGGCGCAGTCGCGGCCGGCGGATCAGATCGTGATCGTGGACGACGGCTCGACGGACGGGAGCTGGGCGGTACTCAAGCGGTACGCGGGTCGGCACGGGTGCATCGAGTTGCTGCGTCACGAGAGCAACCGCGGCGTGGCGGCGGGGATCGCCACGGCGTTGTCGGCGTGCAGGGGCGACTGGGTGTACGGCGCGGGCAGCGATGATGAAGTGTTGCCGGGGTTTTTCGCGGCGGCGATGGGGCACGTGACGGGCGAGGGCGAGGGCGAGGGCGGGGGCGGGGGCGAGGCGTTGCCGGGCGTGCTGATGGGTGATGTGATCGCGGTGTACGAGGATCATCGCGGGGAAGAGCGGCAGAGCGTGCCGCAGTGGTCGGGCCGGGGGGCGGTGCGGATTTCGCCGCAGCGGTACATGGCCGAGCATCTGCGGGTGGATGAGGCGGGGTTTTCGCTGGGTGCGGCGACGGTGTATCGGCGGGATGCGTTGTTGGAAGCGGGCGGGTTTCGACATGAGCTCGGGCCGTGGTGCGACACGTTTGCGGGGCGGGTGTTGGCGCTGCGATACGGGGCGGTGTATCTGGATCGTCCCGGGGTGCGTTGGAGCGCGACCCACCGCAGCTACTCGCACCAGAGCGGGGCCGACGACGCGAAGATGATCGCCATTGGCGTGACGGCGGCGGCGCTGATGCGTGGCGAGTTTTCGGAGCTGTTTGACGAGGCGGAGGTGCGGCGGTTCGAGTTGCGTTGGCAGCTGGAGATGGCCGGGGGGTACGGGCATGTCGGCGACACGCTGGTGCCGCGGCGGCTGCGGGATGTCCGGCGAGCGTACGCGGAGATGTCGCGGGACGGGCGGTGGTTCGATCGGCTGCTGGGCGGGCTGTTGCGGGGGATGTTTGCGTGGAGCGATCGCCGACGGGCGGGGGCGATGCGGACGTCGGTCGAAACTTCGGCGGCGGTGGACGGCGAACGAAGCGACGGCGCGAAGCAGGGCGCTCAACGGCCGGCGCCCAAGCCGGCGCGGGCGCTGCTGTGAGCGAGGGCACGACGCCCCGACCGCGTGCGCTGATCATCGGCGGCGACGGGATGCTTGGAGCGGCGCTGCGCGATCGGGCGATGTCGCGCGGCCTGGCGGTGACCGCGACGACGCGACGCGCTTCGTCGTCCGAACCGATGGCGATGTTTCTGGACCTCGCGGACACGGAAGCGGTCGAGGGGTTGGTGATTCCGCCGCCGCCCTGCCGGGTGGTTCTGTTGGCGGCGGTGACGTCGCTGCGTGTGTGCCGGGAGCAGCCTGAAGTCAGCGGGGCGATCAACGTGGAGGCCGTCGGCCGGCTTGCGGAGCGTGCGGCGGCGCACGGGGCGACGCCGGTGCTGGTATCGACAAATCTGGTGTTTGACGGGTCGACGCCGCGCACGGCGATCGAGGCCCCGCGGTTGCCGCGGACGGCGTACGGCCGGCAGAAGGCCCAAGCGGAGCGGCGGGTGCTCGCTGCGGGGGGTGTCGTGGTTCGGCCGACCAAAGTGCTTGGCCCCGAGCCGGCGATGCTCGCGGGTTGGCGGGATGCGCTGCGGGCTGGTCATCGGGTCGAGGCGTTCGGCGATCTGTGGTTTTCGCCGGTGCCGATGTCGGCGGTGCTGGATGCGTTGCTGGACGCGCCGCCGGGCGTGCATCACGTATCGGGGGCGGAGGACATTTCGTATCACGAGGCGGCTCTGCACCTCGCGTCGCGGGTCGGCGTTGCGGCGACGCGGGTCGTTCCGACCAAGGCGGAGTACGCGGGAATCCCCGCCGAGGAACGGCCGCGGCACACGACGCTGGCCTGCGACGCGCCGCACGATGTGTGGGACGTCCTGGACGCGGCCCTGGGATTGAACTGAAGCGGCGGCAGGCTCACCGCAAGCGTGCTTGCGCGGGCGAAGGCCTCACACGCGGTCTTCGGGCGGAAGTCGAAACCGCTCGACCACGCGGCGAGCGACACGACGGGTTCGCGTGCGGACCGCGAACACCTTCCACCAGCCGACCTCGGCGGCGCGGCGGCGCAGCGCCGCCTGCTTGCGCTCGATCTTGAGGCCCACACGCATCCACCGCGGTCGCATCGCCTGCTGCGCCGCGAGCTGTGCCTGGAGAACCTGCGCGGCGCGTGACTGCGCGTAGACCGGCATCTCGACGCTGCGGCTGAGGCGGGCGAGCCCCTCCGCGACCGTGGCCCGCGCCTGGCTTTCCACGGGCCGCCAGTCGTCGGTGATCGGCTTGGCGTGGACGCGGATGCCCCGCTCGAAGAACGCGCGGTGGAAGCCGTTGGTCCAAAGCGCGGCAAAGTCGGCGACATCCTCGGCGGAAAAGGGGCGCGTGCCGAAGGTGTCGCCCAGGTGGCCGGCCTGCGCGATGTCGATCACGCACATCTCGTCGGTGTCGGTCACCAGGTGCACCCGATTCAGCGGCACGGCCTCCTGGAGGTACTCGTGGTCCAGCGTCTGCCCCGGCGGAATCCGATAGCCCGGCGTGGTCGGCCAGGCGCACAGCGGATGCACGTGGAAGCAGTGCGCCACGAAACCCGCGTCGCCCACCGGCCAGTAGTAGTGCGGGTGCAACCGCGGCCCGGCCGGCCCCCAGGCGTCGCCCCAGACGTGGGCCACGCTGATGGGATGCGGATGATCCAGCACCCAACGCACCAGTTCGCGCGGCGTCGCCGACAGCGCGAGCCCGGTGGAATCAAGGTGCTCGGCCAACAGGTTGTCGATGGCCGTCTCTTCGAGCACCCGGAAGCCCGGCAGGGCCACCGCGCGGTAGCCCGCATCGAGACGCGCGAGGATGGCGGGGAACATGCCGTCGGAGAACACGCCTTCGGGCGTGAGGAACACGTGGGCCACCGCGGGGTCGTCCTGCGCGGTGACGGCGGCGTTGTAGTACCGCGTCATCTTGGTGTAGCCCAGCGAGTCGTCCGGCACACCGTGGCGGTGCAGATCGTCGCCGGGCGTGCGGAAGCGCACGTTGACCAGCGCTTTCAACCGCTCGATCGCCGGGTGGTCGTAGAGCGGCAGATCGGCGTGGTCGGTGACGATGTCGAAGCCGTGCGTCCGCGCGGCCACCGCCGGGAGGTTGCCAGCGGCGAGAAACGAAGGCAGGCCCCAGCGCAGGAACCGCTGGATGTACAGCTCGCCCCAGACCGGCACAATGAAGTGGAGTCGCGCGGTCGCTTCGGAAGCGTTCGGTGCCGCCGCAGCGTTCGGCGTCGGAAGCACCCTCTGTGCCGCACGATGCTTCACGATCGACTCGGCGACGCGCTGGGCTTCGCGCTCTACTTTGGACCACCGGCGGTCATCCGCATCGCGGGCGCGCAGAACGATGGAACGCCCGAAAAAATCCCACTGCTCGGGCTGGGCCGAGGTGTTCGCCCACTGCGCCACGCGGGCCGAGCGGCCGTCGCGCGGCAAGGTGGGGTCGACCTCCAGCGCCGCTCCATCGCTCAATTCCACGGCGGCGAGTTCGTCGCTGTCGGTGACGATGTGCGTCTCGTCGGGATGCAGCGGCGCGACGCGATCGAGGTCGCCGTCCACGGTGGTTCTCAGGACGCCATGGATCTCGCGCGGCCAGACCAGCATCGGGTGCAGGTGGAAGGCGCGACAGATCCAGCCCGCGGGTTCCTCGGCTTCGGGATCGCTGAAATACAGATGGCTGGGCGACGCGTGCATCCGGGGCGCATCCCAGCGCAGCGCCTGCGTCAGCGGGTGCGGATGCCGGATCGCCGAAGCGATGGCGAGCCGGGAAGGTACGGCCCACGGCTGCCCCGGCGTCTGCGGTTGCGTGCCGCGCACGGCCGCGAGCCAAGGCTCGGCCTGGGCACGCAACCCGGCCACCATCACCTTCCGCACGCCACGCAACGTCAGGTCACGCAGCCGGGCAAACGCCCCATCGGCGAACACGGCGTCGGGCGCCAGAAACACCGCGGCCGCGCGGCCGCGCACCGCTTCTTCGAGCGCCCATTGATGCACGCCGCCGATCACGCCGTACTTGTCGAGACCCTGCGCGAGCCACGGCTCGACGTCTTCGACCCGCGTGTCGACAAGCTTTGCGATGTGCCGAAAGATCGCGGACGCACGGATCGTCGCGGCGTCGTCGGCGGTGGTGAAGATTCGATAGATGTCACCGGGACGGTCGCTCAGGGCTTCGAGGTTGCCGGCGCTGGCGTGCGTGGGCATCACGGCATCGACGAATCGTCGCGTGAAAGCGTCTCCCCACACCGCGGTGATGTAGTGCAGCCGGGGGCCAGCAAGCGGAGAAGGAGAACCGTGAGCCATGCGTGATCGTTCCGTGCGTCGGGCTTGCCGCGCGGTCAATCAGCCGGGCGCGACAGGCTAGTAAGCTATCGCCTTGCGCCGCGGAGATGTCGGCGCTGGACGATTCTTCCCATCCGCCGGATCCGACCTGCCCCGATGAGCCTTGGCCCCGCACCCTCGAACGCCGCCGCCCCCCCGCTTGATTCGGCGGCCCTCACACCGGTGCGTATCGTTCGGGCCGACGGGCGGCGCGACAGCCTGAGCGTCGGGGGTTTCGTCGAACACCTGCGTTGGCTCGCGGAACACGTGCCGCTGATCCTGTCGCTGGCGCAGACGCAGTTGAAGCTCACGGTCAGCCGGTCGCGGCTTTACTACCTGTGGTGGATGCTCGATCCGGTGCTGGACACGGCGTGCTACGCCGTGCTGTTTGCGCTGCTGCGCGCGGGGACGAGCGGCGGCGCGGACGGCGTGCCGATGGTCGCGTTTCTTCTGGCGGGCATCGTGCCGTGGCGGTTCAATCAGGCGTGCTGGACGGCGGCGGGCCTGACGTGGCAGGCGCACCGTGCGATCCTCGAGCAGGTGCGGTTTCCGCATCTGGTGTTGCTGCTGGCGCGGTTCCTCAGCGAGGCGTGGTTGTATCTGGTCGCGCTTGCGGTGCTGCTGGGGGCTTGCGTGCTGTTCGGGGTGACGCCGACGTGGACGTGGCTGCTGCTTCCGTTGTGGGTGTTGGTGCACGGGCTGTTGGTGTTGGCGTTCATGCCGGTTTTTGCGATCGCCTCTGCGTTTTCGCTGGACCTGCTCAAGCTGATGCCTTATCTGCTTCGTCTGTTGTTTTTCTTTTCACCGATTCTGTACGGACTGGTGCCGATCGTGCCCGAGTGGCTTCGGCCGTGGATGTATCTGAACCCGATGACGATGCTGATGGAGACGTACCGCGGCCTGCTGTTCCACGGCTATCCGCGCGGGGCGGATGATGCGGCGGCGGTGCTCTGGACGCTGCCTTCGCCGGGCGGGGTGTTGCTCTATGTGTCGGTGCTGGCGGGCGTGCTGCTTGCGACGAGCTACGCGTTCGTGCGTCTGCAGCCGACGATGTCCCGCAACGTGTCGCGGATGTACTGAAACGTGAACGAGATCTCCTCCCCCGAGCTTGAGACGAGAACACAGCCCGCCGTGGTGAAGGCCGAGGGCGTGGGCGTGCGTTTTCAAGTGGCCAACCCGCAGGCGGAAACGCGCGGCATTGCGGGGCGTTGGCGCAAGCCGCGGCGACCGTTCTGGGCGCTCAAGGATGTGACGTTCCAGGTGGATCACGGGCAGATGTTCTTCATCATCGGACGCAACGGCGCGGGCAAGACGACGCTGCTGCGCGTCCTGGCCGAGACGCTCGAGCCCGACGCGGGCACGCTGAGCTTCACCGGCAAGGTCACGGCGTTTCTGTCGATGGGCCTGGGCTTCAATCAGGAGCTCACGGGCAAGGACAACCTCGAGCTGGCGCTCACGCTGATGGGGGTGGACCGCGCGACGTTCCCCGAGCGGCGGATGGAGATCGATGCGTTCACGCAGCTCGGGCCGTTTCTGGACATGCCGGTGAAGTCGTATTCGGCGGGGATGCGTGCGCGGCTGGGCTTTGCGATCGCCACGAGCGTGCACCCCGAGGTGCTGATTATGGACGAGGTGATCAACGCCGGCGACGAGCAGTTCCGCGAGGCGGCCCGTCTTCGCCTTCAGTCGATGCTGGGCAAGGCCCGGGCGATCATCATCGCCACGCATCAGATGAAGCAGGTCGTGGACCAGGGCCAGCGGGCGATGTGGATCGAGGCCGGCCGGGTGCAGGCGCTGGGCGAACCACGCGAGGTGGTGAAGTCGTACCGCGAATTCATCCAGGCGGTGCGCAACGACCCGTTCTACGACACCCGCGCCCGGACGGCACGTTTCGCGGGCGAAGCGCCGCCGCCGCCCGACCCGACCGTGCCGCCGCCGGCGGTCGGGTGACCCCCGGGCCACCAGCCTTGGCATTTTGGTGTATTTTCCGGTGCCCCCCGTCCCTCCCCGCATTCGCAAGCACATGCCGCAACGCTCTCCTCACCGCTGGAACCCGCTGGACACGCTGTCGATCGGCGGCTGGCTGGTCTTGATCATCGCGGTGCTGTCGAGCGTGGCGGTGGCGTTTCTTCCGATCCGCAAGCCGGATGGGTTGGAGCTCTGGACGTTTGCGCGTAACCACGGCGAGTTGTACGAGCGGCTGATGCGTGAGCGGAACCTCACCGCCGAGCAGAACGGCCAGATGCCCGTGAACGTCTTCACGATCGACGGCGCGGCGCTGACGCGGCGGACGCTGTCGGGGTTCTGGTCCGGCACGCCGCTGGCCGATCTGATCGAGATCGAGCGTGGCGTGATGGGCCAGTACGTCTCGGGCCCGCTCGAGCACGTGGGCTTCACCGATCTGACCGACCTGCTGGAAGAGGAAGGCCTGATCGACGCGATCAACGCCCCGTCTTTTTCGCCGTGGACCTCGCGGGGTCGGATCTTCGGCCTGCCGCACGACGTGCACCCCGTGCTGCTGTGCTACCGCGCCGACATCGTCGAGGCCGCGGGCATCGACGTCTCGCAGATTCAGACGTGGGACGACTTCGTGCGGATCATGTCGCCGCTCATCGCCGACACCGACGGCGACGGGCGCACCGATCGCTACCTGATCAACCTGTGGTACACGAACATCGGCGAGATCGAAGCGCTGATCCTCCAGGCCGGCGGCGGCACGTTCGACGCCGACGAAGAGTCGATCGTCGCGTCGGAAGCCAACGCGATGGTCATCGCCCACGTCGTCGCGTGGAACGTCGGCCAAAGCCGCATCGCCATCGACGCGCCGGACTTCTCCGCCTCGGGCAACCAGCTCAAGCTCGACGGCAAGGTGATCGCCCAGATCATGCCCGACTGGCTGGCGGGAATCTGGAAGATGGACCTGCCACAGCTATCGGGCAAGGTCAAGCTCATGCCCCTGCCCGCGTGGGAACCCGGCGGCAAGCGCACCAGCGTCCGCGGCGGCACGATGATCGCCATCCCCAAATCCACCGAACACTTCGACGAGGCCTGGGAAGTCGCCAAGACCCTCTACCTCAGTCCCGAACTGGCCCGCGAAATGTTTATGGTCAGCAACATCATCTCGCCGGTCAAGGCGCAGTGGGACCTGCCGTACTACCACGAGCCCGACCCATACTTCTCCGGCCAGGCTGCGGGCACGGAATTCATCGAGCAGGCCCCGGCCGTGCCGTTCCGATCGTCCAACCCGTTCCACGTCCAGGCGCTGACCCGTATCCAGGACGCGGTGTCGATCCTTTACGACGAAGCGCAGTCCGGCCGGATCGTCCCCACCCAGCAGATGAACGCCGAAGCGCTGATGCCCCGGGCGCGCGAACTGCTCGCCGACGCCCAGGCCCGCGTCCTCAAGGAAATGAGCCGCAACGTGTTCCTCAATCCCCCCGATGACGGCGAAGACGCGGAGGCCCGCCCATGAGCGCCTCCCGCAGCCGCTACGTCTGGTGGACGCCCTACCTGTTCATCGGGCCGTTCGTCATCCTCTTCAGCATCTTCACGGTCTACCCGCTGCTGTATTCCGTCGTCATGGCCCTCAAGCAGTACGACGGCCCCCAGGTGTCCACCTTCGTGGGTATCAGCAACTTCCAATGGCTGCTGGACGACCCGATCTTCTGGAAGTCGCTCAAGAACACCTTCGTCTTCGCCGCCGGCTCGATCCTCATCCAACTGCCCTGCGCGCTGGGACTGGCGCTGCTGCTCAACCGGCCGGAGATCAAAGGCCGGGCGTTTTTCCGCATGATCTTCTTTGCGCCCGTCCTGGTGGGCCTGGCGTTCGTGGCCATCATGTTCTCGCTGATCTTCGAGAAGAACACCGGCCTGCTCAACGTCATGCTCCGCGACCTCACCGCGTGGCTGCCGTTCGTGCCAACGTGGGACACCGAGTTCCCCTGGCTCGCCGAATACATCATGCCCTCGCTGATCATCGCCAGCTTCTGGATGTACGTCGGCTACAACATGGTCTACTTCCTCGCCGCCCTCCAGAACGTCAGCCAGGACCTCATCGAGGCCGCCACCGTCGACGGCGCCAACGCCTGGCACCGCTTCCTGCACGTCACGCTCCCGGCCATCCGGCCCGTCGCGACCTTCGTCTTCCTCATCTCCTTCATCGGCTCCATGCAGCTCTTCGAGCTGCCCTTCCTGCTCCTGGGGGCCGGCGGCGGAAAAGATCAGGGCGGCCTCACCGTCGTCATGTACCTCTTCGACAAGGGCTTCAACGTCGGCCGGCTCGGCTACGCCGCGGCCATCGGCTGGGTCCTGGCCGTCATCCTCTTCGGCTTCGCCGTCATCCAGAAACTCGTCAGCCGCGCCGAAGAACGCTGAACCCGGACAACCGGAACCCGGACACATCCCATGAACGGCCCGACCTTCAACAAGCGACACCCGATCCTCGCCAACGCCGCGATCTACGTGCCGTTGACCGTCTTCGCCGCCATCACCCTCATCCCCTTCGCCTATCTCGCCTGCTCGGCCTTCAAACCCAAGAGCGTCTTCTTCACCTCGCCCTTCCTCCCCGCCGCCGGCCTGTTCGCCATCGACCAAGCCACCGGCGAGCTCTCCGTCGTCGACATCACCCTCCTGCCCCAAGGCCCCAACGCCTCGGCCATCTACGACCTCACCGTCGCCGTCCGCGCCGGCGCCGCCGAGCCGCAGGCCAAGACCCTCCGCGTCGCCTACGGCTCCATCCCCCCCGTCGCACCCGACACCGACGCCGCACGCTTCGACTTCATCATCCCCCCCGCCGCCGACGTCAACCAGTCGCTCGGCCGGATCACTCCCCCGCCCTCGCTCCCCACCCCTGCCGATCTTCCCGCCCCCGCCCGCGCCCCCGCCTCTGCCCCCGCCGACCAGCCCGCACCCCTGCGCTTCAGCATCGCCGAGGGCAACCCCGCGGGCCTTTTCGGCCGGGCGTGGGGCCTGCTCACCCTGGACAACTTCGATCGCCTCTTCAACGGCACCATCAACCCCGAAGACCCCGATGCCCCCCGGCGGTCCACCGGCATCTGGCGGGCCATCCTCAACTCCTTCTTCTTCGCCTCGGTCTCCGCCGTCCTGGCCACGCTGGGCGCCGCGATGGGCGGCTACGCCCTGGCCAAGTTCCGCTTCAAAGGCCGCGACACCCTCGACAACATCGTTCTGGCCTCGCTGGTCATCCCCGGGGCCCTGCTCATCGCCCCGGGCTACCAACTCCTCTACTGGCTCGGCCTCCTGGACACGTATGTGGGCTTGATTCTTCCGGGGGTCGCCCCGGCCTTCGGCATCTACCTCTTCCGCCAGGCCATGATCCAGAGCATGCCCAACGAAATGATGGAGGCCTCCCGCATCGACGGCTGCGGCGAGATCCGCATGTTCTTCACCATGGCCCTGCCCATGGTCCGACCCATGGCCGGCGCGTTCCTGCTCATCTCCTACCTGGGCGCGTGGAACAACTTCATCGGCCCGCAGATCATCCTCTCGACCCCCGAGAAATACCCCCTGGCCGTCTGGATCTCCCAACTCCGCGGCGTCTACGGCATCGACTACGGCCTGATCATGGCCGGCACCCTCGTCGCCATCGCCCCGGTCCTGGGCCTGTTCCTCCTGCTGCAAAAAGAATTCATCGCCGGCCTCACCGCCGGTGCCGTCAAAGGCTGATGCAGACCGATCGGAGTACTTCCGGAGGCTTGAACCCGCGGATAAACGCAGATGGGCCGCGGGAGTCGATGCGTGGAAGCGGGGCACGCGGCGGGCCTGCCGGGCTCTTCTGCAGCGCTGCAGAGAGCTTGTGCAGGGCTGCAGAAAGCTTGTGCAGGGCTGCAGAAAGGTCGATAAATCCAACGGACGACGAGCAGAAACGCGGGCCAGGGAACCGAAACCGGGCCGGTCGTTCTTGGGCGGCGTCGGCTTCGGGCGCGGCGGCCACGTGCAGACCCCCCGGTAGCGCAATGAAAAACCGCATTGAGACGCAGGAAACCGCATCTCAACACGGTCGAGTGCCCGCGACAGGAGTCGAACCTGTACTCCGGTGAAGGAACCGCCACCTGAAGACGGCGCGTCTGCCAATTCCGCCACGCGGGCTGCGAGGAACGCGAAAGCATACCAACCCCGCACGTCCAAGCAACACGCCCGTTGGCTTTGCTTTGGTAGCCGCAGGCCCACGGCCTGCGCGAAGCACGCCGCGAATCGCAGGGCACGCGCCGGCCGTGGCCTGCGGCTGCGGGGCGTGTCGGGTGTTACCTTGCTTGGATCGATTGCCCCGCAGACCATCCCCCGCCCGACGCGCACGGCCACGTCCCCGTGCTCATGTCGGCCGTGCTGGATGCGCTGGTGCCGGCGCTGCAGGCGCGGGACGGGCAGGGCGTGGTGTTTGACGCGACGCTGGGCCGGGGCGGGCACGCCGAGGCGGTGATCCGTTCGGTGCCGATGCGGGCGTACGTCGGCACGGACCTGGATGCGGGCAATCTGGCGTACGGCCGGGCGCGCCTCGCGCCCCTCGCGGCCGAGCGCGGCGTCGGGTTGCACCTGCACCACGGCCCGTTCACCGACGCCCCGGAGGTGCTGAGCGCTGCGGGCTGCGGGGCGGCGGATGTTGTGCTGGCGGACCTGGGTTTTGCGTCGAACCAGGTGGACGATCCGTCGCGTGGGTTGGCGTTCAGCACGGATGGCCCGCTGGACATGCGGCTTGATCCCGGTTCAGCGGGCCCGACCGCCGCCGAGTTGGTCGGTTCGCTGTCCGCAGAAGCGTTGGCCGACCTGATTTACCAGTTGGGCGAAGACCGGCTGAGCCGCCGCATCGCCCGCAAGATTGTCGAAGCCCGGGCCGTTTCGCCGATTGTGACCACTGCGCACCTGGCGCAAATCGTGCGCGGTGCCTATCCCGCCCCCCGCCCCCGCAAAAGCGGAAAGGCCGGTCGCACCAAGCACGGCGGCCGCGTGAAGCCCGGCCACCGCATCGACCCGGCGACCCGCACGTTCCAGGCCCTGCGCATCGCCGTCAACGGAGAACTCGACAGCCTCGACACCCTGCTCCAACAACTCCCGCAGCTCGTCCACGCCACTTGCGGCGGGGTCGCCGCCCTCATCAGCTTCCACAGCCTCGAAGACCGCCGCGTCAAACACACCTTCCTCGAATACCAGCAACGCGGCCTGGGGCAACGCATCACCCGCAAACCCATCGTCGCCGACGAAGACGAAGCCGCCCAGAACCCACGAAGCCGCAGCGCCAAACTCCGCGTCTTCCAATTCAACCCACCAAGCTCCTTAGCCCCTTAGCTCCTTAGCTCCTTAGCCCCTTAGCCCCTCAGCCCCTGCTCCAACCTTCTCACGGACGAGAACCCATCATGGCACGCGAAACCAAAGTCGGCCTCCTCATCGCCCTGGGCGTCATCCTGCTGATCGGCGTCATCATCTCCGATCACCTGGCCGTCTCCCGACCCCAGGAAGCCCAGGCCGGCAACGCCGCCGCCGTCGCCCGGTTCGCCCCCGCCGCCCAGCAAGGCATCCAGCCCGGCCAGCAAACCACCGAGCAACCCACCCCCACTTCCACGGACAACGTCCGCGGGTTGCCCGAATCCGCGCCCCGCCTCATCGCCCCGGACCGCTTCGCCGAGCCCACGCTCGGCCCGCCGTCCCGCCAGCGCCCCGACGTCCAGGCCGCCGACGCCGGCTCCATACTCGCCGACCTCCCCAGCCCGCCCCCGGCCTGGCGACAAGTCCAACCCACCGTCAACACCGACGCCCCCAACCCCACGACCGCCATCCGCGGATTGCCCGACGCCCTGCGCGCCGAAGCCTCGGACCCGTCTCTCGCCATCGCCCCCGCCCCCGTCCGCCAGGCCGGCTCGGAGTTCCTTCATGACGTGCTGCGCGGCGACACCCTCGGCTCGGTCGCCATCAAGTACTACCACGACGCCGCCTACGCCGACTCCCTCCTGGCCGCCAACCCCGACGCCCTCGACGCCGACGGAAAACTCACCCCCGGCTCACGCCTGATCATCCCCAACCGCGCCGGCCACATCGACCCGCCCACCCCGCAGGTCGCCCGGCAAACCACCATCCTGGACCGCAGCGCCCCCGACGATTCCATCGCCAACGAACCGCCCACCGCCCTCATGTCCACCGGCCTGTTCGTCCCCATCACCGGCATCAACGCCGCCGGCGACGCACCCGGAACCCTCGCCCCCATCACCGCCCACGCCGACGCCCAGCGCAGCGAAGCGTCCGGCCAAACCATCACCGTCCAGGCCGGCGACTCGCTCTCCAAACTCGCCGAACGACATCTGGGCACCCAAGCCCGATACCTCGAACTCTACGAAGCCAACCGCGACGTCCTCGCCTCCCCCGACAAAGTCGTCGTCGGCATGGAACTCAAACTCCCCACCGACGCAAGTGCTTCCCAAAAAATCGAAAATCCCGAATCCGAAATCCAAAATCCTTCCGCCCCCCCCGCTCGTCCCGCCGCCAAAACCTACACCGTCAAAACCGGCGACAACCTCTCCCGCATCGCCGAAGTCACCCTCGGCTCACGCGACCGCTGGAAAGAACTCTACGAAGCCAACCGCGACCGACTCGACACCCCCGACACCGTCAAAGTCGGCCAGGAACTCCGCATCCCCGGCTGAGGCGGATAAATGAAGAAAATCCAGAACATCATGAAAATCCAGAAAACACGCAGGCCCAAGCCAAAGCCGCAGTTCTGAATTTTCCGGCTTTCTTGATCTTCCCGATTTTCTCGATTTCCAAATGCTCCCCCGACTCCTCCTCCTGCTGATCGGCCTGTCCATCATCGGCTCCGCCGCGCTGGAACTCCGACGCCAGCGCAACGAACAGCTCCACGCCGTCGCCGAACTCCACCTGGACATGGACCGCGCCCGCAAAGCGACCTGGGACACGCAGTACCGCATCGTCGAACTCACCAGCCCGGCCCGCCTGCTCGCCGCTCTCGACCGCCTCGAGATCCCCACCCGCCCCGTGCCCACCGCGTCCAACCAAGCACCGGATGTCGATCCGGTGTCGGAGCCGCCTCATGACTGAGCCGCCTCCCCACCGGCCGTCCCCGGATGTGCCCTTCCACCAGCCCGCCGCCCGCCTGCCCAGGAACCCCGATACCCGCGAGGCCGACCGTGCCCAGCGCGTCCTCATCGCCGGCCGAATCGCCGTGGGCGTCATGACCATCGTTCTGCTCGCGTTGCTCGGCCGGGTCGCGCAGCTGCAACAACGCCCCGACCCCCGCGTCCTCTCCCTGCTCGAACGGCAGGCATCCCATCACGACCTGCCCGCCCGCCGCGGCATGCTGCTCGATCGCCGCGGCCGGCCCCTGGCCAACACCCGCGTGGCCTACCGACTCTTCGTCGATCCCGCGCTGCTCCAGGACCCCGCGACCCTGTCCTTCATCGTCGCCGAGCGCCTGGGCCTGGACCCCATCGCCATCGAAATGGCCATGGCCGACCGGCCACACTCCCGCTACGTCGTTCTGGATTTCCGGGTCAACGACGCGAACATTGAGGCCGCCCGCAACCTCGTCGCCGAAGTGCGCGGACTCGCGCTCGAACCTCATCTGGTCCGCGACTACCCCCAGGGCGAATTGGCCGCGCAGCTCGTCGGCTTCGTCAACCAGGACGGCACCGGCATCGAAGGCCTCGAAAAATCCTTCGACGCCCAACTCGCCGGCACCGGCGGCGGCTACACCCTGCTCCGCGATTCCCGAAGGCGCCCTCTGTGGATCGACCACTACGACGCCACGCCTCAGGACGGCCAGCCGCTCCGCCTGACCATCGACCTCACGCTCCAGCGCTACGCCGAGGAACAACTCGACCGCACCGTCGCCGAGTTCGGCGCCAAGGCCGGCCAGATGGTCGTGCTCGATCCGTACACCGGCGAAATCCTCGCGCTCGCCAACGCCAACTTCAATCCGCAGCACCCCACCAATCAGGCAGGCCTGCCCCCGCGCATCGCACCCGATGCCGCC
This sequence comes from uncultured Phycisphaera sp., assembly GCA_964543215.1. Classification (GTDB taxonomy): domain Bacteria; phylum Planctomycetota; class Phycisphaerae; order Phycisphaerales; family Phycisphaeraceae; genus CAZIXN01. Next base: position 16,040 of record CAZIXN010000032.1, read on the forward strand.
GGCAACGCCGACCCGCAGCTCCGACGCAACCGCGCCGTCACCGACCTCCTCGAGCCCGGCTCGATCTTCAAACCGCTGGTCTGGGCCGCCGCCACCGAGCAGGGCTTCGCCGATCCCCGCGAGATGCTCGACTGTTCCGAGCAAGGCTGGTGGAAGCCGCAACGAGGACCGATCCTCCGCGACGCCTCGCCCCACGGCACGCTCTCCTGGGAAGACGTCCTGGTCCAGTCTTCCAACATCGGCATGGGCATCGTCGCCGAACGCATGGGCAAGGAACATCTGCACGCCGTCGTCGAATCCTTCGGCTTCGGCAAGACCACCAACTCCGGCCTCATCGGCGAACAGCCCGGCATGCTCCGCGACGTCGCCGACTGGTCCTGGACCGACCTCACGCGCATCCCCATGGGACACGGCGTCGCCGTCACCCCCCTGCAAGTCACCCGCGCCTTCGCCAGCCTCGCCAACAACGGACACCTTCTCAATCCCACCATCGTCCTGCAAACCGATCGAAGCCCACGCACCGCGTCCGTGGGTTCCCCCCCCGCCATCGTCACGTCCCCCGAAACCGCCCGGCTCACCCGCCAGGTCCTCCGCCGCGTCATGACCGAAGGCACCGGCCGACGCGCCAGCTCAAAGCAGTACGCCATGTTCGGCAAGTCCGGCACCGCCCAACTCCCCAACCCCGACGGACCCGGCTACCTCGAAAACGGATACGTCTCCTCCTTCGTCGCCGGTGCTCCGCTCGAACACCCGCGCCTCGTCGTCGGATGCTTCATCCACCAGCCCGACAAGAACATCGGACACTACGGCGGCACCGTCGCCGGCCCCGCCGTCATGCGCTTCATGGAACAAGCCCTCGCCTACCTCGGCGAACCGGCCATGACGCCGGCCGACGAAAGAACCGCAGAGCGTGCAGAGGCGCAGAGACGCAGAGCCGACGCCTTCTGACCGCATCGCTCTGCGCCTCTGCGACTCTGCCACCTCTGCGTTTCTCTCGTTCATTTATCATCCCACCGTGAACACGCTCCGATCCACGCTGCTCTGTCTGCTGATCCTGATCTTCGCCCCCGGCTGCGTGTCGTGGGACCCGATCCTCCTCCCCGCGATCGACGCCCTCCTGAACCTCCTCCCCTGACCCCCCAAAACCGAATGCTGAGTCCCAAAGGGACGAAGCGTCGGACCCCCCCCATGCCCGAACTCCTCCAAACCCCGTTCCAGAAATTCCACCAGCAGCACGACGCCAAGCTCGTCGACTTCGCCGGCTGGGACATGCCCCTGCACTACGGCTCGCCGACCGCGGAACACCAGCAGTGCCGGACCTCCGGCTCGCTGTTCGACGTCTCGCACATGGGCCGCATCCAGGTCTCCGGCCGGCACGCCCGCAAGCTCCTCGAAACCGTGCTGACCCGAAAAATCAGCGACATGGACGTCAAGCAGTGCCGCTACTCCCTGGTCTGCTCGGCTTCCGGGGGCGTGCTCGACGACGTGCTCGTGTACCGCTTCGACGACCACTGGCTGCTCGTGGTCAACGCGTCCAACCGACTCAAACTGTGGGCCCACTTCCACGCCGTCGTGGATGAATACGACCTCACCGTCCGCCTCGAAGACCTCACGACCTCCACCGCGATGCTCGCCATCCAGGGCCCCAGGGTCATGGACACCATCGGCAAGTTCAGCAAGGAAATCCCCACGCTCAAGAACTACCGATTCACGCTCAAGAACCTGATGATCCTCAAGATGACCGTCTCCCGCACCGGGTACACCGGCGAAGACGGCGTCGAAATCATCATGGGCGCGAGCATGGCCGGCATGGCCGTCAAGCTCCTGCTCAAGGACGCCTCCGCCGACGACGCGCCGATCAAACCCGCCGGCCTGGCCGCCCGCGACTCGCTGCGCTGCGAAGCCGGCATGCCGCTCTACGGCCACGAACTCGACGAAAACCGCGACCCGCTTAGTGCAGGCCTGGGCTTTGCCGTCTCGCTCGACAAGCACGAAGCCACCGAAGGACAGCCGCCCATCCCCCGCTTCATCGGACAGGAGGCGCTCGAAAGAATCGCCGCCGCACCGCCGCACCAACTCATCGGCCTGGCGCTCGACGGCAAACGAACGCCCCGACAGGACGCCGACGTCATGCACGCCGACAAGTCCATCGGCATCGTCACCTCCGGCTGCGCCTCGCCCACGCTCGGCCACCCCGTCGCCATGGCCTACGTCCCCCGCGATGCCGTCGCCCCCGGCGACACCGTGCAAGTCGCCGTCGGCGCCACCTACGCCGACGCGAAAGTCGTCAAGCTGCCGTTCTACAAGCGCCCTGCATAAAGCGGCGGCCGCTGGCCGCCGTCGCGTCGCAGCTATTCAAAAATCAATCGGCCACCGGCCGCCGCTTTACAGAAACTGCCAATCCCCCGTCGTGATCGTGTACACCCACAGCCCCGCGTTCACCAGGCCGTGCGACCAGACCACCGGGCCCAGCCCCTTGCGCTTCTCTTGCGGCAACGAGGCGCGATTCGTGTACCACACCATCGCACACCACACGACCCCGCACGCGATGCAGCCCGCCCAGTCGCGCGGCAGGTGCGCCAGCATGAAGATCAGCGTGGAAGCAAACGTCGCAAAGATCGTCACCGCGCCCAGCGGCGTGTCCGTGAGCTGACGCGTGAACGCCGCGGGCTGCTTCTGCGCCTCGATGAACCTGGGCTTGGTCGCCACCATGTCGCCCACCGCGGGCATGTCCGCGGCGACCTGCATCAGGCCCAGCTTCGTGTCCTTCCAACGGTGAAACCCACGCAGCAGCGCCGACCGCACGAACAACTCTTCGAACAGCGCCACCGTCACCGACATCCCGATGCCGCGGCAGACGAACGTCACCCAGAACAGCGCCGGCGCGACGAGATACAACTCGCCGAACGGCGCCGCGTCGCTCGGCGGTACCGACGGGACGACGCCGGTCGCATCGCGGTATTCACTCAGGTAAACCTCACCCGTGAACAGCCAGTTCCACGCGAACCCCAGCGCCACCCAAGCCGCCGTGAGAAACACCGCCGACGGAATCACCGTCCAGTGGAATTTGAGGTTCAGCTCGGGCGTAAGCTTGCGGTAGCGCCACAGCAGCCAGAGGATCACCGTGTTGATGACCAGGTAGATCGGCAGGTACGCCAGCGCCGCCGCGCGGTCGCCGGGGATGAAGCCCGTGATCGCCAGCCCGACGATGAACACGAAGTACGGCACGACACGCGGGTGCCACGGGTTGGCCGCCATGAACGCGTCGAGCTGTTCGAGCTTGCTCGAAGTTGGCGTCGGCTGGTCGGTCGGTTCGCTCATGATGGGCCGTCATCGCAGGTAGTCACGCGCAGCCCGCGTTCACCGAACGCGGGCTGCCGGGGAGATCGGCACAATACCGGCATGGCTTGCCCCCCGGAAGATTCCCCGGACGGTTCCTCGACCGTCGATGCCACGCATCCCGCGTGCTTGCCCAACGCCGACCTGATCAAGGCCTGCGACGTGCAACGCACCCGCCGCGGCGGGCCCGGCGGCCAGCACCGCAACAAGGTCGAAACCGCCATCCGCCTCACGCACCGCCCCACCGTCACCGTCGCCGAGGCCAGCGAACGACGCAGCCAGGCTCAGAACCTCGCAATGGCGACGTTCCGCCTGCGCGTCAAGCTCGCGCTCAACGTGCGCTATGCGTGGTCCCAACCCAGCGACCTTTGGCAATCACGCGCCGCCCGCGGTCGCCTCACCATCAACGAAGCCCACGCCGACCTCCCGGCGATCCTCGCCGAAACCCTCGACGCGCTCGCAACGCATCACGGCCACGACGCCGACACCGCCGCCGCGCTGAACCTCTCCCGCAGCCAACTGCTCAAGTTCTGGAAGCGCGATGGAAGCTGGCTCGACGCCGTGAATCGCCTGCGCGCGACGCACGGCCTTCCGCCGCTCCACTGACGCGAAACGTCCGAGAAGCCCGCGTCCGCGCCGGCTTACCTCCCAACCTCACCAATCGTCACAGCCCCACCCCCCGCGCCGCGCTTTTCATTGGACGACCCGGGCCGGCCCGGACTCCACCTCCCCAAACCCCGATGCCACAACGTGGCTCCCGCACCCTCGCGGCGGCCGCCGCACGCCCGTGCCCACCTCGGCCCGGCCGGTCCCGACGCAAGGGGAGATCGACCCGTGAACTACCAAGACGCCAACGCCACGCCCGATCCCAACCACGCCAAGCTCAGCCGCAAAGAGCGACGCGCCGCCCAACGCGCCGCCCGTGCCGATGCCAAGCAACAGCGCCTCGCGTCCCACGACCGCGCCAAGCTCAAGCCCGAAGCACTCGAGCCACGCATCCTGCTCTCCGCCTCGTGGATCGATGCCGACACCGACAACCCCATCCCCGACGCCACCGAAGGCGACGACATCTATCTCGGCGACGC